>QHMY01000195.1 GCA_003218305.1 Verrucomicrobiota bacterium
CTTTTGGCGGGTGGGCGGTCTTTGCGGATGCGCGTCGCCAGATGGCGCTGGCGCAAAAGAAAACGGATTTCGTTTCCAACGTGTCGCATGAGCTCAAGACCCCGCTCACTTCGATCCGGATGTTTGCCGAGATGATGCAAAGCGGGAGCGCGACCGAGGAGAAACGGCCGCAATATCTGCGGATCATCGTCGCGGAATCCGAGCGGCTCACCCGCCTGATCAACAACGTGCTCGATTTCGCCCGGCTCGAACGGAAACAGAAGCGGTACGATTTTCATCCGCTCGATTTGCACGAAGTCATCGCGCGAACCTGGGAAGGCCAGGAGCTGCATTTGCGCGAACAGGGATTCAACACCCGCTGGCAAGCCGCGCCGCCGCCTTATCCGGTCCGCGGGAATGAAGACGCGCTCGCGCAGATTCTCGTGAACCTGTTATCGAACGCCGAGAAATACAGCACCGACAGGAAAGAGGTCGAGATCCACAGTTACCTGACGGAAAATTCGGTCCACGTGAGTGTGCTCGATCGAGGCTCCGGGGTGCCGCCCGGCGAAGAAGCGAAAATCTTCGAGGCGTTTTATCGGGCGCACGATTCGCTTGCGAGCGGGATCCAAGGCTCCGGGCTGGGATTGACCCTGGCCCAACGCCTGGCGAAGGAGCACGGCGGCGAGATTACGTACCAGGCGCGCGAAGGCGGCGGGAGTAATGTGACTTTGCGGTTGCCGCTAACGACGATTGAAGGGGACCGAGCACGAGCATGAGCACGAGCACGAGCACGAGGATGGGGACGAGGAGGAGGACGAGGACGAAACAGAAATGAAGAAGAGGCTGCTGGTGGTTGAGGATGATGCGCATATTCGGCTCGGGTTGTGCGATGCGTTGCGCGCGGAAGGCTACGACGTGACCGACTGCCGTGATGGTGCGCAGGCTGGGCCCCTGGTGAAACAGCACAAACCTGATCTCATCATTCTCGACATCATGTTGCCCGGAAAAAGCGGGTTCGATTTGTGTCGCGAACTTCGCGCCGCGAAAAACCGGGTCCCGATCCTGATGCTCTCCGCCAAAGGTCAGGAGATCGACAAAGTGGTCGGGCTGGAGCTGGGTGCGGATGATTACGTGACCAAGCCGTTCAGTCTGCGCGAGCTCCTGGCGCGGGTGCAGGCGCTCCTGCGGCGGGCCCAGGCCGGTGGGGCGGCAAGCGATCTGCCAATGGAGATCGCGTTCGGCAAGGTGCGGATCGATTGCAAAGCCCTGCGCGGAAAACGCGGCGGCAAAGCGATCGAGCTGACGCCCCGCGAATTAAAGGTTTTGTCCGTGCTCTTCCGCGAACGCGGCAACGCCGTTTCCCGCGAGAACCTGCTCAACGAAGTCTGGGGCGTCGATTATTACGGCACGACCCGCACCCTCGATCAGTTGATCGTGAAGCTCCGCCAAAAGATCGAAGATACTCCGGCCGAGCCGCGGCATCTGCTCACTGTCCATACCCTCGGATACCGGCTGGAAGGTTGAGCGGGTAGTTTAAAGCCTGTCATCCCGAGCGAAGTCGAGGGACCCCGTCGCCGAGGCTTAAAGGTAACAAGGCGGGATCCCTCGACTCCGCTCGGGATGACGCGGATTTCTTCTGGATTTGGTAGGGCGAGACTCTGTCGAGCCGTGGATGGGAGCTACGTTTCGGCTCGACAGAGTCTCGCCGTACCACGGGCAAACCCGGGGATGAAATCGAGCACGAGCATGAGCACGAAAACGAATGTGTCGAACAGACGATTCCGTTTCGATGCCGTTATGCTTTCGCCGGGGCCTCGGCGCTGGCCGGCGGCTTCCGCCCAGCGGCAAGACGCTCGATGACATAGAACATCACCGGGATAAGGAATATCGCGATCAGAGTAGCGGCGAGCATGCCGCCGATCACTGTGGTCCCCATGATTCGCCGTCCGACGGCGCCCGCTCCTGACGCGCGCGCGAGAGGCACGCAACCGAGGATGAAGGCGAAGGATGTCATGATAATCGGGCGCAGACGCAGGCGCGCGCCTTCCAACGCGGCTTCGATTAACGGCGTCCCGCGTTCGTAGGCGACCTTGGCAAATTCGACGATCAGGATCGCGTTTTTGGCGGCCAGACCGATGAGCATGACGAGGCCGATCTGCGCATAGATGTTGTTTTCCATGCCGCGGGCCCAGAGCGCCCCGAATGCGCCGAAGACCGCAATGGGTGTGCCCAGCAAGACGCTGAACGGCAGCGACCAACTCTCGTAGAGTGCGGCGAGAATGAGGAAAACGAAGAGTAACGACATGCCGAAAATCACACCCGGCGAGACGCCCTCCTGCGCTTTCTTTTCCTGGAACGAGATCGCGGCGTAGTCATAGCCCATCTCGCCCGGCATTGTTTCCGTGAAGGTTTGTTCGAGTGCGTTCATGGCCTCGCGGGAGCTGTAACCGGACGCTGCCGTCGCGTTGATCTGCGCCGCGCGATACAGATTAAAGCGCACCGTGAATTCGGGCCCGCTGCGCGCCTGGACACTCGTGACGGTGCTGAGCGGGACCATTTCGTTGTTGGCATTGCGGACGTAGAAGAGGCCGACGTTTTCCGCCCTGGTCCGGAACTCGCCTTCGGCCTGCACGAAGACCTGCCATTGCCGGCCGAAGCGGTTGAAATAATTCACGAAATACCCGCCCATGAATGTCTGTAACGTCTGGCTCACCTGCGTGAGGTCGACGCCCTGCTTCAGGACCTTGTCGCGATCGACATCGATGAAGACCTGCGGCACGGACGGAAGAAATGTGCTCGACGCCGAAGCGATCTCGGGCCGTTTGCGCGCGGCTTCGAGAAACTTGGTTACGTTCTCGCCGAGAAACGCCGGGTCGCGCCCGGCCCGATCCTCGAGCATGAGGGTGACGCCGCCGGATGTGCCGATGCCGGGAATCGCGGGCGGCGGGAAGGCGAACCCGACGCCTTCAGGCAGTCCGCCGAGCTTTTGGTTGATGGCCTGCTTGAGCGCGGCGTATTGCTCGTTGGGCGCGGTTCGTTCATTCCATGGCTTGAGGACAATGAAGAAGAACGCGTTGAAAGTTGTTTGCACGGTACTGAGCAGATTGAAACCGAGCACGGTCGTGACGTGCTCGACGCCCGGAGTGTTCAGCAACGCCTGCTCGACTTTTCGCGCGGCCTCGCTCGTGCGCTCCATAGACGCGGCATAGGGCAAAGCCAGCGAGCCGTAGACGTAGCCCTGGTCTTCTTCGGGGAGGAAGCCGGAGGACAAGCGCGAGCCGAAAAGCCCGGCGAACAGGGCGAAGATGACGAGCAGCGCCATGCTGACCGTTCCTTTCCGAATCGCAAGCCGCGACGTGCTCACGTAGCGCTCGGTCGTGCGACCGAAGATACGATTGAAGTGGCCGAAGAACCAGCCGAGTGGGCCGCGCCCGGGTTTGCGCGGCCGCAAGAGCAGGGCCGCAAGGGCCGGGCTCAAAGTAAGCGCGTTGAACGCGGAGAGGAGGACGGAAACAGCAATCGTCACCGCGAACTGCTGATAAAGGCGCCCGGTAATTCCCGGAATGAACGCGGTCGGGATGAAGACCGCCGAGAGGACGAGAGCAATGCCGATCACTGGTCCCGAAACTTCTTCCATCGCGCGCACGGTGGCGTCGTGCGGCGACATCCCTTCCTCTATGTGGTGCTCGACCGCTTCCACGACGACGATCGCATCGTCAACCACCAGGCCAATCGCGAGCACAAGTCCGAAGAGCGTGAGCGTGTTGATGGTGAACCCGAAGAGCGGGAAAAGCATGAAGGTCCCAATGAGCGAGACGGGGACGGCGCAAAGCGGAATCAGCGTGGCGCGCCAGCCCTGGAGGAAAATGAAAACCACAAGGATCACGAGCAGGAGCGCTTCAATCAGCGTCTTCACGATCTCGTTCATCCCTTCGGTAACCGCGCGGGTCGTATCGAGCGAGACAGTGTAGGTCATGTCTGCCGGAAACTGTTGCGAGACGCGGGCCATTAGCGCTTTAACACCCTCGGCAGCCTGAATTGCGTTGGTGCCGGGAAGCTGATAGCAGGCCAGGACCGCCGCTGACTTGCCGTCCAATCGCCCGCTTAAAGCGTAGGTCTGCGCGCCCAGCTCCATCCGCGCGACTTCTTTCAATCGCAGGAGGGAACCGTCCGGATTCGCGCGGATCACAATCTCGCCAAATTCTTCACTGCTCGTCAGGCGACCGGGCGAGCGCACGGTGTAAGTGAATTCCTGTCCCGGCGGCGCCGGCTCACCGCCGATTTGTCCCGCGGGGTTCACGGTGTTCTGCGCGCGCAGAGCGTTGATGATGTCGGTGACGGTAACGCTGAGCTTCGCGAGCTGATCCGGTTTAACCCAGAGACGCATGGCGTACTGCCCGGCGCCGAAGACTTGCACGTTGGAGATGCCCGGCACGCGCGTGATCTGGTCGATCAGGTTGATGTTCCCGTAGTTCGCGAGAAAGACATTGTCGTAGGTGCCTTTCGGCGAGTTCAACGCGATCAGGAGCAACGGCGCCGTGGTGGACTTCTGCACCGTTAGTCCCGCGTTCACGACGTCGCTGGGCAATTGCGACGTCGCCTGATTGACCCGCATCTGCGTAAGAATATGATCGACGTTTGGGTCCGTGCCGGTCTCGAAATTCACCGTCATGCGAATCGAACCATTCGCGTTCACTGACTGGATGTAGTTGCTCCGGTCGACGCCGCTCATCTGCTGCTCGATCGGCGTCGCGACCGATTGCTCGATGGTCTGCGCGTCCGCACCGGTGTAATTGGCGCGCACCTGGATCTCGGGTGGGACGATGTTGGGATACTGCGCGATCGGCAGTTGGATCATCGTGACCGTCCCGACGATCGTCATCAGGATGGCGATGACGATCGCGACGATCGGGCGGTTGATGAAGAACTTCGACATCCTTATGGAGTCGCGCGCATGCCTAACGAGGACTCGACGCGGGTGTGGGTGAAGGCGGGCTCCACGGTTTCGGATTCACCGGCGCGCCTTCCCGCGCTTTCTGCACGCCTTCCACCACGATGCGATCGCCGGCCTTCAGGCCATCTTCGACAATCCATTCGTGGTCGATGCGCCGGCCCATCTTCACCGGCTGAATGTGCGCCTTGTTGTCCGCGCCGATGACAACCACCTGAGTGGTGCCCTGCAGTTCGACGACCGCGCGTTGCGGCACGAGCAGCGCGTTTGGTTTCACCTCGGAGAGCACGCGAATGCGCGCGAATTGACCGGGCCGGAGAATATTTCCCGGGTTCGGAAAGGAGGCCGCGATCCGAATGGAACCGGTGCGGACGTCGACTTGATTGTCGGCCGCGAACCATTCGCCGGTATGGGGGTAAGTCGTACCATCGGCCAGGATCAATTCGAATCTCAGCTCTTTCTCATGCGCAATCCGCACCTGGGGATCGGCATAGCGCCTCGAATACTCGGAGAAACGCTGCTCGCTCACCGTGAAGTAGGCCTTGACCGGGTCGACCTTGGTCACGGTCGTCAGGGTGGTGCCTGCGCTGATCAAATCGCCGACCTGGACGCGGACCAATCCTGCGATTCCATCGACCGGCGCGCGAATGGTGGTGTAATCCAAATTCAGCTGGGCCTGTTCGACGCCGGCCTGCTGCGCTTCGGCCTGGGCGCGCGCCGCGACGGCGCTCTGCACCGCGTTATCGCGTTCCTGCTCACTCGAGACCTTGCGCTGGAACAAATCCGTCGCGCGCTGCGCATTCATTTCCGCCTGTTTCGCGGCGGCATCGGCCTGGAGGTACGCCGCCTTCGTCTGGGCTAGGGCCGCGGCGAACGGCCGTCGATCGATCTCGAAAAGGACATCGTCCTTTTTAATCAACTGACCTTCCTTATAATTCTGCGAAACAAGATAACCCTGCACCCGGGCCTGAATGGTGGCGTTCACCGAGGCATCCAGCTGGCCGACATACTCATTGTAGATCGGCACATCCCGCTGCTTCACTTCCGTGACCAGCACGTCCGCCGGCGGTGGCGGGGGCGGCGTTTTCTTTCCGCAAGCTGCGAGAGCGAGCAGCGTGATGAGAGCGGTGCGGCGCGCGAGCGAAGCGAATTGGGCAATCTTAATCATGCGACCTGATCAGCCTTAATGGTAATCGTCGAGCAACCGCTCATCGTCCAGTAATCTGCACAACGAATCTGCTAACCGCGGATCGCGCGGATGGCGCGGATTTCTTTCTGGTTTGGTAGGGCGAGACTCTGTCGAGCCGTCGGTTAAGCAGCGGCGTTGCGGCTCGACAGAGTCTCGCCCTACCATTGGAGAATCGCCGGTTTCGATGGCATCGGCAGAGCAAAGCCGCCTTCGCTAAGAAGCTACGGCGTGGCCAAACGACCGCGTGATCCGCTCGTTTCGAAAATGGGACGGTGAAATCCCGACGACGGGACAATTATCGCGGGATCTGATTCAATCGATTCCTGTAAACCATTCCAGCGCAACGGTTAAGGAAACGGTTTTCTGGGTGGCATACCGCCTGCAAAGGGTTGCCCTGCAGCTCTGTCATTCTGTGAAAATGAAATGCTATTTCGCTCCAATTTTCACGCACCCGGGTCCTAAACTATGATCACTCGCACCCTTCTTCTGCTCATCGCCGCCGCGGCGACGGCTTCTGCGTTATCCGAGGATAACATTCATGAAACATTCGACGCCGCGCCCGGCGGCAGAATCATCGTCGATGTCGATTTCGGCGCGATCGAGGTCTCGGCCGGCGCGGACGACAAGGTCGTCGTCGAAGCGCATCGCAAGATCGATTCGAACAACGAGGCGCGAGAAAAGGAATACATGGCCGCCGCCCCGGTGACGGTGACCAAGGATGGAAACACGGTGACCGTCCGCGCGCGGCGCTCGCAAAAGGATCGCAATCTGAATTGGTCCGGGCGCTGCAACACGGACGCGCGTTACACCGTGCGGGTGCCGAAGAGTTTCAATTCCGAGCTGCGGACCGCGGGAGGATCGATCATCGGTTCCGAGCTGACCGGGACGATGAGTGCGGACACGAGTGGCGGGAAGTTGAAGTTCACCCATCTCAAAGGCCCAACCGGCGCAACAACCAGCGGCGGGAGCATCGAGCTCAATGGCTGTGAAGGCGCGGTCAAGGTGGACACCAGCGGCGGGCGGATTGAGTCGATTGACGGCAGCGGCTCGCTCGAGGCGCGGACATCCGGTGGATCGATCGTGGTGCGAAATTTTGGCGGCGACGCGAAAGTGGAAACCAGCGGCGGCCGGCTCGCCTTCGAAAATATTAACGGCAAAATAACCGGGCGAACCTCCGGTGGTTCGATTACCGCGCGGTTGAAATCGCCGGTGCCGGGCGATGTGAATTTGGAAACGTCCGCCGGCAGCATTGAAGTGACGGTCCCGCCGGATGCGGGCCTGGACGTCGAAGCGGAAGCGAGTTCCGGACGCGTGACCAGCGACCTGCCTGTTACCGGCACTCGCACCGACCGCGAACAGATGAGGGGAAAGATCAACGGCGGCGGCAAGTCGCTCGTTCTTCGGACCAGCGCCGGGAGCATTTCGATCAAGCCAGCCGGAAAAGAAGTGGTCTCGAAGTGATTCAAATGACGAAGTCCGAATGACGAAGTTCGAATCAATGACAAAGCACGAAGCCCGAAGGCTGCCGTGCGTCGTCCTATTGCTTTGTTCCTTCGCCACTCGGCAGTCGGCAATCGGCATTCGGAATTTCTGCCCATGAACGACCTTCGCTTCGCGCTTCGCCAGCTTCGGAAGTCGCCCGGGTTCACCCTCATCGCC
This sequence comes from Verrucomicrobiota bacterium, assembly GCA_003218305.1. GTDB lineage: Bacteria > Verrucomicrobiota > Verrucomicrobiia > Chthoniobacterales > UBA10450 > AV80. The sequence continues at coordinate 7,782 of QHMY01000195.1, forward strand.
ATCCTCACCCTCGCGCTCGGAATCGGCGCGAACACCGCGATCTTCAGCGTCATCTACGCGGTCCTGCTCCAGCCGCTTCCTTATCCGGAAGCGGACCGGCTCACGATTCTCACGGAAACCGACTCGAACCAGCCCCAGATATCCGTTTCGTTTCCCGATTATGTCGATTGGAAACGGGACAACACGGTCTTCGAAAACCTGGCCCTTTCCCGGCGGGAATCGTTTAACCTGAGCGGCCTCGAAAATCGCGCTCCGGAACAAGTCAGTGGTGGCTTGGTCACGGCGAATTTTTTCAAGGTGATCGGGCTCAATCCGCAACTGGGCCGCGTTTTCACGGAAGAGGAAGACCGGGTGGGGGGGCCGCTCGTCGCGGTCATCAGCGACCGGTTGTGGCAGCGGCTCTTTTCGCGCGACCCGAATGTGCTCGGGCGCGTCATGAACTTTGGCAACCAGCCCTACACCATAATTGGGGTCATGCCGCCGGAGATGTTCTCTCCACGCACGGTGGAGGTTTGGTTTCCGATCATGCGCCGCACTGACAACCCCGCCTGGCAGACCCGCGATAACCATCCCGGCTTGTTCGGCTGGGGCCGCTTAAAGCCGGGCCTGACGATCGAGAAAGCGCTCGCGGAGATGAAGGAAATAGCGGGCCGGCTTTCGAAACAGTATCCCGACTCAAACACAAGTGTGAGCGTGACCATAACCCCGCTGCTCGAGAATCAGGTGGGGGATTATCGGACCAGTTTGAATTTGTTGCTCGGTGCAGTTGCTCTGGTGCTCCTAATCGCCTGCGCCAATCTCGCCAATCTTCTGGCGGCCCGGGGCGCGGCGCGCGCGCAGGAATTTGCGGTTCGCGCTGCGGTCGGCGCCTCGCGCTGGCATATTATCCGTCAGCTCCTGATTGAGAGTCTTGTCCTCGCGCTGTTGGGCGGTTTGCTGGGACTCGGTCTGGCCGCATGGGGCCGCGATCTTCTCGTCGCCCTTTCGCCTCCTGGCGTGCCCCGGTTCCAAAACCTCTCGCTCAACGGGTGGGTTCTGATTTTCAGTTTGGGGCTTTCGGTCGTGACCAGCATTCTTTTCGGTCTCTGGCCCGCCTGGCATACCTCGCGCGCCGATATCCAACTCGCGCTGAAATCTGGCGGACGCGGCAGCTCCGATTCCGCCGGGGCGCGTCGTTCGCGCGACCTGCTCGTCGTGGGTGAAGTGGCGCTCACGCTCATCCTGCTGAGCATGGCGGGCCTGGTGATGAAAAGCTTTGCCAACGCCCGTGGGCTTGGGCTCGGGTTCGATCCGCATTTGCTACTTTCCGCCCGGGTGGATTTGCCGGAGCCGACTTATTCGGATGAAACCAAGCAGGCGAATTTTTCCAAGGCGTTGCTCGAGAGAATTTCGGCCCTTCCCGGCGTGCAGAACGCGGCGATTGCTTCCAATCCGCCGCTCATGACCGGATGGCAGACGTCGTTCGTTCCGGAAGGCGCACCGGAACCGCCGCCGGGCAAGTCGCCCTCCATCGAGATGAATGTGGTGACGGCTGCTTATTTCCAAACGATGCGCACCCCAATCCTGCGAGGCCGCGCTTTTGAGGAGCGGGACACGAAAGACCAGCCTCCGGCCATCATCGTGGATCAGTTGCTGGCGGAGCGTTATTTCCCCGGCGAAGAGGCGGTCGGCAAACGGCTGCGCATGCATACGGGCGGCGACGGTGCGGTCGAATTCCGGACCATCGTGGGCGTGGTGCCGCACCTGAAGGTGTACGGCTTCGATGAAACGACGGTGTTGCCGCAGGCCTATCTCCCGATCACCCAGATGCCCCAGACCGGCCTGGTGGTTTTGCTCCGGACGACGCTCTCGCCGAAATCGCTCGAGAAACCGGTCCGCGACATTGTGGCGTCGCTCGATGCGGCTCAACCGGCCTTCGAGTTCAAGACCATGCAGGAACGGGTGGAAGAAACGTGGGCCACACCGCGCCTGATGAGTTTCCTTCTGGTTTGTTTTGCTCTGCTCGCGTTGACCCTCGCGGTCGTTGGTCTCTATGGCGTGATGGCATTCAACGGTCTGAGGCGGATGCGCGAAATCGGAGTGCGCCTGGCCCTGGGAGCGATGCCGGCCCAGATCCGCGCGATGATGCTGCGCGAGGGGATGCGCTTGTTAGGCGGCGGATTGATCCTCGGGTTCGCGGGAGCGTTCGCTCTTTCGCGTCTCATTCGCAGCGTCCTCTTCGGCGTGAGCGCGAACGATCCCCTGATTTACGGGGCCGTTACGCTGGTGCTGGCCGGAGCGGCATTCTTCGCCTGCTGGATTCCGGCCCGCCGCGCTTCACGGGTAAACCCGATGGTTACGCTCCGCGCGGAATGAAAGAAAGTGACGAGTGACGTGTGACAAGTGACATGCAAATCCATCTGACCTCCGACCTCTTAACCATGAACAACCTTCGTTCATTTTCGTTCCCAAACTCTGTTTGGGAATGCCGTTGCCTTGAAAACTCCGTTTTCTCGCGGCGGCGAGACAGAGTTTTTACCAACTGCGTTCCCAAACACAGTTTGGGAACGTGGAGTCCGCAAAGGGAGACCCCATGAGCAACCTGCGCTTCGCCTTTCGCCAATTCCGCAAAGCGCCGGCGTTTACGCTCACGGCGCTCGCCACGATCGCGATCTGTCTTGGAGCGAACCTCGCCATCTTCGCGGTCATCAATTCCATTCTGCTCCGGCCGTTGCCTTTCCCAGACGCCGATCGGCTCGTCACGATCTACAACACTTATCCGAAAGCCGGCGTCGAGAATGATGGCTCGTCGATTACGAATTACTACGAGCGGCGCGGCAACATTCCGGCCTTATCGAGCCTGTCCATCTCTCTCTACCGCCCGGAGCCGGTTGGCGAAGAGGGTTCGACCGAGCAGGAAAAAATCATGCGCGTGTCGGCTGAATTTTTCACTACGCTTGGCGTAGGGCCCGTCATGGGTCGCCCCTTCACCGAAGCCGACATGCGGGATGATGCGAGAGTCGTCATCGTCACAGACGGTTATTGGCGCCAACGCCTCAATGCCGATCCGAAGGTCCTCGGCCGCGATCTGCGCGTGAACGGCATCCCGCGAACGATCGTCGGCGTCTTACCTCCTGATTTCCGATATCTGTCCTCAGAAGCCACCCTTTATGTGGCTTACAAGACGGGCGGGGAGAAACGCGGGCCGAGCCAGCGCCATTCCGGCGGTGGCGCCATTCAGATGATCGCGCGCTTGAAACCAGGCGCGACGATCGCCGAAGCGCAATCTCAGATCGACGCGCACAATGCCGCCGTCGAGACGGACAATCCCGAAGCGAAAACGATGGCCGAGGCTGGCTTTCGCTCGCCGGTGGTTTCGCTGCACGCGCATCACGTCCGCTCTATCCGTCCAACCCTCCTGCTCATGCAAGGCGGCGTGTTTTTCCTTCTCCTCATCGGCGCGGTTAATCTGATCAACCTCCTCCTGATTCGTGCGAGTGGCCGGGCGAAAGAAATGGCGATCCGGCAGTCAATGGGTGCGAGCCGACAACATGTCGTTTGGCAAGTGCTGACCGAAACTGTCCTCCTCACCGCCGCCGGTGGATTGCTCGGCGTGGTAGTGGGCGCGTGGGGAACTCAATTGCTCCAGGTTCTTGGTGCGAATCGCTTGCCGCTCGGTGCCCACATTGTTTTCGATGGCGAACTTGCGGCGATCGGCCTCATTAGCGCAGTCGTTCTCGGGATCGTAATCGCGGTACCCATCGCGTGGTTTAACCTCGGCAGCCACCTGGCCAACGCGCTCCAATCCGAATCGCGCTCTGGCACGATCAACCGCGCCACCCAGCGCCTTCGCCACGGCTTCATCGTCGCGCAGATCGCGCTCGCCTTCGTTTTGCTGGCCGGCGCCGCGCTGCTCGGGCTCAGCTTAAAAAAGGTGATGGCGGTGTCTCCTGGTTTTCGCGCCGACCATGTTCTCGCCGGTGAGTGCATTCTCACGTGGCAACTGTCGCAGGACCCGGTCGGGACTGTTGATCGCTTGTTGGATTCCATCCAACAGCAACCCGGAATCGCCGCTGTCGGAACGATCACGAATATCCCGCTGAGCGGGGATAGCGGCAAAGCCGCGATCACACCGAAGGGATATGTGCCGCCGCCCGGCCAATCCGTGCACGGTCATTATTCCTACGGCGTCGACGGTGATTACTTCACTGCGCTGGGTATTCCGCTGCGCGAAGGGCGCTTCCTGACCTCAGCGGATTCTCACCGCCCGGAACGCGCCTGCGTGATCGATGAGGATTTGGCCCGGCGTTACTGGCCAAACGGGGGCGCGCTCGGCCAGCAGGTCTTTCGTGGCAACGAATCGGAGGAAGCAAAGCTCTTCACAATCGTCGGCGTTGTCGGCGCGGTAAAACAGATGGAGCTGACAGAGTCCCCGGGGCAGGGGGCGGTTTACCTGCCCTACGTCCATCGTACCGGTGACAGCAGCGTTTTCGTCGTCGCGCGGACGAGCCAGCGCCCGGAAGCGTTTGCGGAGACGCTGCGAAAACTGGCCCGCGCCGCGCATCCTGATCTCGCGATCGGTGGTATCCGCTCGATGGAAACGCGCGTCGAGGAAAGTCTTGTCCCGCGTCGGTCGCCTGCGCTCCTCGCTGGAATTTTCGCCGGCGTCGCGCTGCTCCTGGCGACGATTGGAACTTATGGAGTGCTCAGTTACGCGGTCGCTCAACGCACGCGCGAGATCGGCATCCGAATGGCGCTCGGTGCGCAACGAGGCCAGATCGGTTCGCAATTCCTCTCGTTAGGCCTGCGTCTTCTCGTCGCCGGGACGGTTCTCGGGTTGATCGGCGCCTGGCTCGCTGGAAGGGCGATGCAAAGCGTGCTCTTCGGCGTGCCCGCGCTTCATCTCGCCACTCTTCTCGGCACGGCGCTCGTCCTCGGCGGAGTTTCCTTGATCGCCTGTCTCATCCCGGCGCGGCGCGCCACCCAGGTCGACCCCATGGTCGCGCTCCGTGCTGAATGAAAAATCCAATCGAAAATCGCAATTCGAAAATCGCAAATTCCCATGGCTGATCTCCGCTTCGCTCTTCGCCAATTGCGAAAGTCGCCGGGATTCACCGTTATTGCCGTGCTCACTCTTGCGCTCGGCATTGGCGCGAACTCCGCCATCTTCAGCGTGGTCAACGCCGTGTTGCTCCGGCCGCTGCCGTACCCGAAAGGCGACCGGCTCGTTTACCTGAACGAAGTGATCAATGGGACGAATTCGTCCATCGCGTTGCCGGATTATGTCGATTGGCAGCGCGACAACACTTCGTTCCAGCATCTCGCGCTGACGCGTCTGGAATCACTCAATCTCAGCGACGTTCCCGGCCGCGAACCGGAGCGGATTTCCGTTTCCCTCGCGACGGCGAATTTCTTCGACACCATTGGGCTGCCACCGCACCTCGGCCGGACTTTCACGCCCGACGAAGACAAACCGGGCGCGCCACCACTCGCGGTCATCAGCTATCGGTTGTGGGATCGGGCCTTCCACCAGGACCCGCAAATTGTTGGGCGCGCCATCACTTTGCATGGCCGCCCCATCACGGTGATTGGCGTGATGCCGCGGGAAATGGATTCGCCGCACGGCGCGGATATCTGGCTGTCGCTCATGCGTCGCAGCGCAGTCCCGGGATGGCAGAACCGCGCCAACCACCCGATGTTCTACGCCTGGGGCCGGTTGAAGGATGGCGTCACGGTTGAGCAGGCCCGCGGCGAGATGGCCGCCATCGCGGCGCGTCTCGAGAAACTTTATCCGGCCACGAACGCGGGCACCGGCGTCGCGGTGAAGCCGCTGCTCGATAATCTTCTCGGTAATTACCGGACCAGCCTGTCCTTGCTCCTCGGCGCGGTCGCTGTCGTCTTGCTGATCGCTTGCGCGAATTTGGCGAATCTCCTGGCTGCGCGGGGAGCCGCTCGCGCCCGGGAGTTCGCGGTTCGCGCGGCCCTTGGGGCCAGCCGCGGCCAAATCATCCGCCAACTCCTGCTCGAAAGTTCCGTCATTGCCGCGATCGGCGGCGGGCTTGGAATGGTCTTCGCAATCTGGGGTCGCGACGCGCTGGTCGCGTTCGCTCCGGCGGGCGCACCGCGATTTGATGAGATCGGTTTCGACTGGCGGGTTCTCGCCTTCACGTTTCTGCTCGCGACGTTCACAACGATTCTGTTCGGGCTCTGGCCCGCCTGGCAGGCGGCGAGAGCGGATCTCAATGAAGCGTTGCAAGCCGGCTCTTTCGGCAGCTCGGAATCGAAAGCCGCGCGCCGCAGCCGCGACTGGCTGGTGATCGGCGAAGTGGCGTTGACGCTTCTGCTGCTGACCGCGGCGGGACTGGTCCTCAAGAGCTTCGCGAAAATGCAATCGACTTCGCTCGGCTTCGAGCCTGAGGGACTGTTCAGCGTCCGGATCGAGCTGCCCTACACGAAATACGATGACCTGAACAAGACCCTCACTTTCACCAATGGATTGCTCGAGGAAGTGCGTCGTCTTCCTGGAGTGCAGGCGGCGGCACTGTCATCGAACCCGCCCATGGTCGGCGGCTGGCAGATAAACTTCACCCCGGAAGGCGCGCCGCCGATCGATCCCAGCCAGCAGCCCGCCGGCGATTACGAGGTGGTGGCCGGCGATTATTTCGCGGCGATGAAGATCAACCTCATCCGTGGACGCATCTTCAACGAACATGACCGCGCCGATGCGCCGCCGGTCGTGATCATCGACCAGACCCTCGCCGACCTGACGTTCAAGGGACAGGATCCGCTCGGGAAACGGCTTCTGATCGACACGGAATCCGATGTCGTGGGGGACGGTCCACGGCTTCACGAAATCATCGGCGTGGTGCCGCACCTGAAGTTCCGCGGATACGACGACGCCCAGCCGACGCCGGCGTTTTTCTTTCCGCAAGCGCAGGTCGGGCGCACGAACCTGGTTCTGCTCGTCCGCGCTTCCGGCAACGTGAAGCGGCTCGAAAAACCGATTCGTGAAATCATCAATCGCCTCGATCCGACCCAACCGCTCTTCGATGTTCGGCCGATGGCGGAACGCGTCGCGGAGACGTGGGCGACGCATCGCCTCCTGACATTCCTGCTCACGATTTTCGCGGGCCTGGCGTTGCTTTTGGCCGCCGTCGGACTTTATGGCGTGCTGGCCTACAGCGCTCTTCGCCGGCTGCGCGAAATAGCGGTCCGTCTCGCGCTC
>QHMY01000146.1 GCA_003218305.1 Verrucomicrobiota bacterium
GTCAACATTCTCTTCTACGACAAAGGGGAGTGATGAGCGCAGCTTCTGTAGCCGTTGCCCCGTTTTCCGCAACGAAACGGCTGCAGTAAAATGACAACGCCAATCGATCCCGGCGTCCGCATCGGCCATGTCCACCTGAAGGTGGCTGATATTGAGCGTGCGCTTGCCTTCTACTGCGGCGTGCTTGGATTCGAACTGACGCAGCGCTACGGCGCGCAGGCGGCTTTCATTTCCGCCGGTGGCTATCATCATCACATCGGCCTCAATACCTGGGAGAGCCTGGGCGGCTCGCCCCCGCCGGAACATTCCACCGGGCTCTATCACCTCGCGATTCTCTATCCCACCCGCGCCGCCCTGGCTGATGCCTTGCGCCGTTTGACCGCCGCCAGGATTCCCCTGGAAGGCGCAAGCGATCATGGCGTGAGTGAAGCGCTTTACTTGCGCGACCCGGACGAGAACGGCGTGGAGCTCTACTGGGATCGGCCGAAGGAATCCTGGCCGCGTGGTCCGAATGGCGAGTTGGCCATGTTTACCGTGCCGCTCGATGTGGACGATTTGTTGCGCCAGACATAACGCCACCGTTGTAGAGGCTTCACGATCGGCGGCACGAGTTGACGTGCGGCCGATTGAACCGCGATCGTGGCGACCGAGCGGGCGCGACTAAGCGCTAAGGCTCGATTGGAGGCGGAGGCGTCACCGGCGCCGGAGGAGCACCACGACGGAGAGTGGAATGGCGAAAGCCATACGCGAAATACAACCCCAATCCAAGCGCGAGCCAGACGCCAAAGCGTTGCCAGGCCGAAACCGGCAGGCCTTTCATCGTATAAAGACAGGCGAGCGTGCCGGCAATCGCCACCAGGGGCAACGCTCGGACTCGAAAAGGACGTTTCCTCTCCGGCTCTGAATAGCGCAAGACGAGCACTCCAACACAGACGATGGCAAAGGCGGCCAGCGTCCCAATATTGGTTAGGTCGTAGATTTCGTTTTCGTCGAAATACAATGCGCCGGTGCCCACGCATAGTCCCGTGACAACGGTGGTGATGTGGGGCGTGCGGAAGCGCGGATGAACCTTCGCCGCCCAGCGTGGCAATAATCCATCACGCGCCATGGCGAAAAGGATGCGCGGCTGGCCATATTGGAAGACAAGCAGCACGGCGCTCAGCGAGATGACAGCACCGAAGGCGACAATCCAGCTTGCGCTCGGCAGATGCGCCAGCTCGAGCGCGCGGGAAAGCGGATCGGCCGCCTTTAATTGCGTGTAGGGCACAATTCCCGTCGCGACCGCGCCGACGATAACATAAATCAAAGTGCAAATCGCCAGTCCGCCGAGAATGCCGATCGGCATGTTGCGCTGCGGATTCTTGGTCTCCTCCGCGGCGGTCGAAATTGCGTCGAACCCGATATAGGCGAAAAAGATAATGGCCGCGCCTTGGTGGATGCCCGCCCATCCATTCGGCGCGAACGGTTTGTAGTTTTCCGGATTGATATGAAAGACGCCGACCCCGACGAAGAGGCCGAGGACGAGCAATTTCACCACCACCATTATGTTGTTCGCCCGCGCACTTTCGCGCACCCCGCGATAGAGCAGGCAGGTAATCGCCATCACGATGGCGAATGCCGGCAAATTCAGCAGAATCGGAATCCCGAAGATGCGGGGCGCGGTTTCCAAGAGAGCGTGCACGGCGGGGTCGCTGCTGAGAAGCGCGGTGCGATAGCCGTGGGTGAGGTAATCGGGAAATGAAATTCCAAAACCGGAAAGCAGTGAGTTTAAGTAGCCGCTCCACGCGATGGCGACAGCGACGTTGCCTACGGCGTATTCGAGAATCAGATCCCAACCAATGATCCACGCGACCAGCTCGCCCAGGGTCGCATAGGAATACGCATAGGCGCTACCAGCTTGCGGGATCATCGCTGCGAGTTCGGCGTAGCAAAGCCCGGCCAGGCCGCAGACCACTCCGAGCAAAACAAACGACACCACCAGCGCCGGACCGGCGCCGAGCCGAACCACTTCGCCGCTCGGCAAGGTCTCCCCCGCCGCAGCCGTCCCGATGGAAGAAAAAATGCCGGCGCCAATCACCGCGCCGATCGCAAGCATGATCAAGTCTCCCGCCCCAAGCTCGCGCCGGAGACCCTTGGGATCTTCTCCCTCCGCGACTAAAGCCGCGATCGGTTTGCGAGAAAAGAGCGACCTCACGCCGCGATGGTATGGCTGTTCGGCGCGAGGCGGTCAACGCAAATTGATCCTCAACGTGGCTCGCCTTTAGCTCTCAAAGACGTATGCCTGTCTTCACCGGCTTGAATCTCATCGGTGGCCTGGTCTTCGGCTCGATCGGGTTCGTGGCGTTTGTCTACGGGAAACGGATGCACGTCTGGAAACCGATGTTCCTCGGTATCGCTCTTATGGCCTATCCCTATTTCGTCGAGAACGATATTGCGCTCTTTGCCATCGGTGTCGTGGGCACGGCAGCGCTCTTCCTGTTTCGCGATTAGACCTTCTAATTTCGGTAGGGCGAGACTCTGTCGAGCCGAACGATGAAGCTGGAACACGGTCGACGGCTCGACAGCGTCTCGCCCTACCCTTCGGCGGTCTCCAGATCGCCGTCGAAATAAGGGGGCGGTTTGGAAAGCGCCCCTCCTTGACGCGGCAGTTGCAAACCACCGCTCCTTGTAAATCCGTCTGCCAACTGATACATCGGCGGTATGGGTCGCCAATGGCTGCATGCCAAACGAGAAGTCGCCGGGCTGAAAAAAGGCCAGGTCGTCGGAAAACTTGTCAAAGAAATTATGGTCGCCGCGAAGCTCGGCGGAGCTGAGCCTGCCGGGAATCCCCGGCTCGCCGCCGTCGTCGATAAGGCGCGCAAAGCCAGCGTCACGCGCGATGTGATCGAGCGCGCGATCAAGAAAGGCGCAGGCATCGGCAACGATAAGCTGGTCATGGAGCATGTCGTTTTCGAGGGCTACGCCCCGCACAAGGTGCCGGTTATCGTCGAGATCCTGACCGACAACAACAACCGCACCGCGCCGGAGATTCGCGTGCTCTTCAAGAAAGGCGGTCAGCTCGGCACGCCCGGCAGCAACAAGTTCCTTTTCGATCACGTCGGCCTGGTCGAAGCCCATCACGCCGATACCGCCGCGGATATTGAAGCGGCGGCGATCGAAGCCGGCGCGCAGAATGTCGAACCGCTTTCCCCGGCCGAGAACGACGATATTCCAGAGGGAACGGCCGGCGCCCGGTTTATCACCGAACACCGCGACCTCCATGCAGTCTCGCAATGGCTCGCAGCCAATGGATGGACCGTGGTCACGAGCGAACTGGGGTACATTGCCAAAAACTTCCCGGAACTGACGGGCGAAGAGCAGGCGAGAGTTGGCGAATTTCTCCAGGCGTTGGAAGACCACGATGACGTCCATCGGGTTTGGGCTGCGGTAAAATGACGCAGACTCCATGAGCGACGACCTCGACCAAATAATCCTGGCTGATTCCGTTTCGGCGGCAGCTGAGCAGCCCCCGAGACGCCGCGGAATCTTTGGCCTCCGTCGCCGGTCGAAACTGCCCGCGAAACCGCTGACCCATTGTGAGAATTGCGGCGCTCCCCTGACGGGCGAGTTCTGCGGGCAGTGTGGACAGCACGCGATCGACTACCGCCGTTCGATCTTTCGAGTCGTGGTCGACGCCGCAGATTCTTTCCTGAACTGGGACACAAAATTCCTCCATTCAATGAACCAGCTGCTCATTCGCCCGTGGCAGCTGACGAACGATTTCAACGCCGGTCGCCGCGCACGGTATGTGCATCCCCTTCGTCTATACCTGATCGCCAGCGTCCTTTTCTTTCTCCTCGCGCGCGCCCTCAATTTGCAGTCGCCGGGCGCGATCGAATTGACGGCTCAGGACCGCGGGGAGCTCGCGGCTGACCTCGGCAGGTTGACTGGACCCGACTCCCCTCTTACTCCCGAACAACGCGAACAGGTGGAGGCAGCGCGAGCAAAGCTATCGCAAGGACAGGGAGCGCTCTCCGAACAGGAACGCAGTGATCTCAAGAAAGCTTTCAAGGCTTTTCTCAAGTCCAATTTACGGAAGACCTTCCGACCGGATGAGCGCGCGAAGGTAGCCGCTGCCATCGCGCGGATTCCCGAAATACCGGACCCTCCCGAGGTGAAACCAGAAGACCTGCCGGCCGACCCGGCGGCAGCCGGGGTCTCGCCACTTCCTGAAACGTCCGTCGACCCTTCGGCCGCCGGGATTTCACCACATCCTCCAAAGCGGAAGAAACCAAACTCACTTCATTTCACCATGGGCCCGGAGGACGGAGTCAAGACACCGTTCGAAACGTGGATGGAAAAACAGATCAAGGACAAGATTGGCGAAGACGGCAGCAGGGCCAAGCTTTTCCTGGACACGCTCAGAAGCAACATCCCGGTGATGATGCTTTGCTGCATTCCGCTGTTTGCCCTGGTCCTGAAAGTTCTCTACCTCCGCAAGGGTCGCTTTTACGTGGAGCATCTGGTCTATGCCCTGCACATCCATACCTTTCTGTATGTAACGGTGATCATCACCGCGCTTAGCGCGATGGCCGCTAACCAAACGTTGCCCGCGCTGAGCGGATGGATCATCGGGCTCATGTCGTGCGCGATTTTCGTCCAGATTTTTCTGTCGATCCGCCGCGTTTACGAACAGGGCTGGTTTTTCACCGCCCTCAAATTCGTGCTCGGCGGAATTGTTTATTTTATGATCCTAGTCATCGCGGTGGGAGCAACCGCGTTTGTGACGCTGTTGTTGCCGAGCTAACGGCGCCCAAATCTCTTCTGTAGCCGCTTCGCTGTGCGAAGCGCTGGGGCGACCTCTGTTGCCGACTTCGCGCTCGCGCTGCCCACAGGGCAGCGGCTACGGGGCAAGCAGTTCACGCGCGCGAGCCAATGCCTCGCCGATTTTCGCCGCGTCTTTCCCCGCGCCCTGCGCTCCCTCCGGCCGGCCACCGCCTTTGCCCCCTACGATCGGCGCGACTTCCTGAATCAACTTGTTCGCCTGAATCTTGGATGTGAGTTCTTTCGGCACGGACGCAATCAAGGCAACTCGTCCTTCCGTCGCACCCGCAAGAAAGATCGGCCCCTCGATCCTCGACTTGAGTCCATCCACGACTGCCTGAAGCAGTTTGGCATCGGCCTCCGACACTTCCGCCACACAAGATTTTTCTCCACCGTGCGTTGCGGCGAGTTCGCTCGCGATTGTCGCCGCCCGACTCCTTAAATCCGCTTCCGACGCTTTGGCGTTTTGCTTCTCCCACTCGTGGACTTCGGCCTCGAGCTTTTCCAGGTGCGCCGAGCGCGCGTCAATCTGGTCCAGCATCGCCTTCGTCTCCGCGTTGTCGGAAAATTCTGGCAACGCCGCAATTCCAT
>QHMY01000147.1 GCA_003218305.1 Verrucomicrobiota bacterium
CGAAGCTGCGAAAGAGTGGCTAGGGCAACATTAGCGAATGCCCCGAGAAGCGGCGCCACCCATTGGGCGGGGACGGCGCGCTGCGCCGTCCGCCACGTTCTGGCGCAAATTATCACTCGCGGACGCCGCAGCGCGGCGTCCCTACCAGGCGGGACATCGCCCCTCGCTCCGCTTCGAACGAGGCTGGAGCGGGTGACGAGGCTCGAACTCGCGACGTCCTCCTTGGCAAGGAGGTGCTCTACCACTGAGCTACACCCGCAATTTTGCCCGCCAGCCGCAGCGTGAAGCGAAGGCTGGAGCGGGTAGGAATAATGTCCACTGTCCCTCTGGGTGCAAGGTTTTTGTCTTCTTGTTTGGGAAACGACCGTGCGGCCGCGGCCTTGAATTAACGCTTTCGCCGATTCCACCCGCCCGTGGCCAGACGCTTCCCTTAGCGACCCGCCTTCTTTTTTGAATCCAAAGCGGACCCCCGTTGCATCTCACTGCAAAAGGACACCTATGAAAACCACATTTCTTACCTGCCTCTGTTCGATCGCGCTCGCTCTGACTGCGTTTGGCCAGGCTCCAACGCCGCCGGCCCCGGCTTCGCCCGCGGCCCAGCCGACCGCTGCCACCACAGTCGCGACGAACCCGGCAGTTGCCCCCGTCGTGGCCTCTGCGACGCCCGACGACCGCGACGATTCGATCGAGGCCGAAGTCGCTCGAAAGCTGAAACGCAAGTTTGGCATCACGATCGACACCGGCCATGGAAACACGCACGTCAGCCGGCACCACAAGGATAGGGATAAGGACAACGACAGCATCGACATCGACGACGGCGATTTTGGCGCCTTCATGGCGATCCCGATCATCGGCATCATCTTTTCCACGCTCTTCGGTGCACCCGTCATGATCGTCGCCGCGATCATGTTCTTCAGCTACCTGAAGTCTCGTTCTCTGCATCGCACGGTTCGTGAGATGGTCGCCAAGGGCCAGGAAGTGCCGGCGGCTCTCTTCGCGCCGCCTCCGGTGGTGAAGGCCCGCTCCGACCTGCGGCGTGGTGTCGTGCTCGTCATGGTTGGATTCGGGCTCATGATCTTTTTCGGGGCGATGAACGATTGGGATGGCGGCGCCTGGAGCCTGGGAGTGATCCCGTTCGTGATCGGCCTTGGTTATTTGCTGGTTTGGAAACTGGAAGGCCGTAGAGACAAAGTTCCGCCGCTGCCCTAACATGGCGGCGTGGCGCTAACCGATGCAGACCTCGTCGCTCGAGTCCTTCTTGATGACGATCACCACGCCTTTGCGGAGTTGGTCCGGAATCATCAATCGAGCGTGCGCGGTCTGCTGCGCCAGTTGGTCCGGACGGATGTCTCTCTCGCGGACGATCTGGCGCAGGAAACTTTCCTGCGCGCTTACAAAAATCTCCGCAGCTTCCGGGGCGAGGCGCGTTTTTCGACCTGGCTCTACCGGATCGCTTACAACTGCTTTCGGGAAGAGGCTCGCAAAAGGAAGGAGCTCGTTGGCATCGATGAAGCTCAACTGGAGGCAGAACATGATCCGCAAACCACCGATCCCGCTCTTCGCCACGATTTGGCCCGGGCTCTTCAATTACTCCCCTTGCATGAGCGAACTGCGGTCGTGCTCTGCTGCCAGAACGGCCTGTCGCACGATGAGGCCGCGCGGGTCCTGGAGATCCCGCTTGGCACAGTGAAGACGAATGTGTTAAGAGGTAGAGAGAAGCTAAAACGCACGCTGGCCGCATGGGGACCCAACTAAACATAAACGAAAACCTCGAGGAGGATCCGTTCGACGCGCGACTGCGCGACGAAGCCGTTTATATAGACGACGCCGGGTTTACCGCCGGTGTCGCGCAGAAGTTGCCGAACCGCCCGGTGCGCCGCTGGGTTCGCGCTGCGATTCTTATTGGGGTCGCCCTGCTGGCGTCGGTTGCCGTCTACGTGCTCTTCGGCGGAGTGTGGGGCATCGCCGAGGGAGTGACGCGCCTATCTCTGCTGCCGCTACCTGTCATCTGGCTTGGTGCGGCGGGAGCGACGATCGTGGTCATGGTGGCTGGTCTGGCCGCTGTCGTCTCCAAAGCGAGCGGACGTTCGAGGTAGGTATCGAAGTCCCGAGCTGTCGGCCTTAGCCAAACACGCTGTCATCCCGAGCGAAGTCGAGGGACTCCGGGTTGGTTCGAGCTACGTCACCAGGACGATAAACGGGGTCCTTCGACTCCGCTTCGCTCCGCTCAGGATGACAGACTAAACGGAACGCAGTTCCTTTCGTCCCAGACGGGACTTCGTCTAGCAGGGGTGGCTAGACCGAGCGTTGAAACGCCGGGCTATTTCCATCTGAAGCAATCTGCCTACGCCAGAGATTCGCGCGCGGCCTGCACGTCGCGCGCGATCTGCGCGGCGAGCGCATCGACGTTCTCGAACTTTTGTTCGGGTCTCAAATAGCGCAGAAAGCGAACTTCGACTTCGGCGCCATAGATATCCTTGTTCAAATCGAACAGGTGAAGTTCGAGCAACCGTCCGGTTTTTCCTGTGTTCACTGTTGGCCGATAACCGAGGTTCGCCACCCCGCGATACAGCGCACCTTCAAGCCGTGCCTCGGCCACGTAGACGCCGTTGGGTGGAAATTGTTCGCTGTGCGCGCTCAGGTTTGCCGTGGGGAATCCAAGTTTGCGGCCGAGCTTCTCACCCTCCATCACTGTCCCCAGAATGGTGTACTCACGGCCAAGCATCTGCGTCGCTTTGACGAGATCTCCCGCCGCCACCGCCCGCCGAATGGTCGTGCTGCTTACCACCTCGCCGTTCAGCGTCACGGCCGGCACGCCGACCACATCGAACTTGCAGGTCGCGCCCAACTCTTTCAGCAAAGTCAGATTCCCCGCGCGGCCTTTGCCGAACGACCATTCGTGGCCGACACAGATTTCGCTGAGCGGGTGAGAATGGGTGACCAGTTGGCGCACGAATTCCTCGGGCGTGGTCGCGGCGAATGCGCGATCGAAATGCAGGACGAGAAGATGGGCGACGCCGAGGTCGCGGATGAGCGAGATCTTGTGCTGCGTCGCGGTGAGGAGGTGCGGGGCATCGTCCGGACGCAACACCTTGGCCGGATGAGGATCGAACGTCACCACGACCGGTGTGCCCGCCGCTTCCTTGGCGTGGCGCGCTGAGGTGGAGATCACGGCCTGATGGCCCAGGTGAACCCCGTCAAAAACACCGATGGCGAGAAAGAGTGGACCGGGAAGCTCGCTCAGTTCCGAAATCGATCGCAGGATCCGCATGATTTGTGGTTGTAAGATGTAGAGTCGCTCGCCGCGGTCTCTGTTTAGCGCCAAGGGCGCGGTATTCACATTAGCCTGGGGCAACGCCCCAGGAAAACATGCATTAATGTTCCCCAGCGCTGAAAGCGCAATTCATTCCCGTGCGCTGTTTGGCGGATTGAAGCATTGAGACGCGCTTTCAGCGCTCGGCCGCTTGTGGACGATGTTCCTGGGGCGTAGCCCCAGGCTGGCCTGATGCCGCGCCTTTGGCGCTAAACACAAACTCGCCGCGGCGAGCGCCTGCGCTCGCTACGCTCCGCGCATCCGGGACACTTCCGGCAGAGTCAGGATTCGTCCGAGAATGTCCACCGCGTCGGCCGTCTTCAATTCGTCGACGGTAATCGCGCCGTCCACGCTGAAGCGCCCCGATTTAGTCCGGCGCAGGTCCCGGAGGTGCGCTCCGCAACCCAACGTCTCGCCGATATCGTGCGCGTAGGTGCGAACGTAAAAGCCCTTGCTGCAAACCACGCTGAAATCAATCTCCGGCGTCTCGATCCGCCCGATGGGATAGCGATACACATGCACCAGGCGCGGCTCGCATTCGACGGTCTTGCCCTGGCGCGCCAGTTTGTAGAGCGGGACGCCGCCCTGTTTGATCGCGGAAACCATCGGAGGCATTTGGTAGAAATCGCCGGAATATTTGTCAAACGCGGCGCGAACGGTGGTTTCATCCAGCGGGGGGACGGGACGCTCTTCGAGGGTCACCCCGGCGCGGTCCTGGGTATCGGTGGAGACGCCAAGCATCATCGTTCCGGCGTATTCCTTATCCTCGCTCATGAGAAGGTCCTGAATCTTCGTGCCTCGCCCGAGCGTAAGCAGGAGCAGGCCCGTCGCGATCGGGTCGAGTGTGCCGCAGTGGCCGACCTTTTTCATTTGCAGGCGGCGCCGCACGATGGCGACGACATCGTGCGAAGTCATCCCAGCCGCTTTATCAACGAGAAGGACGCCGTCAGGGGTTGCAGTCAATGACATCGCAAATTGCTTTCAGAACTTTTTCTTCCACCTCGGTGAGCGTTCCACGGGCGCGCGCGCCTGCGGCCAGTTTATGCCCGCCGCCGCCAAATTGCTGGCAAATCGCCGAGACGTCGACCTTCTCGCTCTTCGAGCGCATGCTCACACGCACCTTACCGTCGCTTAATTCCTCGAAAAAAATCGCGACGATTACGCCCTCGATCGCGCGCAGGTGGTCGATCAAGCCCTCGTTATCCTCCGGCTTGACCTTGAGATCGGCCGCGACCTTCAGGCTCAAGCTGAAGCACGCGATTTTTCCGGCTGCCTCGAAACGCATGGTGCCCAGGAGCTCTCGGAGCAGCTCGGCGCGACGTCGCGGATAACTCTCGTAAACAAGCTGGCTGACGCGGCCCACGTCCACGCCGCACCGCAGCAATTCGGCGCCGATCTCAAAAGTTCGCGCGGTTGTGTTGGGATACTGAAACGAACCGGTATCGGTCGAGATCGCGACGAAAAGGTTCTCGGCGATCGCCGGGTCCATGGGCAAGCCCTGGCTCTGGATAAGTTCAAAAAGTATCTGTCCCGTCGCCGGCGCGGTCGGGTCGATGTAAACCAGGTCGCCGTATCCGGGGTTGCTCGGATGGTGATCGATATTGATCCAGATTTTGGCGCTGCGAACGAGGTCCGTCGCGGTTCCGAGGCGACTCTGCGTGGCGGTATCGAGAGCAATGGCCACATCGAAATCCTGCGGTTCGCCCAGAGGCGTTTGGAGGAATGCGCCACCGGGCAGAAAACCATATTTTTCCAGCAGGCCGTCTTCGTTTCGGACCATCACTGTCTTGCCGAGTTTGGAGAGGGAAAGGGCAAGCCCGAGCTGGCTGCCGAGCGCGTCACCATCGGGCCGCACGTGGCTCAGGACAGCAAACGTTTGGTGCGCGCGAAGGACGGCCCCGATTTCCGCGAAAGTGCTTTGCGTCATTCCGTTTCCGCCGCCGGCGGCTCAATTTGTTGCAGAATTTCAAAGACCCGCGCGCCGCGTTCGATGGAATCGTCGAGGTGAAAAATGAGGTGCGGCGTATATTTCAAAACTACGCTTTTCGCGAGTGCAGTTTGAAGAACGACCCGATTCTCTTCGAGCTTCGTCATGGCGGCCGTCTGGCCTTCTTTTGGTCCGAGGACGCTCACGTAGGCATGGGCGTGCTTCAGGTCAGGCGTCACGTCCACCTGGTTCAGCGTCACGAGCACGCCTTCGAAGGTCATCTCCCGCGTAATGATCGTGCTCAACTCGCGTTTCAGGAGTTCGTTCACGCGGAGTAATCGATGTTTCATCGGAAAAGTTGAGAGTTGATAGTTGAGAGTTGAGAGCCAAACCGCGTCAATCAAGAGTCTCT
Source organism: Verrucomicrobiota bacterium (assembly GCA_003218305.1). GTDB lineage: Bacteria > Verrucomicrobiota > Verrucomicrobiia > Chthoniobacterales > UBA10450 > AV80. The sequence continues at coordinate 5,653 of QHMY01000147.1, forward strand.
CAACTCTCAACCACCGACTCTCAACTTATCTCACAGCTTCTGCGCGACCGCTTCGAGCTGATAGCACTCGATAATGTCGCCCACCTGATATTCGTTGAAGTCGCCGAGCTTGATGCCGCACTCGAGACCGACGCGCACTTCTTTCACGTCATCCTGAAAACGGCGCAGCGTGGATAAGCCGCCGTCGTAAACCGGTTGACGCCGCCGCAGGACCCGGGCCCGTGCCGTTCGGGCGATTCGACCATCGGTGACGAGGCAGCCGGCGACAATGCCGCGGCTTAGTTTGAATATTTGTTTCACTTCGGCGTGACCGATGACGGTTTCGCGATGTTCCGGATCGAGCATTCCGGCCATCGCTTCCTTCATCTGGTCGATCAACTCGTAAATGATGCTGTAAAGCTTTACCTGAACGCCTTCCCGCTTCGCGACATTCACGGCCATGGTCTCGACCTTGATGTTGAATCCCACCACGACGGCGTTCGACGCACTCGCAAGCAGGATATCGGATTCGGAAACGGGGCCTACGCCGGCATGAACGAGTTCGAGGTCGATCTTCTTGCTCTCGATCTGGCCAAGGGCCCCGACGAGGGCTTCAAGTGAACCTTGCGCGTCGCATTTCAAAACGATGCGCAAATGCTTCTTGCCGTCCGCTGCTTCGAGCAGGCTTTCGAGCGTGGCGCGCTGCGGGACGCTCAACTTGTCCGCTCGCCGTTCGAGGAGGCGTTCTTCGCTCAGGGTTTTGGCGGAGCGTTCCGACTCCATCACGAGAAATTCGTCGCCGGCCTGCGGCAGCCCGCTGAATCCGAGAATCTTTACCGGTGTCGAAGGCCCGGCCTCTTTGATCGGTTTACCCCGGTCGTCCATCAACGATTTGATCTTGCCGCCATAGTCGCCGCAGATGAATGGATCGCCGGTTCGGAGCGTGCCCATTTGGACGATGACGGTCGCGGTGGGGCCACGGCCGGGCTCAACCTGGGCCTCGATCACCGTCCCGCGCGCGGTCGCGGTCGGAGACGCTTTTAGTTCCATCACTTCCGCCTGGAGCGCCATCATTTCGAGGAGGTGATCAATCCCGGTGCCCTTGGTGGCGGAGACTTCGCAGACGATCGTGTCGCCGCCCCAGTCTTCCGGGGAAAGCTCGCGCTCTTGCAACTGCTTCTTGACCCGGTCGATGTTGGCTGAAGGCAGATCGACTTTGTTGATCGCGACCATGATCTTCACGTGCGGCGCGGCTTTCGCGTGGCTGATTGCTTCCAGCGTTTGCGGCATCAATCCGTCATCCGCTG
>QHMY01000196.1 GCA_003218305.1 Verrucomicrobiota bacterium
CTGAAAGGGGCGCATGACTGCGCCGTGGATGCGGACCGTCGATACACCCGGAAACAGGTGAGGGCGCTGTTGGAAGGCGCCGGATTCATTATGGAGCGAGTGACCTACTGGAACGCGACCCTGACCCCGCCCATCGCGCTTGCCCGCTGGCTGAGCCGCGCCCGTTTGCGCACGGACAAGGCCCGCTCGGATTTCCGGGCGATCCCGCCGCTGGTGAATTCGATCCTCAGGCGCGTCGCGACTCTTGAACTGAACGCCAGCCGTCACGTATCGTTGCCGTTTGGGACATCTGTCTTTGCCGTCGCTCGAAAAAATGGCTGAATCCGCGCCACACCTAAGCATTGTCATTCCGCTTTTTAACGCGGCGCTCAACCTGCCCGCTCTCTACCGGGAGCTGTCCGCTCTGGAAATTGCCGGCGGGTTGGAACTGGTCCTGGTTAATGATGGCAGCAGTGACGAAACGGAAGCGATCGCGCGAAAATTGACGCAGGACAGCCGCATTCCGCTCACGTTTGTGAGCCTGTCGCGGAATTTCGGCGAGCACAATGCCGTGCTGGCCGGTCTGCGCGCGAGCACCGGTCGCTACGTCGTCACGATGGATGACGATCTCCAAAACCCGCCGTCGGAGGTGCTGAAACTCCTGGCGGCCGCGGAGGCGGAACAGCGCGACGTAGTTTACGCGATTTACGATCGAAAAGAGCACGCCTGGTGGCGCAATCTCGGCAGCCGGCTCACCAACTCCATCGCGGATCACGTCGTCGAGAAACCGGCCAAGCTCTACCTCTCGAGTTTCCGTTGCATGACCCGGCTCGTTGCCGACGAGGTTGCCAAGTCCCGGAATCCCTATCCCTACATCGATGGTCTCATTTTCCAGATCACGCAGAACGCCAGCGCCGTGCGGGTGCGGCATGTGGAGCGCGAGCAGGGGCGAAGCGGCTACACCTTGCGAAAACTGGTCCGGCTCTGGTTGAGCATGCTGGTCAATTTTTCTGTCCTCCCGCTGCGGCTCATGACCCTGGCGGGGATAATTGCGAGCGCGCTCGGTTTCCTGGCGGTGATCGAAGTGGTGCTCGAACACCTGCTGAAACGGAATCCAACCGGCTGGGGTTCGCTGATGGCGGCGATTCTGTTGCTTTCCGGGATGCAACTAATGCTCCTTGGCATCATGGGTGAGTACGTCGGCCGAATCTATCTCGGCATCAGCGAAAAGCCGCAGAGCGTGGTCCGCACGACCCTCAAGTCATCGGGAAAATCCGATGCGTGATTGACCCAACTACCTGCACTCGCGCCAAGGTTCTGGACTTCATCGTTGGGCGTTGGGCGTTGGACGTTGAGCGTTGGACGTTTCCCCGATGGGCGGACGCTGCTTATGCCACTCCGTGCTTTGCTCATACGCGTGCGCGATCTGCAGGATTCTTCCCTCGTCCAGCGCTTTGCCCAGCAACTGCAACCCAATCGGCAGTTGCCGGCCGCCCTCCGTTTTTGCAAAACCGCACGGTAGACTGATCCCGCAGATGCCAGCCAGGCTCGCCGCATTGGTGAAAATGTCCGCCAAATACATCTGCAACGGGTCGGAACTTCTCTCGCCGAACGGAAAAGCCGGCACCGGTGAGGTGGGCGAAATGAGCGCATCCACCTTTGCGAAAGCGTCTGCAAAATCGCGACGGATCAGCGTTCTCACCTTTTGCGCACGGGCGTAATAGGCTTCGTAATACCCGGAGCTAAGGACGTACGTGCCAAGGATAATACGACGCTTCACTTCCGGACCGAATCCTTCTGCCCGCGTCCGGTTGTAATGGTCGAGCAGGTTCGACGGATTCTCCGCGCGATGACCGAAACGGACGCCATCGAAGCGCGCCAGATTCGCGGAAGCTTCCGCGCAGGCAATCATATAATAGGAAGCGATCGCGTACTCCGTATGCGGCAGGGAGACTTCGATGATTTCGGCGCCCAATGAGGTGAAATGCGCCGCGGCCTGATCGATCGCGGCTCGCACTTCGGGAGCGATCCCCTCAATCATGTATTCTTTCGGCAAACCGAGCCGGACGCCGCGCAAATCCCGGCCGAGGTCGGCGGTGTAATCAGGAACCACTTCATTCAAACAGGTCGAGTCCCGCGGGTCGGGCCCGGCGATCGCGTTCAGCAGCAGGGCCGCGTCGCGCACAGTCCTGGTTAACGGTCCCGCCTGATCAAGAGACGATGCGAAAGCGACCAGGCCGAAGCGGGAGACCCGACCATAACTCGGCTTGAATCCCACCACGCCCGAGAGCGCGGCGGGCTGGCGGATCGATCCGCCCGTGTCTGTCCCAAGCGCGCCGAATGCGGTGCCCGCCGCCACCGCCGCGGCCGATCCGCCGCTCGACCCGCCAGGAACCCGCGACGGGTCCCAGGGATTGCGAGTCAATTTCACGCTCGAATTCTCCGTGGACGCACCCATCGCGAACTCGTCCATGTTCGTTTTTCCAAACGGAATCGCCCCGGCTTCCCTCAGTTTTCGAATGATCGTCGCATCGTAAGGTGCGCGATAATTTTGCAGAATCCTGGAGGCGCAAGTGCAGGGCTGGCCGGCCACGCTGATGATGTCCTTGATCGCGATCGGCACGCCGCCGAGCGGGAGATTTACGTCAGCGCGTTCCGCCTGTCGGAGCGCCTCATCGAAATCAAGCGAGAGGTAAGCGTCGATTTGAGGCTCCGTTGCCGCGATCCTGTCTCGGAGTTTCTCCAGGACCTCCCGGGTAGAAATTTCACGCCGTCGCAACAACGCCTGGAGTTCGGCGATGCTTAGCGCCGTGAGATCGGACCCATTCATTCCACCACTTTCGGGACAACGAAGAGGCCGTTGGCTTGTCGTGGCGCATTGGCCAGCGCCTCCTCCGCCGTCAAGCCGGGGCGCGGCTCATCTTCGCGGAAGAGATTGAAGATCGGAACCGCATGCGCGGCGTCTTCGACCGCGCTGACATCGAGCTCCCGCAATTTCCGGGCGTATTCGAGAACCCGTCCCAGCTGGGCTTGAAACAGCTTTGTCTCCTCCGCCGTCAGACTGAGTCGCGCCAGCTTCGCGACGTGCGCCACGTCGAGTTCAGCGGTCTCGGACATTCGTCGACGGCTAAAAGCGGAAATGACTGACCAGCCAGACCACCGCCACAGCAAGGGCGATCACCAGGACGAGAAAGATGATACGTCCTTCGCGCCGCTCCTTTCGCAGAGAGACGCGTCGGCCGCCGGTGTGGCTATCGTCACCCCAGCGCTTATCCTGGAGGGCGATGGAAACGTCGAGGCGGCTGCGGCCTTCGCTGGCCCGGGCCAGCAACTCTTCCCGTTGCCGCCGCGTCGTTTCCTCGGCGACGCGCGGGGCTTCCGCGATCATGCGCTCGAGTTTCTCCATTTCGCCCCGCAGCTGCGATTCGCGTTGAGCGAGTTCTGCCTGTTTCTGGTTGAGCGGCGTGGCTTTAGGCGTTCGGCGGCGCATGCGCAATCACTGGCCCTTCGCGGCCATCCAAAAGAAAATCAGGAGCGCGAGCAGTCCGAAAATAATCAGCGGCAACGATACCGCGAAACCGATTTGGACCCATTGGCCGAACGTTCTCCCGCCGGCCAGGCCGGAGCCGGGCGTGGCTTCGGGCAAATCCAGATCGGTCGATTGATCGATGTTTCCCGCTTCGAGGCGGCTCCGTTGCTGGCTGAATTCCGTGCGGGCGTCGTCCACCGTGCTTAACGCGCGGCTCAGTTCCTTCGGCAACTCGGCCGGGTTCCAGCTCTTGGGCTCGATCGCCTCAAGGAGCTGCAAATGCTGGGTGAAACTTTCGTGGGTGGCGCGGATCTGTTCGAGTTTCTTTTGCGAATCGTAGCCTTCGCGCTCGAGAATCACGAGCGAGCGCGAGAGTTTGTCGGTCATTTCGGCGCGACCCCGTTCCAGTTCTTCCTGGCGCCGGCTGAGCTCTTCCAGTTCGCGCTTTTGTTTCTCGATTTGTTCCGACTGCCGCTTCAGGAGCATGAGTTGCTCCTGGGCCTTTTGCACCTGGGAATCGAGATGCTCCGGCGACATTGCTTCTTCCTCGCTTAGCTCCAGCATTTGTTCGATCGGTCGGATTCGTTCGGGCATGGATATGATGGGCAACGTTGCGCGCGTTGTTCGTCCTCGGCGCTCGCTGGCGAGACAGTAGCGATAGCTACTTCAGAATTCCACAAAATTTACCGCCCAAGTTTGCCAACCAACATCGGCGCATCAGGCCGCCCGGTTGACTCTGGTGGACGGAAGGCCTCCATTGATTTGCGCCAAGTGAAACCGCATCTCCTTTTCTGTACCGATCTCGTCTCGCGCAACGCTGCCGGCGATCGTGTCACTCAACTGCAAGGATGGTGCCTCGGCAGCGTGCCCGTGCAGGCTTTGTTCCTGAAGACTGGGACCGGAGAGTTTGAATCTCTCGCCCACGGATTTCCCCGGGCCGATGTGGCAAAGGCGTTCCCTGCCTATCCGAGAAGTCAGTGGAGCGGCTTCAAGGTATTCCATGAATTCGATGGCAAACCGGGGGCGCTCCAGACGCTCTACGTTCAGACCGGAGAACCGGAGAGCAGCCCGGAATGGCACCGCCTCGAGGTCAATTTCGATACGCATGAAATCCAAACCCTGGAGCTCACCGGCGAGAATTTGGCCGCCAGCGGGACGGACGCCGCCCTCGGGCGCCACCTCGCCGACCCCAACGCTCTCGAGACGCGCTTTCGTCGCTCGCTTACGGCGCGCCGGGGCGTGACCCTGCGCCTCGACATCATTAACAAGTGCAACCTGCGTTGCGTCATGTGCCATTTCAGTGACGACGCCATCTTCAAACGACCCACCAGCCAGCTCACTGGCGACCAGTTTAAGGCGCTATTCGACGATATCGGACCCTCGGTCAGCCGGGTGATGCTTTCGTGTGGCGACGAACCGCTCATCTCGAAATTTCTCCCGGAGATTCTGCGTTACCTGGCCGACGAACACCCGGAGGTGGCGGTTGAATTCTGCACGAACGCCATGCTCATGCGCGCGCCGACGCGGAATCTGATCATGGAGACCGGGGTCGCGCGCCTGATGTTTTCCATGGACGCCGTGACCAAGCCGCTCCTCGAATCGATTCGGGTCGGGTGCCGCTATGAGCAATTGGTTGGAAACATCATGGCGCTTCGGGATCTCAAAGCGCAGCACGGCTCCGAGTTACCGGCGTTTATCTTCAATTTCGTCATGATGAACCGGAATATTCATGAGGCGCCCGCCTTTGTCCGGCTCGCGAAGGCGCTCGGCGCGGCGTCGATTGATTTCCGCCATATGGTTCCGATCGGACCGTGGTTTCCGGAGGGCGAGCTCCTCTCGGATCACCCGGCGAGATATAACTACTACCATCAAAAAATTGCCGCCGAGGCAGCCGCGCACCATATGAGTTACTACCTGCCCGCGGCGTTCGACACGGCGGAGCAATGGGAGCCGGTGAATGAGCCGGTAGTCAGATTTAGCGATTTCGATTCGGTCGTCCCGGACCCGCCTGGCCCCCAAGGGCCGCACATGAAGGCGCCTCCGCTGGCAGCGCCGGGCGATTCTGCGGGTTCAGTTGCAGAGGAATTCTCCCCGACCTTTTGCAATCGTCCGTTTTCCGAGATCATGATTCGGGACCAGGACGAAGTGTTGCCCTGTCCATTTCACACAGAGCCCAGGGGGCGCTTGAGCGAAGGGAAAAGCCTGTCCGAGATTTTCCTGGGCGAAGGTTTCGCTGAGCTACGACGCAATATGCTGAAACCGGAAGGTGACCCGGCGTGCGCCCGCTGCCCCATCAAGACGTTGCATCTCCCGGTCGCGTTCAACAACTGAGGCAGCCGCTCATTTTTGCGCTTCGTTCAGCAGTTCCTGCCAACGATCGCAGACTGCTTCGTAGTAGCCGCCGGTCAAATGTTTCAACATGGCGTAATGCGAGTCGATGTAAGGTCGCTGGAAAGGTTTTGGTCCGTGAAAGTGAACAATCGCCGCCGTCGAGGGATCGCCCCAATATGGCTTCCAATTTAGTTCGGGTGGAAGCTTGTCCCACAAGGGGACCCCGTCGCTGGTGCGAAAGAAACACCGGTACGCGCCCTGGTCCCAGGCGTTTTTTTGCAATTCCCCGAGATGTTGTCTGATGAACGTCTTGAATTCTTCGTCCCTCCCCAGCAAGGCCGGCAGATTCATCCACATCACTCCGGTGTTCATGTTCTCGTAGTCGGTCGGCTCGAATTCCGGACCGACCGCGAAGTACTCGCACGCGGCGGATGAGATTTGTTCGACCGGATCTCGCTGAAAGAAAACGTCGGAGTCCGTGTACAAAACGCGATCCTCCAGCTGCAGTGAATCACGCAGGCGCGGGAGTTCCGTCCGAAGAAAAATTCCCGCCGTGGTGGTGATCACACTGGGATCGTTTTGGCGCCGGCTCAGGTCCGCCAGGTCGCCAAAGAGCGATGTCCGGCATTGAATGATTGGGACGTCCCGATCCCGCAGCCATCGGGTGAATTCGCTCTCACCTCCATCGTAAAGGAAGTGGGGCCGAAGCGAGGTGCATTGCAACGCGGTGTGGACCGCGACGCGCGCCATCTGGGCATATTGCTCGAAAGCAGGGCATCCTTCGTTGAGCGCGAGAAACCATTGCATGGCTACGGGATTCGACTCTGGTTGGCAGGCAAAATCAAGGATCAGTCCGGTATTGGCTCATTTTGATTTCGCCTTCTGAAAATAGCCCAGGTTTTAACCCTGGGTTTCCTGGTAACAGAGTCCGAAGTCCATTTTGGGGACGGCAGAACCGGTTCTCTTTTCTGGCGCTCCTGTCGTCCCTAACGGGACTAGATCTCTGGATTAACCGATTTTCCCAGCGTTAAAACGCTGGGCTATTTTCAGCGAACAGGGAGACCAATACGACTATATGTCTCCAGGAGTTTTCAAACTGAGCCAATACCGATCAGCCCAGGTTACAATCTTCGCCACGCCACCGCGTCGCCTTCCGGTGTTTCCCTGCAGGTGTACCCGTGGGTTTCCAGCAGCGCATACGCTGCCGCCTTGTCATCCGGCGAAAGATGCTGGTGTTCGAACATCAACAGGACCGGCCGGAAGCGCGTGAAATCGAGCGCGCGCAGGATTTCCCAATCGTGTCCCTCTGTATCGATCACGAGCAGGTCGATCCGCGAGACATTGTGCCGCGCCAGGAGCGTGTCGAGCCGGATGGTTGGCACGCGCTCTTCGATCAGGAGCGATTCGATCTCCGGAATGGACGAGCGGTGCTTGAGAAGGACGGACCGATCGAGGGTCGCGAGTTGATTGAACCATTCCGGCGTCTCACCCGGCACATGTTGCAATCGAAAAAATGGCGCTTCCCCATCGCGCGTTGAAACGGCGGCGCGTTCGATGCGCACCTCCGGCCGATCGCGATAACGCGCCGCCAGCATTTCGCAGAGATACGGCACGGGCTCGACGAGCAGCCCGGACCAGCGCGTTTTCGAAAAGGCATCGGCGAGCGGATCGCCCGCGCTGCCGTCGTTTGCGCCGATCTGGACGACAAAGGCTTCCGGAAAAATTTCAGCGAACAGGGTTACAAGCCGGTCGTTTTCCTCGCGACGAAAAACTCCACCCCGGGTGATCTGGAGTTCGAGCAGAAAAGCGGAGAGCGCGGCGTTCCAGCGTGATTCGGGATTACGCGCCGCCTGCGCTTGGCGCAGCGAGAGAAAGTGACGGAATTTTGCCCAAAGGCGCGCTGGTCCGGAGAGGGCTGGGGGAGGAGGGGGAAGGTGTTCGACGACCGTCTTGAGAGCGCCGCCGACTTCGAAAGAAAAATGCAGCGCGCCTTCCCGGAGGTCGCCCGCCTCGACTTCATCGTGAAAGCCTGTGGCGAACGGGAAATTGGGAAATGCGCGGCGCACGTCCGGCCGTTCTTCCAGCCTGAGGCTGCGCTTCGCCCGGCCGGACAGCTGCAAGCCGGTTGATTCACTCTGGGTCGCAATCCACCCACGCAAAGGCGTCCGTGCGTTCCGGAATTGCTCGCGCGGCTCGTCGAGATGGAAAACAAAATCAGCGTGCGGTTGCATCGCGTTCCTCCGCCGCACTCATTAGGTCAGTCATTCCGTTGAAGGCCAGCCCAGGGAGACGCGTGGCAAACCGCGGCCTCATCGCCCTGGCATCATTTCAAGCAATACTCCTTTGAAGTATTCCGTTTCCGGCAGCGTTGGAAGCACCGGATGGTCGAGCGCCTGCTCGAAACGATGCAGTTGCCGCGCCGATCGACGCGCATCGACCAGCGCGTCCGCGATCGTTTGGTTAAAGATGGCTTGGTTCACGTGGTGCGAGCAGGAAAACGTCGCGAGAATTCCAGCGTGCGAGAGCAGCTTGAACGCTCGGACGTGCAGTTCGTGGTAGCCGCGCAGCGCGTCGCGTAATCCGCCTTTCGTTTTCGTAAACGAGGGAGGATCGAGGACGATCAGGTCGTATTCGCCTTTCGTCTTTTCCGCCTCGCGCAGGAACTGAAAGACGTCTTGTTCGACCCAGTCGGCCGATAATTGATTCCGCTCTGCGTTCCGGCGGGCGCTGGCGATATTCTCGCCGCTGGCTTCCACCGCAGTCACCTTCGCCGCGCCGCCCCGCGCGCAGGCGAGCGCGAATGCGCCCTGGTTCGCAAAGCAATCCAGGACGCGCCGCCCCGGCGCATGGCGCGCGACCGTTTCGTAATGGGCAGATTGATCCAGATAGAGACCGGTCTTCTGCGCGTGCAGGAGATCTACCCCCAGCCGCAAGCCTGCTAACTCAATTTCCATTTCACCCGGTGGTTCACCAACCAGGACCCCGCGGCTCAGCTCCATCCCCTCCGCGCGTCGGGACGGCGAATCGTTGCGCTCGATGATCGATTGCAGGGCCGGTTCGCCCACCGCCGTTTTGAGCGCTTCGACGATAAGCGCCTTCCGCATGTCCATACCCAGCGTCAGCGTTTGCAGGACGGCGTGATCGCCATAGCGATCGACGACCACTCCGGGCAAACCGTCGCTTTCGCTCCAGACCACCCGGCAGAATCGAGGATTTACGCCACGGCGCGCCCGGTATTCCACGGCCTGTGCGATCCGGCGCTGGAAAAAATCGAGGTCCAGGTCCTGGCGCCGCCGCGAGAATCTCCGGGCGACGATCTGCGATTTGCTGTTGTAGATCGCGCTGCCGATCAGGCGATCTCTCCCGTCCTTGAGCGATATAACATCGCCGTCCGCAGGATTTCCAAACGCTTTGAGGACTTCGCCGCTGAAAACCCAGTCGTGCCCATGGAAAATCCGCGCGCGGGGTTTGACGACGATTCCAGCCATGGGCTAATGATGTCGCACATATGCCGACCACTCCACAATCGAATGTCGACCTTCCCGGGATCAAGAAACTCCGCAGCGGGAAGGTCCGCGAGGTTTTTGACCTCGGCGACACCCTTCTGTTCGTCGTGACCGACCGGCTTTCGGCCTTCGACGTAGTTCTGCCCGATCCCATTCCCGCCAAAGGGGCGGTGCTGAACCAGCTTTCCGCCTTTTGGTTCAAGCGCTTCCACGACGTTGACGATCACTTCATTACGGCCGACTTCGAGCAGTTCCCGGCTGAGCTCCAGCCGTTCCGCGACCAACTCGCCGGCCGCTCGATGATCGTCAAGAAGACGGCCCCGCTCGCGGTGGAATGCGTCGTGCGCGGTTATCTGGCCGGCTCCGGCTGGAGTGAATACCAGAAAACGCAGAGCGTTTGCGGAATCAAACTGCCGCCCGGCCTCCAACTGGCTTCGCAATTGCCGGAACCGATTTTCACCCCCTCGACCAAAGCCGACGAAGGCCACGATGAGAACATCGACATGGCGGAATGCACGCGCATTCTCGGCGACGAAATGGCGCAACGGGTCAAGGATTTGAGCCTTAAGATTTATTCGGAAGGCCGCGAACACGCCGCCGGCCGTGGCATCATCGTCGCCGATACGAAGTTCGAATTCGGGACGGTCGACGGGAAACTGCTCTTGATCGACGAATGTCTAACGCCTGATTCCTCGCGCTTCTGGCCGGCGGATCAATACGTCGTGGGCAAGAGTCCGCCCAGTTACGATAAACAATTCGTGCGCGATTATCTCGAGACGCTCGATTGGGACAAAACGCCTCCGGGGCCACGGTTGCCGGCCGACATCATCGAGAAAACCTCCGCGAAATATCGCGAGGCTTTCGAGAACATGACGGGCGAGAAGCTGGCCTGATCGCCGTCATCTCAACCCGCCAATGTAGGGGCGCTTCTGTGAAGCGCCCAACGTGCTGGTGCAAGACCAAGCGCTTCTGTGAAGCGCCCAAACGGGTTCGCCGGCGTAAGCCCAGGCGCTTCACAGAAGCGCCACTACATCTTCGCTCTGCTCAGCGTACGCCTTACCCGCCGATCAATCCCGCCACCAGCGCCTTCTCTTCCTTCAACTCGGCGACTGACGCGTCGGTCTTGGCCCGGCCAAATTCGTTCAACGGCACACCCTGCACGATCTCCCATTTTCCCCCGCGAGTACGGATCGGAAACGAGCAGATCAAGCCTTCCTCCACGCCGTAGCTGCCGTCCGAGCAAACCGCCACGCTATGCCAATCGCCCTCGGCGGTATCGGTCGTAAGGGACCGGACCGTGTCGACGATCGCATTTGCGGCTGAGCCCGCCGAGGAAGAGCCGCGCGCCTTGATGATCGCGGCGCCGCGTTGTTGCACCGCCGGAATAAACGTCTCCTTCAGCCAGGATTCGTCGCCGATCGCTTCCGCCGCGGACCGGCCCTTGATCTTTGCGTTGTACGAATCGGGATATTGCGTCGCCGAGTGGTTCCCCCAGATGGTCACGTTGGTCACCTCGGTCACATCCACGCCGGCCTTTTGCGCGAGCTGGGCCTTGGCGCGGTTTTCATCCAGGCGCGTCATGGCAAACCAGCGATCGCTTGGAATCGACTTCGCGTTGTTCATTGCGATCAGACAGTTCGTGTTGCAGGGATTCCCGATCACCAGGATGCGGACATCCTTCGCGGCGTTCTTTTCGATCGCCTGTCCCTGGCCGATGAAGATCTTGCCGTTGATTCCGAGCAGGTCGCCCCGTTCCATCCCGGCTTTGCGTGGAACACTTCCAACGAGGAGCGCCCAATTCACATCACGAAATCCTTCATCGAGGTCGGTGGTGGCAACGACGTTTTTCAGAAGAGGGAACGCGCAATCATCCAGTTCCATCACGACTCCCTTGAGGGCCTCGAAACCGGCGGGGATTTCGATCAAGTGCAGGGCGACCGGTTGGTCCGGACCAAACATCGCGCCTGACGCGACACGGAAAACGAGCGCATAACCGATCTGTCCAGCAGCGCCGGTGATCGCGACCTTAATGGGTGATTTCATGAAGTTGAGAGTAGGTAGGTGAGAGTTGAGAGAATTCTGATTCCCCGCACTCTCAACTCTCAACTTTCAACTCTCAACTCCGAACGCATTCGCGAGTCAACTGATTCGCTCCGTTTTCTCCAGCAGCTCGCGGATCAGGTTCATACGCTTGCGAATCGTGGGACTCGCTTCGAGATCCGCCACAGTTTTTTGCATCCGCCGGCTCCAATTCGAGTTGGCCGCCGTCCCCGGCACGTTGAACCGATCTTTGCGCCCGAGCAGGTCGGTGACCATCACGATGGCCATCCAGGCGTTGCTCCGGAACAATGCGCCTATTATGGCGGGGTAATAATCCCGCAGATAATCGAGTTCCTCGCGTGGCTCGACTCCAGCAAACCTCGCGATCTTCAGGAGATCCTCGCGCGCTTGAGTTTGCGTCGCGGCTTCGGCGTCTTGGGCCTCTTCCCACAGGGCGCGGATTGGTTTGTGATCGTGCGTCGCGTAGGTGGTCACCGACAAGCGCTCATATTCTTCGCCGGGTGTCACCTGCCCGTGCTTCACTTCCCACTGCGGAATTTTGAAGCCGGCCACGCCCAACGAATGCAGGCTTGGCCGCACATAATCCGGCACGGTCCCGAGGTCTTCCCCCACCACACGGGTCTCGCCCGATTCCTCGAGGACTGCCCGCAGGTATTCTTCGCCCTCGCGGCGATTCGCCTCGCAGTTTTCCCAGCCGGAATCGTCCCGCGGAGAAAATTGCGGACCAGCTCCGCCGGTTCGCTCGCGCATTTCATCCCAGGAGAGTGGGAGAAATTCCGCATTTCGGTCAGGTCGCCACGGGAAGGCGTAAATCCGGTAAAAGCCCAGCACGTGATCAATTCGAAAGGCATGAAAAATCTTTCGCACCCCGCGGACTCGTTGCCGCCACCAGGCGAGGTTTCGCGTCCGCATCACGTCCCACCGATAGAGCGGGATCCCCCAATTTTGGCCCCACTTCTGGGTGAACTTGTCGTCCTTGAAGTACGGCTCCGGCGGCGCGCCTCCGGACCAGTTCAAGGCAAATTCATCGCGGCGCGCATAAACGTCCGCGCTGTAGTAATTCACTCCGAAGGGGATGTCTCCCATCAAAGCGACGCCGCGTTGTTCCGCGTAGGATTTTACCTCCGTCCATTGGTCGAAAGCGACCCATTGGACATATTGGAAAAAAGATTCCCGGTCCGAAAAACGCCGCTGCACTTCGGCCGTCTGCGCGGCCAGCCATCCCCGCGCGGAATCCGCGTCGCGATGCTCCTCCCGCCAATGGTCCCATTGCTCCCTGTTTCCATTTTCTTCCATGAGCGCCCGGAAGAAGGCGTAATCCGCCAGCCAGGCTTTCTCGCTTTCGCAAAAGGCATCAAAGGCCGCTGTGGATCCAGGATCTTTCTGGCGGCGTCGGGAAAAAGTTGCGAACGCCTTACCCAGAAGCGCCATTTTCAAGTCGCGGACGCGGTCGTGCTTCACCGCGCCTTTGCGCAATGTGGCCAGGTCGGTTTCCGCGAGAACGTCATCGAAATCCTCCCGCGAAAGATCCTCGGGCGATCCGGGAGCGAGGTGAAGCGTTGCCGGCTCGAGGGCGACCGCGCTAATTGCGTTGTACGGGCTATGATCGCCTCCCATTTCATTGATCGGCAGAAGCTGGACGATCCTGAATCCAATCGCCGCCGCCCAATCGATGAATTGACGCAGCGCTTCGAGATCGCCGATGCCAAGATCGGTTTCGGTCCGTAAGGCAAACAGCGGCGTCAGGACGCCCGCGATCTTTTGGTCGGGTGACAGATTCACGAAAAAATGACGAATGACGAGTGACGAATGACGAAACAATGTCGAAGTCCGAATGACCAATGGAAGGTCGAGGCGCATTCTTTCATTTTGATTTATCGGGTTCCCTCGACATTCGTCATTCGGATTTCGTCATTTCCTCCGGACCTGCCAATCCTCGATTAGTCCCTTCGGGATCTCACTCAGGAAACGTGAGGGTCGCTGGAACATGTCGCCGTAACCGGCGTTCAGGCGCATATGAGGGAAAGTTAGATAAAGTTCGTCCTTTGCCCGGGTGATCGCGACGTAAAAAAGCCGCCGCTCTTCTTCAATCGTGTCGCGCGTCTCGAGGGAGCGTGAGCTCGGGAACATTCCGTCCGTCAGCCAGATCACGAAAACGGTGTGATACTCGAGCCCTTTCGCCTGGTGGACCGACGAAAGGTTGACCGCTTCGTTGTCCGCCGTCTGGTCCAAGGCCGGTTCCGCGTCGATATTGCTGATCAGGGCCAGCTGCGAGAGAAATTCGTGCACGTCCTTGAATTGGCGCGCGAAAGCCGCGAGCTGGTTCAGATCTTCCCGGCGCAGCTCGTAGTTGGTGAAATTCGCCTTGGCATAGTCGTCGTAAACCGCTTCCACGATCGATGTGATCATTTCCGATGGCGGGTTCGGCTGACCGCCGGGCGCGATTTCATCCAGCGTGTGCGCCAGCTGCACCCACATTTTTTTTGACTTCGCGCCCACGGCCATGGCGAGGAGTCGTTCGCTCCATGAAGTGATTTCTCCGTGCTCGGTCAACTTGCTGTCCCACGCCCGCCACAAGTTATCCGCGCTCTTCCCGCCAATACCCGGTAGCAGTCTCACCATCCGCTTGAAGGCGACTTCGTCGCGCGGATTCGCGATGAACCGAATAAAAGAGGTCACGTCCTTCACATGCGCCTGCTCGAAGAAACGAACACCGCTCGTGATGACATACGGAATCCCGCGCCGGGAAAGTTCGAGCTGCAATTCAATTGCGTGATAATGCGCCCGATAGAGGACTGCGATTTCGCTCAGCTCCACTCCTTCATCGCGCAGTTCCAGGATTCGCTGGGCCACGAACAACGCCTGCTCACTTCCGTCGTTTAACCCGACCACGGCGGGCCTGACCGAATTGGTTGGCCGAGTCGCGCTGAGTTCCTTGCGAAACTGCTGCACGTTGGCCTTGATGGCCGCATTGGCCACCCGCAGGATGTCCGGCACACTCCGGTAGTTCAGCTCAATCTTGAAAACCTGCGTGTTCGGATAGCGCTGCGGAAAGGCCAGGATGTTTTTGAAATTCGCGCCCCGCCATGAGTAGATCGACTGGGCATCGTCGCCCACCACCATCACGTTTCGGTGCTCGGCTGCGAGGGTGTCGATAAAATCCGCCTGGATCTTGTTTGTGTCCTGGTACTCATCGACCAGGATGAATTGGAACTGCCGTCGATAAAAAGCCGCGATCTCCGGGTGCTCCTTTAGCATCCGGAGCGTCTTCTCGAGCAAATCGTCGAAGTCCATCGAGTTCGTCGACTTCTTCCTCTTCTCGTAACGCGCGTGGACGTCCTTGATCTGCTCCAGGAGCGGAAGGAAATAGGGGTACTTTTCCGCGAGCAGCGCGTCGATCGGTGTCTCGGTGTTGACGACGAAACTAAACACTTCCGCGAGAACATCGCTTTTCGGGAAGCGGATTTCCTTCGGGTTAATCCCGGCCGCGGTTACGACGGTATCGATGAGATCCTTTTGGTCCTCGCGATCCATGATGGTGAACCCGCTGGAAAACCCGAGCGCGCTTCCATGGCGGCGCAGCATCCGGTTTCCGATCGAATGAAAGGTGCCGCCCCAGAGCCCGCTCGAGTCCACCGGGAGCAGGTGGCTTTGTTCGTGAAAGTGAGGAGCAGGATGTTCCGCGGATCGATTCCGTTCTCGAGCAAATACGCCACGCGATACGTCAACGTGCGCGTCTTGCCGCTGCCCGCCCCGGCGATCACCAGAAGGGGACCCGGCGACGCCGTCACCGCCGCGAGCTGTTGCTCATTCAGTTCCGCCGCGTAATCGATGTTGATCGCGGTAGCGGAGGGGGCGCGCTGGAGCGTGTATTCGCGGGACATCGGGCGTAACGCTCCGGTGTGGCCCCGCGCTCTTCAATGGAAATATGGCGAACGAATGTTTTCTTTACGTGGCGCGCGGAGGAGACGCCTTCCCGCCCTTGCGGGTAAGCTCTTCCAGCAGCTCGATTTGGATCTGTTGAATCTCGAAAAGGCGCTTGTACTGGCCCCGCAGCAGGTGGTCGATTTTTTCGTGGAGATGCCGGATTTCGAGCTCGGCTTTGAGATTGATCTTGTAATCATTTTCGCCGCGCGCACGGTCTCGATCCTCACTCCGGTTCTGGCTCATCATGATCACCGGCGCCTGCAGGGCCGCGAGCGCGGAGAGAACCAAATTCATCAGGATATACGGGTAGGGATCGAATGCCCGTGTCATCAGCACGAAGCTGTTGATCACGATCCAGAGCAGCAGGACTGCACTGAAGAAAATGATGAACGTCCAGCTTCCGCCAAAGGCCGCGATCCTGTCGGAAAACCGCTCCCCGAACGTAAGCTTTTTCTCGAACTGTTTGCTGATGTCGCTCGAGAGAATTTCGTGCTCGCGCAGGCTCTCAACGACTTCCTGGTCCAACGTCGAAAGTTCGCCGATTTCGTCCTCCAGAACTTCCTTCACATAATCGCGGCGGAAGATCCCGAGGTCGTCGGAGCAGATGAACCCCTTTCCTTCCCATCGCGGATCCTTCTTCTTGATAAAGTCAGAGAGAGACGGGCGAACGACCTCGCCGATCGTGCCATCCTTCGGCGATTTCGGATGCTGGCAAATCTGACAGATGACCGTCGGAGATTTCGACGCGCCCATAGGCACTTAGTAACGCAGAAGCGCGCCGATTGTCGATCTCTCCGTGGTGACCGCGACTGTTTCTGACAATAGCCCAGCGTTTTAACGCTGGGTTTTAGGGCAAAGAAATTCGAAAGTCCCGCCAGGGACGGCAGGATCGTCTCTTTCGTCCCTGAAGGGACTGGATGGTTCTTATACACGACCTTCCCAGCGTTAAAACGCTGGGCTATTTTCAAGGTGCGGGGGACGCTAAACCCAAATTGGCTGCGCTATCACCGCAGCGTCACCGAGCGCGATCCGGACCGGCCGTGATCGTCGAGCGCGGTCAATTGGTAAACGCCGGGCGCCGGTTTCCAGCACAGCACCGTATGAGCGTCGCAAGCGCCGATGAATGTCTTGTCGGCAAACCAATAGAGTTTGCGGACGCCGCTTTCGGTTTCGGCGCGAAGGGGAATACCGGCCGTCGTGGCGGAGGTCTGGGTCAGGGTCATTTCGTTGGCGGGAAGCGTGATCTTCGGAGGATGGCCTCCCCGCGAGAGAAGATCGCTCCCGATCGCCGGCAAAAATGGCGGTGGCAATTTTCTCGGCACCCCGGCCCGCTCGAAGAGCGCGAGCAGATCCGACGACCAGAATTCATACGTCTCTCGCTTCAACTCTCGCGTGCCGTCGTCGTGGTCGACCCGAAGCCCGGTGGCCGCGTCCACAAGCACCTCGCGATGGACGTCGCAGACGGCGATCGGAGAGACGCCGGGAATGAACCAGCTCTCCGTACGATGCGAACAGTTCGGACCAGGCAGTTGTCCCGAGACCGAACAGAATTCCACCCTCTTCAGGTTCGCTCCGGCCGGAGGCAGATGCGGTTCGGACCGGGAAGGTTGATGAGCACGCAAACCGTCGATCATCTGAAAGAGGAGGGGCGCCGCTGCCGTCCGGCCAATGAAGGCGGGATTTCTGCGCCCGTCGAAATTCCCGATCCAAACCGCCAGGACGTAGTGATCGAAGACCGCGACCGACCAGGCATCACGAAATCCGTGCGACGTCCCCGTTTTCCAAAACACTTGCGCCCGCGAAGTGGAATCGGTGGTGGTCATGCCAGGGCGCGGGATCTGTCCGAGCATCTCGAGCGTGAGGAAAGCGGCTTCCGGGCTAAGCACTCGCTGTTTGGTAGCGGGCGGTTCGTGCAGCAGGCGGCGAAGCGGCTGGAGGTTTCCACCGTTGGCCAGGGTGGCGTAAAGGCGGACCAGGTCTTCCATCGTCACTTCGGCGCCGCCAAGAGGCAACGAAAGGCCATAATGCGATTCTGCTTGCGGCAGCCGGACGTCCGCGGCGCGAAGGAATTCGTAAAGATTCGGATGCGCCAATTCCGAAGCGAGCGTGACGGCCGGCACATTTCGACTTCGCGCCAACGCGTCGGCCGCGCGGATCGGCCCAAGGAATTCGCGATCGAAATTTTCCGGATTGTAATCGCCAAAGGCATGCGGCGCGTCCTTCAGCAGGGTCAGCGGATGAATGCGGCCCTGGTCGAGCGCGAGTGCGTAAACAAACGGTTTCAAGGTCGAGCCGGGCGAGCGTGGCCGCCGCGTTCCGTCCACCTGTCCCTGGATTTCTTTGTTCGAGAAATCGGCGGATCCGACGTCCGCTAAAACTTCCATGCTCTGAAAATCGATCAGGAGCGCCGCGGCGTTTTCAATTCCGCGCTGGCGATTCTGCACAACATAATCGGCTACGCGCCGCTCCAGAATTTGTTGAAGAGAGAGATCGAGCGTCGTGGCTATTTCCGCTCCTTTGGTCTGGTTGGCCAGCACGCCTTGAACGAAATGCGGAGCGGCCAATTCGGTTTTCGCCCGGGATTCCGGGCGAAAGATTTCGCCGGTCGAGCGTCGTTGCTGGGCCGCGGTCAGGAGCTCGTTTTCCCGTCCCGCGATTAGGGCGCGGCGGGTTGGACTCTGCGGAATCAAGCTCAACGCGACGGCTTCCGGTCCGCTCAGGCGCGCCGGGGTTTTGCCGAAGTAGATCTCGCTCGCGGCGCCGGCGCCTTCGATATTTCGACCGTAGGGCGCGAGGTTCAGATAGGCCTCCAGAATTTCCTTCTTCGAGTAATGACGCTCTAGCTCGATAGCGTAAAGGATTTGCCGGAGTTTTCCGCTGAGGGTGCGGGTGCGGAGATGGAAACGCAGCCGAGCCAGCTGCATCGTGATGGTGGAAGCGCCCGCCCGCGGAGTGCCGGAACGCGCGAAGTTCCAGGTGGCCCGGAGGAGCGGGACCGGATTTACCCCGGGATGCTGCGCGAAGTATTTGTCTTCGAAACGGACCGTTTCGTCGATCAGCGACGGTGAAATCTCATGGAGCGGGGCCCAGATGCGGTATTTCTGATCGCGCGTGAGCGTGACGCGGAGGACGTTGCCGTTTCGGTCCCGCACGCGCGTGGAGAAATCGACCTGATCGAGCAAGGGCGGCTTGGGGAGGAGGAGCCAGAAAGCAGCTAAGGCAAGCCCGGCAAAGACTATTCGTCGCAACCACCGCCCCCTCATCCTAACCTTCTCCCTCAGGGAGAAGGAACCCCCTCTCCCTTTCTCTCCCACTGGGAGAGAAGGACGCGTAGCGCCAAGTGAGGGCAAAGGAGAGGGCTGGGGTGAGGGCCGTGTCGTCACGTTTCGGTATCCGCAATTACTTCGTTACGCTGATTTTTCCGCCGAGTCCGCGCGCCTTTACGTTGCGGTCATACATCGATTCGGCGAAGACCGGCGGGACCACGAAATTTCCCCGGTTACACGACTTGATCTGGTAGGTGATTTCGAGGGTCTCCGCTGGAACCGTTGCGAAAAAGACTGCGCGATCTTCGCGGACCTCGACGTAATCCACTCCGGCGATCGTCGAGACACCGGGCGACAGCGTCGTTCCGACGACTTCGAAACCACCGGGCAGGAGGTCGACTACCGCCACGTTCGAGATCGACTCCGGCCGGAGGCTGCGAACGCGCAGCCGAACAGTTATCACCTCGCCCAATAACGTGGTGGTGACGGGCTTGCCCGCTTTGTCCAACAGCTCGCGATAAATCTCGAGGCCGTCGTTCAGGGTCTTGTTCGGAAGCTGACGATCGAATCCGGCTTCAATGACCTGGAGGAATGCTCCCGGAGGATTGAGCGGTGCAGCGCTGCGGAACCGGATCGCGCCGGCGTCGCCCGAGAAGTTGGTGCGCTGGATTAATTTGTTCCCGCTGGTGAGGCGTTTGGCATGCTTCGCCTTGTCGATCTCCTCGATCGTCAATTCCGGCGGGTGCTGGGCGACCATTTGTGAATACGACTTGAGCGCCAGCACGGCATACGCTGCGGAGAGCGTATTGAAGGTGCCGTCGCTGACCGGTTTGAGAATGTTTCCAAATTCCGCTGCGGAAAGTTTCTTCAACCGCGCGGGAAATTCCCGAGCGAGGATCGCGACAAACTGAGCGTCGGCCCCCAGCGGCTGGTAGAAATCGGTGATCTGCTTCGGGTCGTGCTGGCCGATCCGGTAGCGCGCGACCAGCTTGGTGGCCTCATCCTCTTTTTTCAGAATGTGCAGCGCGCCTGCGAGATAAACGCCGGTGAGATCGGCCGGCCATTCTTTCTCGAAATTTTTGTCGAGGTAATCCCGCAGATTCAGAATGTAATTTGTGGTGACGACGCCCTCGCGGCTGAGCAGGTAAATGGCGTAGGCGATCGTGCGCGCGTCATCGAGGCCCGACGGTTCTTTTGCGACCATCGCCCGCAGATTGCGCAGGCCGCTCGCGAACATCTCAGCCGGTGGGGCGAAGCCGGCCGCTTTCGCTTCGATCAGAAAATGCATGGCATAGACGGACATGAAGTCGATGCCCGCTCCCTTTTCCGGCCCCCAATAGCCAAAGGCTCCCTGGTCGTTTTGCCGGCGCCGCAGAGTGGCGAAGACACTCTCGAGTTGCGTATTCACTTCTTTCCGGTCCAACCCGAAATCCGCTTCGTTGGCCAGGACGAGCCGGCAAAAGGCGCCGCTCGTGATCTGCTCGCTGCAACCGTGCGGAAATTCCTTCAGGTAAACGTCCAGACCCTGGGCGAGACCGAGCGGCAGGGCGGAGACGGAGGCAATGAGCTTCCGAAACTCGGGATACATGTCGCGCGTCGTGGGCAGATCGACGCTCGTTTTGGTAAAGCTGCTGCTGCGTACCTGCGTCATGAATGTCGCCGGGGGCCGCACGCTGATGGTTGAACGGAGCCGCGTTTCCTTGCCGCCGGCGGTGGCGATGAACGTGATCGTGCCGGAGCCGAGCTTGTCGTTCACATGGACGGAGAAGGTCGTAGTCTGCTCACGTCCTTCGGAGATTCGCAGCGTTTGCGACGGCGTTTTCTCGATCTTCACATGCTCGGAACATTCAGCGCGAATCTGCACCTCGGCATTTTCACCGGAGCCCTCGACGTTATTCGCCACGGTTACACCAGCTTCGAAATCGTCGCCCGGCGCAGCCAGGACCGGCACGCTGGGGGTGATGACAAACGGTCCGCGAATCAGCGCATCGCGTTGCGCCGCGCCGGTCGCGTCATCGGCCACTGCCACCGCCATCACCGTCAGCGTGCCGCTGAAATAATCCGGCACGTTGTAGATCACGTCGCGCGCCGTGGAGTCGGCGTCCACGATGCCCGACCAATAGACCACCGGCTTTTCCGTGACCCGTTTGAAGGGATTCAATTGCTTCGACGCGTCGCCATCGCCGCCGAACGCGGACATCGAGCGGAGAATGGAGAATTCCGGCATGATCAAGTCCATGATCTGCGCGGTCTCAACGCTGAGGGCGCATTTGCGGAAGAAGAACCCGAGCGGATCAGGCAGCTTGTAGTCGCTGACCTGGAGGATGCCTTGATCGACCGCGAAGATCGCGATCCGGGCCGGCCGGTCGGTCTTGTAGGTGATGTGAAATGGCTCGCCCGGCTTCGAGATTGCGGCCGTTTGCAAATCGACCTTAAGCCGGCGCTTTTCGATGTTGGCGGTGAATGGCACCACGCCGTAACTGAGCGGGCTCGTGAAGACTTCCTTCGAATCAAGCGCGCGCACCAGCGCGACGTTGATGTAGCCGCTGCCTTCGAAACCATCCGGCACCTTGATTCGCTGGACGCTGCTGGCCGCGTCCGTCTTGAACCAACGGAGCGCGTAAACTTTATCGCGCTCGATTGTGATCAGGCCGCTTCCCGCGTACGGCGCCGTGATGCTGATCTCGATCTCTTCCCCGCTGTTGTATTGAGCGCGGGAGAGTTTCACCTGCAGCTCCGAATTCTTGTCCAGCGCGCGCTTTACGACTCCGCTGCCGACAACGGAGAAACGAATCCGGCTCAGCTTGCGGCCTCCCTCGTCGCGGAGCTCGACCGTGTAGTCGCCGGGTTCATCCGTCGGGAGCTGGTAACGCAACCCATCCGCGCTAATGGCGACCTTCTCGGACTTCGCCACGCGCTCTTTCAGGACCGACTCGTATCCGTAGCTGCCGTTTTCCTTCTTGGCCACGACCGAGACGTGCTCCTGCGCGGTCACCTCCAGG
>QHMY01000148.1 GCA_003218305.1 Verrucomicrobiota bacterium
CGCCGACGCGGAAAAGAAACGCGCGCTGGAGCAAATCCTGCATCCGCGCATCCGCCGTCAGTGGAGCCTCGAAGCCGAAGGCCGTCGCAACTCCACCGATCTTTTTCTTGCTGACATTCCTCTTCTCTATGAAACCGGTGGTGAAACCCTGTGCGATTCCGTTGTGGTCGTCGCGTGCTCGCCGAGCCTGCAGCTCGATCGTCTGGTTGCCCGCACCCAGCTCGACCCGGCGGCGGCCGAGCAAATGATCCGTGCCCAAATGCCTCTGACCGAAAAAATGAGCCGCGCCAATCACGTGGTTTGGAACAACGGCGACCGTGCCGTGCTCGCCGCGCAGGCGGGATTGCTGGCGAAGTATTGGCGGCAGTAATCGATCGATCTGTAGCCGCGGTCTATGACCGCCGACCTCGCCGCCAAAGAAATCCTTAGATGAACGAAGACAATTCAATCCAGACAGAGCCCAATCCCGTTACGGTAGCGGAGACGGCCACCGCGTCTGCGACGGAACCGCGCAGCGCGGCGGCTCCGCCCGCGAACATCCCGCTCGCACTCGATCTGAACGAATTGCAGGCCCTCGGGCCGGCAGAACTCGAACAGCTTTGCCGCGATCTTGAGGTACGCGTGCATCCCGGGAAGACACGGCATCACCAGATCCTGGACGTGATTCGAGCCGCTCTCGGCCTGGGCATTCGGGTTACAGCGGAGGGCTTCTTCGATCAGGTCGCCGATTCGTTCGGCGTTCTGCGGTGGCCGCGCCTCAACTTTCTTTCGGTCCCGGAAGACGTCGGCGTTCCCCGCGCCACCAAGCAGAGATTTTCCTTCAAGCTGGGACAGAAAATTCGAGGCACGCTCCGGCTCCCGCGTGACCGCGAAAAATTGATCATGCTGGATGAGGTGACCGCAATCGAAGACCTCCCGCCCGAGGAATGGAAGGAGCCAACGCCGTTCGACAATCTGACGCCCCTTTTCCCGGACGGCCGAATCATGCTCGAAAATTCGACCACCAATTCGATCAGCGCCCGGGCGGTGGATCTGCTCACGCCGTTAGGCCGCGGACAACGCGGCTTGATCGTGGCAGCGCCGCGAGTCGGCAAGACGATTTTGCTCAAGGAGATCGCAAAAGCGATCCGCGTGAATCATCCGGAGATCGTCCTGATCATGCTCCTGGTGGACGAACGTCCGGAAGAAGTGACCGATTTGCAGCGGGAAGTCGATTGCGAGATTTACAATTCGACCTTCGACGAAAATTCCCGCCGCCACGTGGAGGTCGCGGAGATCGTCCTCGAGCGGGCGAAGCGCCTGGTCGAAATGAAGAAGAACGTCGTGGTTCTGCTCGACAGCATCACGCGGCTGGCGCGCGGTTATAATTCGCTCCAACCCGGCAAGGGCCGGACCATGTCGGGCGGCGTGGACTCCAAGGCGCTCCTGAAACCCAAGAAGTTTTTCGGCGCGGCGCGCAACTGTGAAGAAGGCGGCAGCCTCACGATCCTGGCCACGGCCCTGGTCGACACCGGCAGCAAGATGGACCAGGTGATTTTTGAGGAGTTCAAAGGCACGGGGAACATGGAGCTGCATCTCGATCGCTCACTCGTGGAAAAGAGGCTTTATCCCGCGATCCATTCCCTGCAATCTGGAACGCGCCGGGAGGATTTGCTTTATCATCCGGAGGAATGGGAACGGGTGAAACTGCTCCGCAAAGCCATGGCCGCGCTGCCGCCGATCGAGGCGATGGAAAGGCTGATCGACAATTTGCAGGCCACGAAAACAAACGCGGAGTTACTCTTGAGCGGATTGAGATGATCGCCACTTCAGCCGAGCTCGAAGAGTTGCTTCCGCAACTGGAGCGGATCGATCGGATCGCGGTCGATACCGAGGCCGACAGCCTGCACTGTTATTTCGAAAAGCTTTGCCTCGTGCAGCTGAGCTTCGGCGGGAACGATTACCTGATCGATCCCCTGGCGAAGTTCGACCTCTCTCCGCTCGCCACCGCGTTGACGAACAAGGAGATCGTCCTCCAGGGCGCGGATTTCGATCTGCGGCTTCTGCGTCGGAGCATGAACTTTGTCGCGACCAGAATTTTCGACACCGTGATCGCCGCCCGGCTTCTCGGCATTCGCGAGTTCAGTCTGGCCGCTCTGGTCGAGAGATTTTTCGGAGTTGCGTTGACCAAGGGTTCGCAGAAAGCCAACTGGGCCCAGCGCCCGTTGCCGAGGCACATGGCGGAGTATGCCATGAACGACACCCGTTACCTGTTGCCGCTCGCGGAAAAGCTGGAGATGGATTTGCGAGAGCGCGGCCGTCTGGAGTGGTTCCAGCAATCATGTCAGCGCGCTCTCGAGCAGACCTCCGTGCAGAGAGTTCGCGACGAGGATGAAGCGTGGCGGATTTCCGGTTCGGGCCGGATGGATGGCCGGACTTCCGCGATTTTGCGTGAGCTGTGGCAATGGCGGGAAAAGGAGGCGCAAGCGGCGGACAAGCCTTCTTTCCACATCCTCCAGAATCGGTTCTTGATCGAGGCCGCACAGGCCTTTGCCGCGGGCGAGGCGCCTGATTTCCGTCACTTTTCGTCGCGTCGGCGCCAGGCCTTTCGCGATGCTGCCGAGAGGGCTTTGCTCCTGCCGGAATCCGCCTGGCCTGTTCGCCTGCGCCGGATGGGAACACGTCCGACTCCTCAAATGGAGAAGGCGGCCGAAGCATTGCGCCGCCGCCGGGATGCCGTCGCCGACGAGCATGGAATCGAGGCTTCCTTTATTGCGCCCCGCGGCGCGTTGGACGCCGTCGCTGCCGATGAAAGCCGGAGCACCGCGCTCCTCGTGCCGTGGCAGCGCAGCTTGCTGAAGTTGTAGGCCGGTTGTCGCGTCGTCCGGACGCGGGACTTGAGTAAATCTGCCGAGATTCTAAGGCTGACCCGTTGTGACCCGCCGGTCCGGTTCGATCAACACGTCGCCCGCAGAACTTGAAGAATGATTGCCTCTGGCCTTAACCGATGGTCATGTTTCCTGTCGAAAGGGGGACGCGAACCGGTGCCTTTTTCCCTGTCATCACCGCGGTGATAGGCAGGTCGATTTCGCGAGCGGGACCGGGATGCGCCCGCCAGCGACGAAAGGCCTCTACGGCGTCTGCATCAAAGTCCCGATTACCAGTGCTCCGCGTAATCTTTACGGCGGCAACAACGCCCTGCTGGTTGATATACAGGCGCACCAAGCCCTCGTCCCGAACGCTACGCGCCTCGATTGGCCTGGTCGGCGCGGGTTGGTAGGTAAAGATGGATATGTCTCTGACCGTCAAGACCCGACTCGCAGCGTCTGCGTCGCGGCCAGAAGTGGACTGCTTGCGTTCCGATTTCGGACGTTGGCCAGATTTGTTTTTGGAATCGGGCTCGGCCCGTAAGAGGCCCGCCACAACAAGGCCCGCAATTAATGTGAGGGCGAACGACTTACTCATCACCGTTTTCCGTTGGTCTTCGAACATGTTCAGTCTAATCGAGCGCTGAGGCTTGTCGAGCAGATCAACACGTCGCTGGCCCGGCGAGGTCCTAAGACAGAAAAGAAATGAGCGGGTCGGCCAGCTTTCGCCAAAGGCTACGGCGAGCGAGAACAACCTGAATCTCGACAATTTCTTGCAGCTACAAGCCGTTATCTCCGGCGTTTGCTATCCAGATAACCGGCGCCGAGGGCGATGCCTCCCAGGATCAGCGCGCCGGCGGTCGCGAAAGGAACAGGATCGAACGGAGCGGGCGGCAGCGAAAGCACCCCGCGCTCATCCGTGCGCGCGGGCCGGCGAACGTAGCGGCCTCGCCTAGGGGCGCGAAAGCGTTCGGCGAAACGTTCGAGCGCCATTGGTAATTGCGGGTCGGATCTCGGAATGCCGTGGCCGCAACCGACGACATTCGGCCGCAGCTTCGCGAGTTCCTTCACGGATAATCGAGTCGCGTCCCAGTCTGAGTTAAAGGGCGCGCCGGCCCGGGCGAGCGTTCGCTTGCCGGTAACCAGGCCGCTCCAGGAATCCATGTTCATGGTGGCGAACGCGTCGCCCGCCAGAAGAACCCGATCGGAAGGCCGGAAGAAAGAGATATGACCGGGAGAATGTCCGGGCGTGGCCAGCCATTCCCACCCGGGGGCGCCGAGCACCTCATTCGGCTTCAATTCGCGCACCCGTTCTCCCAGGTCGCGCGCACGTGACGGCATGAACCGCGAGAGAAAAGCCATCGCACCACCGATGGTTGGATCCGGCGGCGGGTAATCCGCTTTCCCCGTCAGGTAGGGAATCTCCAGGCGGTGCGCGTAGATCGGAACATCCCACGCTTCAGCCAAATCCTCGGCGGATCCCGCGTGATCGAAATGGCCGTGCGTGAGCAAGATCGCCTCGGGTCGCGCGCCGGCGCCGAACCTCGCTTCGGCCGCTCCGAAGATTTGCTGGGCTCGGCCTGGAAGACCGGAATCGACCAGGACCCACGGCCCGCCGGGCCGGCCAATGAAGTAAACGTTGACGAAGCTGATCGGCAACAAGCCGACATCCGGCGCCAGGCGAGTGATGATTCTCATTTGGGAGGTTGAATTGTTACCTTGTTACAACGCCGCGATCGCCCCGCGACGGCGTGAATTGTCGCATCGTATTGTCCATTCGTGATTCACGGACGTCATTCA
>QHMY01000149.1 GCA_003218305.1 Verrucomicrobiota bacterium
CGATTTTCGCCCGAAGTGTGCGGGCCCCGTCCGGGAATTCGCCCGCTTTCATGCGGGCCAACAGATCGAGACTCTCCTGCGTAACGCGGTTCCGGAAGGGACTCTCCTTGCCGAGGCGGCGATATTCGTCTGTCTCCTCCGGCGTCATGTCGCAGATATAGGCCTTGCCTTTGCCCACGAGCGCGGTCGCAAATTCGTAGAGCTGATCGAAATAGTCCGACGCGTAACCGGGCGCCCGTCCCACATGTTCGTCGGCCCATCCTCCGATGAGCCATTTCACATCGAGCATGATGGAATCGACGTACTCGGTCTCCTCCTTGGTCGGGTTGGTGTCGTCCATGCGAACGTTGCATATCCCGCCGAACTCCCGGGCGATGCCGAAGTTAAGGCAGATCGATTTCGCGTGGCCGATGTGAAGATACCCGTTGGGCTCAGGCGGAAAACGCGTGCAAATCTTCTGGTGCTTCCCGGTCCGAAGATCTTCCGCGACGACATCGCGGATGAAATCCGAGGGAGCTGTGGGTGTTTTCTCGTCCGGCGTAGTCATCGTCGTGCGCGACAGTAGCGAGTGGAACGACGAGCAGCAACCAAGGAGGGGCGCTTTCCAAAGCGCCCTCTATACAAATTGCGGCGCAGCCGCCACATCAATTAGCGGGCGTAGCGCCCGATCTTGTTTCGGGGCGGTTTGGAAAGCGCCCCTCCTTGGCAACCGATTGCATCTCCTCCCTTGCGCGGTGTTCGGCGCTGTCGAATATGCGGAACACACGTGAAAGAAGTTTACACGCTGGCCGATCTGAAAAGCTGGGAGGCGAAGGGCAAATCGCCCGTCCATCTTGGCGTCTTTGGCGACCCCGTCGCGCAGTCGCTCTCGCCGCAAATGCAAAATGCCGCGCTTGAGAGCGAAGGCCTGAAAGAGAGTTACGGGCGGTTCCAGATCAGCGCGGAGGAACTGGAAGACAGCCTGGATCTTGTTCGGCATCTCAACTTCGTCGGAATCAACCTGACGTTGCCACATAAGGCAGATGCGCTCGACTTGATGGATGAGGTCGACACCGCCGCACGCCAATGCGGGGCCATTAACACCGTCCTGGTCGAGGGTGAAAACCTGGTCGGTTTCAACACCGACGGTCTCGGGTTTCTCCACGCGATCCGAAGTGAATTCTCCGTTGATCTGCGTGATCTTCGCGTTCTGCTCCTGGGCGCGGGTGGCGGGGCCGGTCGCGCCATCGCCCTGCAATGCGCGATCGAGAACTGCGAACGGTTGGTCCTGGTGAACCGGACTCTGGAGAAGGCCCAAGAGATAGCGAAAGAACTGGCGCCTTACTTCAGTGGCTCACGGGTGCTGGGACCGGTGGCCCGCTTGCAAGCCATTCCGTGGGATGAAGGATTGTTGCGTGCCCAAATCGCCAACACGGATCTCGTTGTCAATGCGACTCCGGTGGGGATGAAACGGTCCGATCCGGCGTTATTGTCGGCGTCTCTGCTCGCGCCGCACTTGATGGTTTACGACACGATTTACACGCCGGCGCGCACGCCCCTGTTGGCGGCGGCGGCCGATGCGGGGGCGTTGGGGGCAAACGGGCTCTCCATGCTGTTGCATCAAGGAGCGCGTTCCTTCGAAATTTGGTTCGGCCGCAAGGCGCCCCTCGATGCGATGAGGGCCGCGCTTCGACTGTAGGGCGGGGGTATCTATGCTGTCATCCCGAGCCGCGCAGACCGGGATCGCGACCTGGGAGGAGCGCCGACCTCACAACTGCGATGATTGGTCTGCTTGCGCGAGAGCGACGTCATCAATACGAACGGCCCTGCAAGGAGCAAGCCCCTCTTACTTCGACTGCGAGGTCCCTCGCCGTCTGCGCGACTCGGGATGACATTCAAGATATCGCGCCCTAAGAAGTAAACTCCTTCGCCATTTCGCGACCGCGATTTGTAGCGGCTTCAACCGCCGCGGCGATGGCTCGCGATGCATTCATCTTTTCCATCGCCGCCAGGCCGGCCGCGGTGGTCCCGCCCGGGGTTACGACCATTCTGCGCAAATCCTCGGGGGACATGCCGGTTTCCGCGGCGAGCTGCGCCGCACCCAGGACCGTATGGGTAGCGAGGACGGACGCGACTTCCGGTGGTAACCCGGTTTTGATCCCGCCATCCGCGAGCGCTTCAATGACGGTGTAAACGAAGGCAGGGCCGCTGCCAGAGAGGCCGGTGACCGCATCGATCTGATCCTCATTAACTTCGACCGCGACGCCAATCGCATTGAAAATTGAACGGGCGTGAGCCAAATCGTCCGGCGTGTTGCGGGTTCCGCAGGCGATCGCCGTGGCCCCGCGGCAGATGGCGGATGGCGTGTTCGTCATTACGCGCATGAGCCTGGCCGGCGCAACCGCTTCCATGTTCTCGAGTCGAACTCCTGCGGCGAGCGAGATAACGACCTTACCCTCCAGCGCCGCCCCAATCTGGCGAATGACCGGCAACACGACGGCAGGCTTTACCCCGATCAGAATCGTTCCAGCCGTGCGCGCCACCTCAAGATTATCCGCGGTGACCGCGATGCCGGTCTCGGCTTGCACGGAATTGCGGAGCTGGTCGTTCGGTTCTGCCGCGATGATTTCCCCCGGCGCACAAAATTTCGCTCGAAGCAGACCGCGAATGACTGAGCCAGCGAGTTTTCCCGCGCCGATGAAACCGAGGCGGAAATGGAAGCCGGATGTTTGTAAATCAGATTTAATCCGGCGATATTAGCCGATGGTAAGCAGTGGTGTAAACTTCGGTCTCGATCTGGCGGCGGAAATCGCCGAGCTCAAACGGGAGCGGAACGCCGTCATTCTCGCGCATAACTACCAGGTGCCCGAGATCCAGGACATCGCCGATTACGTCGGAGACTCGTTAGGACTGAGTTACCGGGCCGCGGAGACCGACGCCGACGTCATCCTCTTTTGCGGAGTCCACTTCATGGCGGAGACCGCAAAAATCGTCAATCCGGGCAAGCGCGTGTTGCTGCCCGACCTCGATGCCGGCTGTTCCCTCTCTGAATCTTGCCCGCCGGAAAAGCTGCAGGCCTATCTCGAGGAACACGCGGATAAGAATTATTACGTCATCGCCTATATCAACTGCAGCGCGGGAGTGAAGGCGCTTTCCGATGTCATTTGCACCAGTGGGAACGCGGAGAAAATCGTGCGGAGCGCGCCGGCGGACCGGAACATCCTTTTCGTGCCCGATCAAAACCTGGGCGCGTGGGTGATGGAACGCACTGGCCGGAAGATGTATTTGTGGCAGGGCACCTGTTACATCCATGTGGAGTTCACGGCTCGCAGCATCAATGGGATCCGCGAGCGCTATCCGGACGCGCCGGTGGTGGCTCACCCGGAATGCACCTACGCGGTGCGGCTGCTGGCTGATGAGGTATGTTCCACCGAAAAAATGGTGACGTTTTGCAGGGAGTCGCCCGCGCGGGAGATCATCGTGGTGACCGAAGCGGGCATGCTGCATCGCTTGAAGAAAGAGATTCCAGGGAAGGTTTTTATTCCCGGCCCCACGGAGAATTGCTTTTGCGGCGAGTGTCGGTTCATGAAAATGAACACGCTCGAAAAGGCGCATGAGGCCCTCCTGAAGATGACGCCCGAGATCACGTTGCCGGAACCGCTGCGCAAACGAGCCGAAGCGCCGATCCTTCGCATGTTGGAGCTGAGCCGGTAGGCATTTGCTCTTCCTCTTCCGCTACCTCTGCTTCTTTTGATTCTCTAAGAGAGGAAATCTTAAAGGAGAGGAAGCGGAAGAGGTAGAGGAAGAAAGCGGGCGACGGGTCGCCCGCGAGAACATTGCCACTTGTCACTCGGCCCTTTTGCCTCTTCACTTTTGCCGCAATGCAGCGACCCACCTTTTGGCTCATGCTCCTGGTCCCCCTGGTGGGCATCCTCTTTTTGCGCGAGCCCCGAGTAGCGCAATCCGAAGAGATTTTCCTGCGCTGGCTCTTGCGAAACTCGGATCCGAGCGGGCCGATGGCGCCGTTGACCGTGGTTGAGATTGGGCAGGATCAGGTGCTGGACCGGGATCCATCCGTGGAGATGACCTCGCAGGGTGCGGGCAAGAAAGGTGTTTCCCCGCTGGAATTCGCGCTTTTTCTCCAATCGATTCTCGAGTTCAAACCTTCTGTCGTTTCCTTTGAGAACATTTTGAATTGGCGCGAGCGCGATAAGGATCA
>QHMY01000150.1 GCA_003218305.1 Verrucomicrobiota bacterium
GCGCCTCGCCTGGCCCGAAAAAGAAGCTGTCGCCTGCGCTCACTTCAGTTGTGCCCTCCTTGTCGCGGATGCTGCCACGGCCGGAAACCACCAGATAAAGCTCCGATTCCGCGCCGTGCGAGTGATAGGGACAATAGGATTTGCCCCTCGGAATTCGCACGGCCGCGAGATCGAACGGATGCCGTTTCGCCAGGTCGAGCGACTCCTTGTCACGGCCCAGCGCTATTGAGATATCCTTAACGAACTTGTGAAATTTCCCTTTCGGCGATTTCCGCTCCTGCTCCCCGATGTCCTTCAGATTCACTTTGCGCATACATCAATTCTTAGTGGGTGAATTGTACCAGAACGAGAAAAACTTCCCCGCTCCCGTCTCTGTTGCTCGCAAGCGCCTTGTTTCTCTCGCTCCCAAGTGCAACTTGGGAACGAGGGATGCACCGCTGACGTCCACGAACTGTGCTCAGCCGGCCAGGCAGGCCCCGCCCTACTCTACTTCCACGTCGCGTACGGCTTTCCGTCTTTGTACGAGACCGTGATATCGTCGATCGTGGTAAGGTCGAAATTCGTCCAGATCGACGACGACCCGTCTTGGAAGACGATTTTCAGGTCCCAATGCTTGGCGGTAGCTTTGGGATGAAAAGTGATGCGGACGCTCTCATCCTCGCCCACCACGTCCTTGCCCATAATGTCGTCGCCCCATTCTTCCGAGGAGGTCGGCCCAACATAAACCTGATCGAGAATCTTTCCGGTACTGTTGTGCAGGGTGAAATCCAGATCCCCTTCCGCGGCGAAGCTGCGGGCCACGCACAAGAGTGAGAAAAGACAGATTGCGACGATAGATCCCAGCGCAATCGCTGAGGGAGTTTTTGTTTTCATGTCACCAGCCTATTCGATTCCTCTTGGCCAAGGCAAGCGTGCGTGGAGCACGAGGGGCTCTCAGCCTTACGCTTCCTTTTCCTGTTCCCGCAGGAAACGCGGCAGCCGCCGAACGATGCGGCGGACCAGAAAGGCAACCACCACGATTCCCGGAACCGCGTAGCTGCCGAAACGCCGAATATCCGTGGGAAAATCGGCGCCTGAACGATACATCGCCGCCAGAAGAACCGCCGCGAGAAACGCAACGGCAAACTGCGCTACCGTGCGCTGCCAATCCCGCAGCCGACCTTCCTCATCCGTATCGCCCCGGCGCTGCCGAAGACCGCGCGTGCGCAGAAACGAGAGCGTAGCCAGGATTAGGACCACGTCGCCCACATAGAGCGAGAACGGTCCGCGTTGCATCTCGAACCGGAGAAACGTCTGCACCGCGTAGGGCAAAATGGCGATCCCAAAAAGGAAGACAAAATTGACCACCATGTCCGGCGGTCCCACCACAAATCGATGCCGGAAGATGCGGTGATGCTCCAGCCAGAACCGGCAAATCAAGGCGAAGGTCAGGATCACCGTGAGCCATCGCGTCGGCTCGAAGATTTCCTGGACTTGCGACGGCACATCCAGCCGCAACGCAATCAGCGACAGGCTAAAGCCAAAGACAAGATCGCCGAAGGCTTCCAGACGCGACGTTAGTCGCTCATCTCCCGTCCCGGATAGTCCACGCAACACCGGGGCATCCTGCACCAGGACTCACTGCCCGGATCAAGGAAAAAACTGTAGCCGCGGCCCTGTGGG
This sequence comes from Verrucomicrobiota bacterium, assembly GCA_003218305.1. Lineage (GTDB taxonomy): Bacteria > Verrucomicrobiota > Verrucomicrobiia > Chthoniobacterales > UBA10450 > AV80. Next base: position 1,663 of record QHMY01000150.1, read on the forward strand.
CCGCGTTCCCAAGCCTCCCCCGTCAATCAGGGATGGGTCACCTGCACCGCAGCGTCAGTCTTCTCCAAAGCCGGGCCGGGCTGGGTCTCACCGGTCTTTTTCAGTTCTTCCTGAGTGTGGACCCGCTTCTGCGTCTGGTCGTTCGTTTGGACGATCGTCTCCTTCTCCTTGGCGCACGCAGAAAACAGGAGACCGCTCAGAGCGATCACGAAAAAATATTGGATCTTCATCATCTTTGATACGTGAGAAATGCGGATCTTGGCTGCATTACGGGAGCCCGTCAAACCTTCGACGTTTCCCACGCCATGAATGTATCCAGATCGGCGCGGACGGATTCCAAGGCAAGGCGCACGACAAACGCATCGTCGATATGCCCGACGATCGGCACCGAGTCGGGGATGAGATCGAACGGCGAGACGAAATAGATGATGGCGGCGATAACCGTAAGCAGGTTCGCGGCGGAAAGGTCCCGATACTCGCCTTGGTGAAACGCGCGAATCAACCGGATCATTCCCATCAGATAAGGCCATGTTTCCGCGAACGGCCCCCGCGGGATGTGGTTGATCTTCTCTCTCGCTTCCGAGAGCAATTTACGCAGGCGGTCCGGGTCTTTCGCATAAGATTCCGCGTCGGACGTCGCCTTGCGAAACTCAGGGCTTTGCCTGATCTCGCGCGCGCTCGGCAGGCTCGAGGCTTTCTCGCGTGGCTTGGCCGCGGTCTGTTTTCGTGATGAAGACGCGGTGGAAGGAGATTTACGTTTTGTCATAGAGGTAGCCAACAGGACCCGAGGCCCAGGTTGTTATGGCAGGAACCGGGCGCCGTGGCGAACAGAAACCACCCGAACGAATGGACCACCACCCACTGAGAACGCGCATCGAACGGAAGAAGTGACCCCCGCTTTCTCTGGCGCGAATGCCGCTCCGCAAATCTTTTGGTCGTGGCTCAGTTTGGATGATGGAATATGCCCCGCACGAAGTGATAAGCGTGAAAACAGACCATCACGGCAATCCACCAAATGCCAAAGACGACGATGAAGCCGCCTGTTGCCAATCCTAAGAGCATCTGAGACCAAGTTAACTCGCAGCTGCAATACGGAACGCTGAGGGCTGCGGTCAACACTCCGAGCGTCGCCGGCAAATAAAGCGACAATAACCTGCCTGGTTTTCTATCGGGGGCGCTTTCTTCCATCTACGTCGAACAACGGTTAACCACGCCTCCAGCAACGCAATGATTTCTTCAAGCAACGAAACACGGTCTGAGATTCCGGTTTCTATTGCGAAACTCCAGGCTTGGCTTCCGTCTCGCTTGCGACGCTAACTCTTCACCATGCCCCTAACGGCCATCGTCCGTGGAGTCAGCTCGAGCATCAACGATTGCGAGCTGTCGTTTCACACGCGGCAGTCGATCGATGTGGTGAGGGCAATTGCGCAGCACCAGGCCTATCAGAATTGCCTTGTCGAACTTGGCGTCCAGGTCATTTCGCTCCCCGCGGAGCCAGCACTTCCCGACGCCGTTTTCGTGGAGGATCCAGCCGTAGTCGTGGACGAAGTGGCCGTCATTACGAACATGGGAGCAGCGAGTCGGCGCCCCGAAGCCAATAGACTGGCTGAGGTGCTTTCGCGTTACCGGCCGCTTAGGCATCTCGCCGAACCTGCGACGCTCGACGGAGGCGACGTCCTGCGCATCAATCGTGCGGTCTTCGTCGGCCTGTCGCGACGCACCAATCGCGCAGGCATCACCCAGTTGACCGATGTGCTTGCGCCTTACGGCTACCAGGTCCGGCCGGTCGAGGTCAGAGGCTGCCTCCATCTAAAGAGCGCCTGCTCTTATGTTGGCAACGACACCGTTCTTGTGAATCGATTCTGGATCGACGTTGAGCCACTCTGCGGGTTCGAACTGCTTGACGTTCCCGAAGACGAACCAGCCGCCGCGAACGCGCTCCACCTCAACGGCGTCGTAATCATGCCCGCTTCTTTTCCCAAGACCCGTGAACTCATCGAAAATCGGGGACTCCGCGTCCGCCCCATCGATCTCTCAGAACTGCAAAAAGCCGAAGCCGGCGTCACCTGTTCGAGCGTGATCTTCAACGACAAGTCAACCGATCCGTCCAGCTAGCTTCAGTTGGCAGCAGTCGACCTCGTCCTCGTCCTCGTTCTCGTCCCTCGTCCTCGTTCCGGAAAAAAGAGCAGGTCGAGAGCGACGCCGCGCTGCGGCGTCCGCGAGTCACCAACCATGCTCGCATCTTTCTCGGTCGGACGGTGCAGCGCGCCGTCCCTACCCTCAGCCATCAATGATCGTAGCGCTTCTCGCCCGCCTTGATCTCCACCTCCAGGCCATTCCCCGGCGGCGGCAGCGGACACGTCGCATAAGGCGTGAACGCGCAGGGCGGATTCTCGGCCTTATTGAAATCAAGGATCGCCTCCCCATTCACAGCCTGATCCGCATAGAGGAATCGCCCCGACTTGTAAGTCTCGTTCAGGTTCGATTTGTCGCCGAAGATGATAAACAACTTCCCGTCCTCTTCCTCGACCGGCTGCAGCGAACACTCTTTTCCCTTGAGAGCGAACTTCAGCAGGCCAGGGCTTTTCATCTTGAACTTTCCGCCCAGGACATTCGGAACCATCACTTCCTTCGGTTCCGGGAAAGCTTCGAACCGTGCCGTGACCTTGTAACTCTCGTCGATGGGAAACCAGTGCTGTCCCTTGAACGCCAGTCGCGCCTTGCTCTGACTGTCCTTCAACCTGATCCCGAAGCGCTCTTCCCGCTTGATCAGATAGAAGGTCTGACTTCCCGTTCGAATCTGCGTCGGCTTCCCCTTTTCATCGGAGACAAGCTGAATCGTGGTCGTGATACTCTTGTCGTCGCTCTGCGCCTCGACGCCGTCCTCAACCTTGAATGATGCCGTGCCATTTTTGAGCTCGATTTCGCCGAACTTCCCTTTTTTGAAATTGTCGGTTAGGCGAACATCGAAATCCGGCCCGGCGCCCACCGTGTTAATCCCCTCCTTCAACCAAAAAAGTCCCGCCACCGTCAGCCAGCCGGTTTCTTTCTTCAGGTCGGCCTCTTGATCGCTCCGCCATTTCTCGATCGTTTTGACGTAATCCGTTTCCGCCCGCGCTGTAGTTAGGAACCCTAGGACAAGCGCCAGAAAAATGCGGGAATTCCATTTCATGTGTTTCATTCTTACACCAAGGAATGCAGCAATCCATCCGTGAAATCCGCGTAATCCGCGGTTACCTCGCATCGTCCGCCTTCTCGCGCTTGGCGCGTGCACTTTGGGGAAAGTGTCATAAAGGTTCCTATGCGCTCGATTCTTCTCACGGTTGGTTCTCTTTTCGCTTTACTGAGTGCGGCGCCTGCGGGGCAAGACTACAAATTACTCACTGAAATTCCGATTGGGGGCGAAGGCGGATGGGACATTCTTAGCGTCGATTCGGCCTCCCATCGATTGTATCTCTCCCACGCGACAAAAGTTGTGGTGGTGGATCTCGAGAAAAATACCGTCGTCGGCGAGATCGCGGATACGCCGGGCGTTCATGCCTTTCTCGCAATCCCCGAGCTGAATCGCGGCTTTTCTTCGAATGGCAGGGAAAATAAATCGAGCGTGGTCGACCTGACGACGCTAAAGACGATCGCGAAAGTGGATACGGGCAAGAATCCGGACGCCATGGCCTACGACGCAAAGACTGGGGAGGTTTACATTTTCAACCATAGCGGGAACTCGGTCACCGTGATCGACGCGAAAAGCGCCAAGGTAGTGACCACCATCGAACTGGGTGGAAGCCCGGAGTTCGGGGTGGCGGACAGCAAGGCCGGCCGGATCTACTGCAACCTG
>QHMY01000197.1 GCA_003218305.1 Verrucomicrobiota bacterium
GACGGCACGTTGCTCATCTCCAACAACGATTGGCAGGACAACCCGGTGCAAGCGGCATTGATCAGTGCCGCTGGCCTGGCGCCGACGAACAATCTGGAATCAGCGATCACGGCGACCCTGCCGCCGGGGCTGTACACCGTGATCCTGGCCGGGCTAAACAACGGGACCGGCATCGGCCTGGTGGAAGTGTACGATCTCGGACCGTAACCGCGGCGTGGCCGCGGAAATTCGAAATCCGAAGCACGAAATTCGAAACGACGTTCCCGTTTTGATCATTTCCTGTTTCGGTAATTCGGGCTTGTTTCGGATTTCGAGTTTCGATATTCGGATTTCCGCCGAGGGCGGTCCAGTTTGCGCTCGTTTTGAATCGGCGTAAGATCGTCCGCCCGGCGCTCACCTGCTCAGGCGCGACCTAATGGAAAATCATCCACTCCGTGAAACAGCCTCCGTCGCCGTTTCGCGCAAAGCTTCCGATCGCGGCTTTGGAAATCATTAGTTAGGCCGCCCTGCTCCTTCGAAATATGAAAGCAACGCCCAAACTTTTCCTGACTTTCCTTTTCCTCGCCGCGGCAACGTTCGACGCTTTGGCCCAGGTGAATTCCTGGTCGGTCAACAATCAAAGCCTAACCACGATGGCGACCGATAAGGCTGTGGCCAGGCTGTCGTTTCCCACTGAATTCAAGTTGTTCAATTTCAGTCTTGAACCATTGAGACAGCAGTTGTTCTCGATTGTCGGAGATAACGCGCAGCCGCGTTCGACAGTTATTTACCTGCCCAATGCCGACGGCAACTTCGAACAATTCGAAGTTTTCGAGGCGTCCAATTTCGAGCCGGCTTTACAGGCGCAATTCCCGGAAATCCGGGCCTATTCCGGCAAAGGACTCACCGACCCGTATGCCATCCTAAAACTGAGTATTTCGCCGCAGGGAATTCAAACCATGGTTTTCCGAACGGACAGCGAAAATGAATTCATTGAGCCGTACTCGGCCGATCACGCCGTTTATGCCGTCTTCCGCTCTCAGCGAGTGAGAGGACGTTTGCCGTGGACCTGTTCGACCGATGATCACCAAACCGTCGCTTCGATCGCTTCCCAACTCCCCGTCGTGCCTCAAAGTAACACGGGACAGGTCAAGACCATGCGTCTGGCCCAGTCCTGCAACGGGGAGTACTCCAACTTTTTTGGCGCGTTTAACTCCAGCCAGGTAGCTCTCGTCCTCGCTGCTTTCAACGCCACGCTGACTCGCTGCAACGGCTGTTATGAGAAAGACCTGGCCCTGCACCTCAATCTGATTGCGAATACGACCGCGGTTATTTTTTACGACCCGGCCACAGATCCCTACACCACCATGGGTGCCTGGAATGGGCAATTGCAGACGACTTTGACCAATATTATCGGCGAGGCGAATTACGATATCGGCCACATGTTCGGTGCCACCGGCGGCGGCGGAAATGCGGGATGTATTGGTTGTGTCTGTGTCAACGGATCGAAAGGAAGCGGAATTACCTCACCCAATGATGGCATTCCGATGGGAGACAATTTCGACATCGATTATGTGACGCATGAGGTCGGCCATCAGTTAGGGGCGAATCACAGCTTTTCCCACACGCTCGAAGGCTCGGGACAAAACAAGGAAGTTGGCGCCGGGATCACCATCATGGGTTACGCGGGCATCACCTCCTTCGATCCCGCACCGCATTCGATCGACATTTATCACGAGACTTCCATCCAGCAGATTCAGAATAATCTCGCCAACAAGACCTGTCCGATCACGACGGTCATGACCGCTAACCATGCCCCGGTGGTGGCGCCCGTGAGCAATGTCACCATTCCCATCAGCACGCCGTTTACCCTTACCGGATCCGCCACCGATCCCGAGGGAGATCCCCTAACCTATTGCTGGGAGCAAAACGATAACGCCACGACATCAGGAGCAAACAGTGTGGCATCTCCGACCAAGTTGACCGGTCCAAACTGGTTGTCGTTTAGTCCCACCGTATCGCCGAGCCGGACTTTTCCGAGATTGTCGACCATCCTCGCCGGCCTGGCTGTTACTCCTCCTCTGCCCGGCGGTGATGCCGCTTGCAACATCGAAGCGTTAAGTTCGGTTTCCCGCGTCCTAAACTTCCGGTTAACCGTCCGGGATAATCATCCGTACGTGCCGAGTTCAACGGCGGGTCAAACTCAGTTTACCGACATGACCGTTACGGTGACGAACACCTCAGGCCCGTTCCAGGTCACCTCGCCGAATACGAATGTATCGTGGGCGGGAGGTTCGCCTCAGACCGTGACGTGGGCTGTGAACAACACGACGCTTCCTCCGGTTAGTTGCGCCAATGTTAAGATCTCGTTGTCGACAGATGGAGGACAGACTTTCCCCACGATCCTGTTGGCCAGTACGCCCAACGATGGGACTGAGTCCGTTACAATTCCTGTAGGCGCAACGACAACGGCGAGGATAAAGATCGAAGCCGTCGGCAATGTGTTTTTCGATATTTCCAACACTAACTTCACCATCACCGGCCCACCAGGGACGCCAACCCCGACACCCACCCCAACTCCGGGGATAACGCCAACTCCAACACCGCCGGCGACGCCTACGCCTTCCCCTACCATAACCCCGGGAATAACACCTACGCCGACACCGTCGGCTACGGCCACAGCAACCGTAACGGCAACAGCCACAGCAACGGCTACCGCCACAGCAACGGCTACGGCGACAGCAACGGCTACACCCACGGCCACCGCGACCTCTACTGCAACAGCAACAGCGACCGCCACGCCCACCGCGACAGCCACGGCTACAGCTACCGCCACAGCCACTGTCGCACCGCCGACTCCAACGCCTAGCCCGACCCCAGCTGCGCAGGCCCTGAACCTCTCCACCCGGATGCGCGTTCAGACGGGCGAGAATGTCGGCATCGGCGGGTTCATCATCACGGGCAGCGCGCCCAAGCACGTGCTCCTGCGAGCCATCGGACCTTCTGTCACCAGCATTACCGGTGTCCTGGCCGATCCGGTCTTGCAATTGAATCGTCCGGGCCTGCCCGCCATTACGAACGATAACTGGCAGGATGATCCCGTGCAGGCCGCGGCGATCATCGCCACCGGCATCGCGCCGACTAATAACCTCGAGGCTGCCATTGATGCGACGCTGCTTCCCGGCGCCTACACCGCGATCATGAGCGGCAAAAATAACACGTCCGGCATCGCCTTGATTGAACTGTACGACCTGAGTCAGGCGGTTCCAGCGAAACTGGGCAACATCAGCACGCGAGCGTTGGTTGGGACTGGCAACGACCTCGTAATCGCCGGCTTCATCCTGGGTGGCCAGAGTGGCGTCGACCACATCATCGTGCGCGGGATCGGGCCGAGCCTGACGGCGCTGGGAGTGGCAAACGCGCTGGCCGATCCGACGCTGGAACTGCGCGACAGTAACGGCGCCGTGCTCGTTTCGAACAACGACTGGCAGGATGACGCGGTCGAGGCGGCCCAATTGACTGCGGCGGGTCTCGCCCCCTCGAATCCGTCGGAATCGGGTGTATCGATTGCCTTGCCGCCGGGCGCTTACACCGCGCTGCTGGCCGGACAGAACAACGGCATTGGTGTCGGCCTGGTGGAAGTCTACGATCGCGGCGCGCCGTAACGCACGTTCCCAGACCATTCTTTAGGCTCGGGCGTTTGCCCTCCAAACAAGACGACGTTTCGGCGAGGTTCGCTGGCCCTGCCTGCTGCAGCAGGAATGTCTCGGATAGAAGGCATTTCGGCGCTGTACAGTGCGCCTCTCGCGCTTCGCACAGCGCAGCGGCTACAAGGGGGACGGCAACCGACGCGGTTGCCCTACAATATTTTAGAACCGCTAGAGCTGCGACCGAAACGGCAGCATTAACCATTCGGAGGTGCGTTCCCACCAGGAGCGGCTGTTGAAATCTTGCAGGGTATATTCCCGGGATTGTTGCAGATCCTTTTCGAAAGTGGTTTCCATTTCGCGCCCGAACTTTTCATCGTAGACCACCACATCGAGCTCTTCGTTAATTTCGGACGAGCGCGCGTCGAGATTGGAGGAGCCGAACATGGAGAACAATCCATCCACGACCATCGCTTTAGTGTGGATCATGGTGGGCTGGTATTCGAAAATCTTCACCCCTCCCTGCAACATGCGGCCATAAGCGGCGCGCCCGGCAGATTTCGTGAGGGGCTGATCGTTGTTTGCACCGGGGAGCAGGAGCCGGACGTCGACGTGGCGCCGCACCGCCTGAACGAGAAGATCGACCTGATCATCGCTGGGCGTGCAGTAGGGGTTTGTGATCCAGATGCGTTTCTCCGCTGCCGCGAATGCCATCGCCTGAACCAGGGGTATCGGCGCCATGGAAAACGAGTGGGACGCAACGACCTGCGCCTTTAGATCGCCGGCGGGCGCAATCTGGGGAAACTGATCGGCGCCGCTCAGGGTTTCACCGAACGTCTTGACCCAATGCTCCTCGAAGGCCCACTGCAATTTTGCCACGAGCGGTCCCTCGATCCGCGCCTGCAAATCGCGCCAGTGTTTGTTATCCTCGGCATGCCCTGACCAGTCGAGGGCAAATCCGGCCGAGCCGGTAAATCCGATCTTGCCGTCTACCACGAGAAGGCGCCGGTGCGAACGGCGGTTGGTGCGATCGATCCGGAAGGAGATGGTAGGATGGTAATAGGAAAACTTGCAGCCGGCTTCCCGCATCATTCGCACGTCGGAATTGTCGAGGCTCCAGGCGGAACCGATCCCGTCTAAAAGGAGGCGGACTTGAATGCCGGCGCGGGCCCGTTCGCAAAAGGCATCCCGAAACTGTCGTCCGATTTCATCGGAGTGGAGAATGTAGGCGGCGAAATTGACCGAGTGTTGCGCGGAACTGATCGCTTGCAGCATGGCGGGAAAATATTCGTCACCGTTCTGAAGCAGTTGGATCTTGTTGCCCGGGACCGCGATCGGGTCCGAAAGCGCCAGGGCGGAACCGAAGAACTCCGGATCGCGGACCGAGAAAGTGTGATCGAGGCGATATTCCAGGGATTGGCGCCGGATGAAAAAGAGGCAGAAGACCAGAACGATCGCCAGGAACCCCAGGCTAAACACGATCCACTCGGCGAGAGCGAGTTTCCACCAGCGCTGGTTCAGCCAGTGTGAGGATCGGGTGCGTTTCTTAGCCATCGTCAGTGGGATCGAGACTGAATCGAAACCCAGGGGCCGGCCGATTGGATGGCAATCGGGAAATGATCTGACCGCGGGATCGGATCTGCGCTCTTCTTCTGTTAGGCGTGGCGCTGAACCCGCCGGGATCGGGGTTTGCTACCGGGCCCCCAGCCCGGATCCTTCCAAGCTCATCACCACATCTCGATCGTCGAAGGGAACGTGGGTGGACGCGGTGAATTTGAATGCGGTTCGACGGGTTCGAATTTCCCTGATGGTGAAATGGACGGATCGCTCGCGAATATTGAAAATGAGCGTTAGCCCTACTTTGCGAAATCTCGCATCCACATCCTTGATCCATTCCTTGAAGCGATCCGGATTGAACGTCCCCATGTCCCGGGTCAGGACGGAATGGGTAAGCTGGCGAATGGCTTCGCGTTGCTCCTTGGGACGGGAATGCATCAGGATCATACCTGCGAGGGAGCAGGAGGAGTGCCGAGCCAGATATTGAGGCGCTCGCCGCGGCGAGTGCCTATGGATCAGGGTCGCTACACTCCCGCGCCGGCGAGCAGTAAGCTTTCGACCTGATTTTCGATATCCGCGACACAGACCGGTTTCTTAAGGTAGGCGTCGCCGCAGATCGAGAGGGAGCGCTCAACATCCGCTGCATCGCCGTAAGCGGAATAATAGAGAATCGGGACGTCCGGATGCATTTCACGCAGCTCCTGAGCCAGTTCAACGCCCGTGCCGTCGGGCAGCCGGATATCGAGGATAAAGAGGTCGAAAGCGATCTCTTTGGCCAGTTCCAGCCCCTCTCCCACGCTGCCGGCCGTCAGGACCCCATAGCCCCGGTCCTGGAGCAACGCAGCCATCATGAGCCTCGCATCTTGATGATCGTCAACATGAAGGACACGAGCTTTGGTTTGGAGCATGGCAGGCAGTTTCATAGGCATCAGCGTCAGCGGGTCGGCGCCAAGTGATTGACGCGGTTAGTTCCTTGAGCAAGTGAGGTGCCGCTCGATCGATTCACGGACTTTCCCACGCCATTCGCGCGAAATTTTTCATTGACGGAGGCAGACCCCTGCGGGCATTACTGAGGCCGCCCCACGAATTTCGAAGGCGGAAATGACGAACATCCCCGCGAATGCTGCTGATGCTGTCTACGGCATCGTTGCCGAAGGAGGGAAAACCCTCGCTAAATGATCCAGCCGCAATCCCTCCGCGTTCTTTGCGCGGACGATAACGATCTCGTGCTCGGCATGCTGGCCCGGACCCTCGAATCCGCCGGCCATCACGTCGAGATCGCCACGGACGGACGCGCAGCCGTCGCCCGGGTCGCCCAGGATCCCGAGTATTTTCATCTTATCGTTACCGACACACGGATGCCTCGCCTGGACGGGTTCGGGGTCGTCAAGGGAGCTCGCTCGGCGGGTTACCGGGGAAAAATTATCATCTTCGCAAACTCTCTCAGTCCGGAGGAGCGGCAGCGTTACACCGATCTTCAGGTCGACCGGGTCATCGACAAGCCGGGAAAGAGCGGCGAACTAGTGGGGGCTGTGAGTGAACTCAGAGCTTCGCTGAAGTTGGCCGAGCGCGCCGCCCGCTAGACCCCAGCCGGTTCCCGGACCGCCCCAGCCGAGGAAAGGCTCCGCAGCTTCGAGATAACCTTCGGCACAATTTCCACAGCCCGGTCCACCTCGCTCTCGGTGTTGAAGCGGCCAAAGGAAAAACGCATGCTGCCGCGTGCGCGATCGTCGCTCACCTTCATCGCGCGCAAGACGTGTGACGATTCAACCGATCCGGTGCGGCAGGCCGAGCCAGCGGAGCAGCAAATTTGATTACGATCCAGCAGGGCGAGGGCGGCGCCCGAGTCGATCCCGCCAAAGGATAGATTTGAGGTATTCGGCAGCCGCGCGTTCCGATCGCCGTTAACAAAAGTCTCCGGCACTTTCTCGAGCACCGTGGCCTCAAATCGATCGCGCATGGCGCGAACTCGCGTTGCTTCCTCCGCCAGGGCGGCAGTGGCGCATTCGGCGGCTTTCCCCAAGGCGACGATCGAGGCGACGTTTTCGGTTCCGGCCCTGCGATTTTGCTCCTGGCTCCCGCCAATCAACGTCGGCTTGAACGCCGAACGTTTCCGGACGTAAAGCGCCCCGACCCCCTTGGGCCCATGCAGCTTGTGCGCGGAGAGCGACAGAGAATTGATGGACGAATCCGCCAGACGGATCGGAATTTTTCCCACGACCTGGATCGCGTCCGTATGGAACAGAACGCGATGCCTCAGTGCGATCTCCGCGATCTTTTCCACGGGAAAGAGGACGCCGGTCTCGTTGTTGGCCCACATGGCGGAGATGATCGCGGTTTGCGGGGTGATCGCGCGTTCCAGTTCGTCGAGATCGAGATTTCCCTCGGCGTCGACACCGACCGTCGTCAGGAGGCAGCCACGTTTCGAGAGCGCGTCGCAGTGACGCGAGGTCGCGCTGTGTTCGACCGCGGTCGTGACGATGTGTTGCCGGGCGGGATCGAGCTGGAGAGCGGAGTTGACCGCGGCGTTGTTCGATTCCGTGCCGCAACTGGTGAAAATGATCTCGCTCGGTTCACATCCCAGAAGAGCGGCCAGGCGTTCGCGCGCCAGATCGATCGCACTCCGGACCTGGGAGCCAAATTGGTAACCGCTGGACGGGTTCCCGAAATACTTGGTGAGAAAAGGCAGCATCTCCTCGACCACCGCCGGATCGAGCTGCGTGGTAGCGTTGTTATCGAGATAGATGATCTGCTCGCTGGAGATCATGGAGGTCATGAGCTTAATGCCCGGGTGTGGCGGATGTAAAGGGTGGCGCTATTCTGGCGGCCGCGGGGCGTTCCCCGGGTGCTGCGGTTCCCGGTGAGTATAGCGAAAGTAGAGATTGCGCAGGTAAATTGGAAGCGGCATCGCGGTGCTCAAAACGCCCACGGAATCCCGCTGGTAGATCGCAAAATAACTCAGCATAAGGAGACTTCCCAGTGCGCTGCACTCCCAGAAGCCGAAAGGAATCACGCTTTTCTTCGCCCGCTCCGACGCGAGCCATTGGATCACGAAACGCAGGCCGAAAACCAGACTGCCGGCCAGTCCTACGATTTTCCACGGGTGAATCAGGATTCCGAAAACCTGGGTCTCGGCCAGAAATTGGAGGCTGCTCATAGGCAGGGACGTTCCGACAGTTCCCCGCGGGCGACCAGCTTTTTCCTTGCCTTGATCTCAGCGCGGCGCGAGCGATCAAATATCATGTCCGCAACGAAAGCCGGCGCCTGGCGCATTGCCCTGGCCACGACTCCCGAACAGGTCGGCCGTTGTTCCTCGGTCATGCGCGAGCTTCGCCCCCATATCAAGGCCATCGATTTCGCCGCGCGCGTGCTCGTCCAGCAAAAGGAAGGGTATCAACTGGCGTTTCTCGAATCGGACCGGGTTGTCCGCTCCGTGGCCGGATTCCGCATCCTGAATCTGCTTTTTTCCGGCCGCACCCTTTATGTGGACGACCTGGTCACGCATGAATCCGATCGCTCGCGGGGCTTTGGCGCCGCGCTTTTCGATTGGCTGGTGGAATATGCGAAGGAACAGGGCTGCGAGCATTTCAGTCTCGATTCCGGGGTGCAACGATTCGCCGCCCACCGCTTTTATCTCAAGCGCGGCATGGACATCACCTCGCACCACTTTGATCTCAAGCTGAATTCGTAGTCGCCCGCGGGTTTACGCCATTCCGGGGCTGAATTTCGCGTGTGAGGCGCTGTCATCCCGAGCCGCGCAGACGGCGAGGGACCTCACAGTCGCACGGTGCATTACGCAAGCGATCACTCGGCTTTATCCGACGATGACGCTGAATGTTTCGCGGAAGCGATTTACCCAGTGCGGGGTCCCTCGCCGTCTGCGCGGCTCGGGATGACAGGTATCGCGGCCGCATTTTTGTTTGGACGCCGGGCCCATCCCGGCGCTGTTCATCTCCCAAAATCCACCTAAGATTCCCCCGCATGTCATCCATTTGGGACCTGGCCAATTCTCAACTCCGCGACCTGGCCGTCTACGAGCCGGGCAAGCCGATCGAGGAAACTGCTCGCGAGCTGGGAGCGGACGCTGCCAGCATTATCAAGCTCGCCTCGAACGAGAACCCGCTGGGGCCCTCTCCCAAGGCGTTGGCGGCGATGCGCGGTGCTCTGGAGTCGTCCCATCTCTATCCCGATGGCGGGGGTTACTATTTGCGGGAAGCGCTCGCGGCCAGTTTGGGATTCAGCCGCGATCACATTATTCTCGGCAGCGGTTCGAATGAAATCATCGAGTTTCTCGGCCACGCCTTCCTCGATCGCGGCGATGACGTGATCACTTCGGAGCACGCTTTTATTGCTTACAAGCTGGTGGCGGCGGTCTTCGGCGCCCGCACCATCGAAGTGCCCAGTCCGGATTTGTGCCACGATCTCGACGCGATGCTGGCCGCGGTTACCCCGAAAACGCGTCTTATCTTCGTCGCGAATCCAAATAATCCGACCGGCACGCTGGCCAGCCAGAATGAAATCGACCGCTTTATCGAGCGGGTGCCGGAAAACGTGGTGGTCGTCTTCGACGAAGCGTACTTCGAGTATCTGGACCATCCGCCGGACACGCTGCGCTTCGTCCGGGCGGGCCGAAACGTCGCGGTGTTGCGGACCTTTTCGAAAATTCAGGGCCTGGCCAGTCTGCGCATCGGTTATGGCATCGCCCCGCCTGGGCTGATTCAGGTGCTGCAAAAGACGCGGCAGCCTTTCAACGTCAGCGGCATCGCCCAGGCGGCCGCGCTGGCCGGCCTGGGCGACGATGAGCATCGGCGCGAAACAAAACGCGTGACCGACGAAGGCCGCGCCTATTTGCAGGAGCAATTCAAAGCGATGAATCTCACTTTCGTCCCCAGCGTGGCGAATTTCGTTCTGGTGAAAGTGGGAGACGGCGCCGGAACTTTCCGGAAGCTGCTGGAGCGGCAGATCATCGTGCGCGCGTTAAAAGGCTACAATCTACCCGAGTGGATTCGAATTTCGATCGGCACCATGGAGCAAAATCGGAAATGCATCGCAGCCTTGCGGGAAGTCCTGAACAGCCCGCCAGCGTGAGCGAGGAGAAGCGGATTTCGCCGCGGGAGACGATGGCGGCGATTTCCACCCCGACCGGCGAAGGTGCCATCGCCTTGATCCGCATCTCCGGCGAGGACGCGATTGGAGTGGCAGATCGCATTTATCGCGGGAAGGAAAAGCCATCGGAATTTCCATCGCACACCCAACGCCTGGGCGAGATCTTGGAAGCGGAACGATTGATCGACCAGGTCGTGCTCTCGGTCCATCGCGCTCCGGCGAGTTACACGGGCGAGGATCTTGTGGAGATCGGCTGCCACGGCGGGGTGCTCGTAACCTCGCGCGTGCTCGAAGCCTGTTTTCGCGCCGGTGCCCGCGCCGCCCGTCCCGGCGAATTTTCCGAGCGCGCCTTTCTCAACGGCAAGATGGATCTGACCCAGGCCGAAGCAGTCATGGATTTGATCCGGGCCCGAAGTGACCTCGCGTTGCGCGCCGCCACCGAGCAATTGGAAGGACGGCTGGGTTCGGAAATCCGGGCAATTCGTGGTCAACTGGTCGAGCTACTCGCGCATATCGAAGCAGCGATCGATTTCCCGGAAGAAGACATCGCGCCGGCCGAGGGCGGACAGCTCCAGGCACGTCTCGATCTTATTCGGCAGAAAATGAGCGATTTGCTCGCCACGGCCGAACAAGGGCGAATCTTGCGCGAGGGAGTTCGCGCTGTCATCTACGGCCCGACGAACGCCGGCAAGTCGAGTCTGCTGAATCGCCTTTTGGGTTACGACCGCGCCATTGTCAGCGAAACGCCGGGCACCACGCGCGACACCATTGAAGAAGTGATCAGCCTGCGCGGGATTCCGATTCGATTGCTCGATACGGCCGGCCTTCGCGACTCCCAGGACGTGCTTGAACGCGAGGGAATCGCGCGCACCGAGCGGTCGCTCGCGACGGCCGACCTGCTTCTGCACGTTTTCGACCGGAATGCGCCCAAGCCCACGGGCCTCGATCGAAACCAGGAGGATCGAATCGAACTCGTGCTCCTCAACAAGAGCGATTTGGCGGAGCATCCGGATTGGAAAGATCAGGACGCTCTGCGAATTTGTTGCGTCGAGGAGAATGGACTGCGCGGCCTGGAAGAGGCGATTGTCACGCGCATTTCCCAGAACCATCTGCGGCCGGAAAATTCCCTCGCGATCAACGCGCGCCATCGCGATTGCCTCGGGCGCGCACTTGCTTCCTGCGACCTGGCGCGCGCCACAAGGCAAGGCGGCCTCTCGCCCGAATATATGGCGGTGGATCTTCGCGCCGCCTTGCGCGCGCTGGGCGAGATCACGGGCGAGGAGAACACGGACGAAATCCTCGACTCGCTCTTCGCGCAATTCTGCATCGGCAAATGAAGGCGTCCGAAATCTACGAACGTTATGTCAGGCCCACGCTCTTTTATCTGGGTCCTGAGACAGCGCATCATTTGGCGATCGGTGGTCTGCGGCTTTCCGCGCGGCTCCCATTCGCGCTCCGGGCGCTCCGCTCGTTTCGCCCCGCTTCGAAACCCAGGACCGTTTTCGGAATCAATTTCCCAAATCCCGTCGGCCTGGCGGCCGGTTTCGACAAAAATGGAGTCGCGTTACCGGCGCTGGCGGCGCTCGGATTCGGTTTCGTCGAAATCGGCACGGTCACGGCAAAGGCTCAGCGCGGAAACCCGCGGCCCCGGATTTTTCGCTATCCAGACCAGCAGGCGCTGATCAATCGGCTCGGTTTCAACAATGACGGCGCGGACGAAGTGGCGGCCAGGCTGGGCGCGTTGCGGCGGAGCGGTCGTTGGCCCGGAATTCCAGTGGGCCTCAACATCGGAAAATCAAAGGTCACGCCGATCGAAGAAGCCGCGGACGATTACCTTTTCTCGTTTCGGCTGCTCCACGAGTTCGCCGATTACCTCGTGCTCAATGTGAGTTCGCCGAACACCCCCGGCTTGCGCTCGCTCCAGGAACGAGAGGCGCTGGAGCAGTTGCTCCGCGTCATCCACAAGAAAAACCAAATTACCCGCAAACCCGTTCTCTTGAAGATCGCTCCCGACATCTCCTTATCCGATCTCGAGGAAATCATTGCGGCCTGCGAACAAAATGGCATTGCCGGAATCATCGCCACCAATACGACCCTTGATCACGCCGCGATTCCGCCGGACCTCGATCAGACCGGCGGGCTGAGTGGATTGCCTCTCCGGGTAAAATCGACCGAGTTGGTGCGCGCCATCGCCGCTCGTTCCCGATTGCCCGTCATCGCTTCTGGCGGAATCACCGACGCGGCCAGCGCCCGGGAGAAACTGGAAGCCGGCGCACAGCTTCTCCAGGTTTACACGGGTTACGTTTACCGCGGCCCCAGCTTGCTCCGCGAGATCGCCGAGGGTTTGTGATGTAGTGGCGCTTCTGTGAAGCGCCTTGGCGGCAAGTGATTCGATTAGGCGCTTCACAGAAGCGCCACTACATCAGGCTGTGCGGGTTTGTTCCCCTGACAATAGCCCAGCGTTTTAACGCTGGGTCCTCGGAAATAAAAGGAATCAAGTCCCGCCAGGGACGAAAGATGCGCGCTCCTCTTTGTGGACGCGAATGGAGGTGGTCGGTCCTTTCGTCCCTACGGGACTCTGTCTTTGGGGGGACGGCCTAAATCCCAGCGTTAAAACGCTGGGCTATTGTCAGGAGGCGCATCGAACGCGGTCAGCGTTAGTGGAAACTCCGGTGCCGCAAACCTAAGACGGCGGTTTGGAAAGCGCCGCTCCTTGGAGGTTTACCGGTTGACCCACTTATCGTCTTTTCCGGCGGCCACCGGCAGTTCGTCCGTCATGTACTGGGTCTTCCCAATCACGCCCCACATCGGGACTCCGGTCGCGGAGTGCCACTTCTTCGACATGCTCTCGCCGGTGTGACAACCCCAGCTCTTGACGAAAGCGCCCCGTGCAAAAACCTTCCCGTTGATCTTCTTCAATTCATCTTCGTGCAACCACGATTTGCAGGCGCTCTCGATGTTGCTGCTGTAATCGAACATGAAACATTTCGCGTTCGAATGTCCGAAGTATTCGAAGTCGGCGACCTTAAAGCTGTCGCGCGGCTGACCGCTATTCAGGTAATTGATGACTTCGTTGCCTTTTGCGAAATAGATGAGCTTCAGGTTGAACGCGTCGCGCACTGACCCGATGAAGCCGAACAGGTCCTGTTTTTCCTGTTGGGACCGGTCCTTGTAACCGGGTCCATAGACCAGCCAGGTGATCTTCGCGTCTGGGCCGGCCTGGGCGCGAATCTGCTCGGTGCGAATACGGGCGGCGCGGATGAAATTGGCCCACCAATGATCATGCGCGGCTTCGCCTTTGTATTTCTCCCACACCATGAGGGAGGGGCCGCCCACCAGCATGATGTATTCGCCGGCAACGGGAGCGGCAGCCGGGGCGGGCTGAATAGGAAGCAGGCCAAGAAGAACAAGGATTGGGAGCAGGCGCTTCATCATATTATCGGGAGCACTATTTATGCTGGGGACGGTGAACCTGCAAGTGGCGGGAGCCGCTTCCTTCTTGGGCTGCAGGTCCCTTCAATCAAGAAAACGAGCACGAGCACGAGGGACGAGGGACGAGAGGGAAGCTCTGCGTCTTCTGTGGTTAAGCCGGGCCGCACTCGTCGCGCACCAGGTCCTCGATGGTCTGGCGGCGGCGGATCAGCGAAACCGTCTCGCCCTGCACCAGCGCCTCGGCCGGCAAGGGCCGCGAGTTGTAGTTCGAAGCCATGACGAAACCGTAGGCGCCCGCGCTCATGAGCACGACCAGGTCGCCCTGGTTCAATTCCGGCATCGGCCGGTCTTGCGCAAAAAAATCACCGCTCTCACAGACCGGTCCGACGACATCGACCCGTTCACGCGAGGAACCGTGCGCTTCGCGGACCGGGACGATCTCGTGGTAGCTCTGGTAGAGCGCGGGCCGGATCAAGTCGTTCATTCCGGCATCGACGATGACGAACTTTTTGTGTTCGGAATGCTTGAGGTAGCGGACGCGGGTGAGGAGAACCCCGGCATTGCCTACCAGCAGACGCCCCGGCTCGAGCAGCACGCGCAGACCGATGGTGCTCAATAACGGAAGGATGGCGGAAACGTAATCGTGAATCGTCAGCGGCAGGGTGGTCGTCGCCCGGACACGCTCTTTTTCATCCCACCACTCGGCGCCGCCGCTGGCCAGGGTCGATTGGTAAACAATCCCGATGCCGCCGCCGACGCTGAAAAATTCGAGCGGGAACCGTTCTTTCAGCTCCAGGACAAGCGGCGTCACTTTCGCGATCGCCTCGACGAATGGCGCCGCTTCCGTGATCTGCGAGCCGATGTGCATTTGCACGCCACGAATGGTGATGTTGGGCATTCGCGCTGCGCGGTCATAAACTGCGCCCGCCTGGTGGAGGGCGATGCCG
>QHMY01000151.1 GCA_003218305.1 Verrucomicrobiota bacterium
TCAGAACATCCCCGGTCCCACCAAGGCCTTCGAAGCTCCCGGCGTCAACGACCTGTGGATCGCCGAGTTCTCTCCGGGGCCTTTCAGAGCGAGCAGGGTAATAGATGGCAAAGCTTGCAAGATTGGTGAGGGAAAGGATGGAGGCTGGATTTTGCGCCTGAAGCTGCAACCGCAGGAGAGGTGGGAAAGGTTTGACCGGGTGACCGTCTGAAAGACAGTCACCCGGCCGTGCTGCGTTTGCAGGCTCCAGAACGGCGCTCGGGTTGCGTCCCCGCAGAGCCCTATCCTCCGCTGGAGCAAAGTCAGTGTTGCCCGTTTCCGTTACCGCGGGGGTCTATAGGGCGGGAAAGGGAAACGAGTGGATCATCGAAGTGGAGTTTGAGCTGGTAGCCGCGGCTGTCGTGGCAAACGAGGCCTTGGTCGGAGAGTTCGGCCAGGGCGGCGCAAACGGTGGCGGTGCGCAGGCCGCAGAGTTGGCGCAGGCGTTGCACGGAGATGGGTTCCTTCAAGTCAGCCAGGACGCGACGGACCCGTTGAGCCACCGATTCAGGGGGCGGATCGGCCGCGACGTCGGTGGCCCCGACCAGCGCCAGGGCCGGCCCGGGTTGGGCGAGGTGCAGTGGAATGTGGTCCTGGGAGGGAGCGGCGCGATGCTCGGTGGAGAGCGTCAACTGGGAGCCGCGGCGGCGCAGGTAGAGATTGGAGTCGCCCCAGCCGTGGAGTTCGCTGGAGCCGCGCAAGGCCTGGCCCGGGCGGGAAGAGTTGGAGTCCTTGCGGGCGTGATGAACCAGGAGCACGGCCAGTTGGAACTGGCGTTGCAGTTGGCGCAGGAAGGACAGGAGCGCGGCAACTTGAGTGGCGTCGTTCTCGTCGACGCGGTGCAGGCGGATCAAGGGATCGAGGATGAGCAGGCGGGGTTGGAACTGCTGGACGGTGTTGGAGAGGCGCTGGCGATCGGCGGGAGTGTCCAGACGCAAGGAAGGCGCGGTGATGACTTCGACGGGCAAGGCATCGAAGGGCACCTGGGCCGCCCCGGCGATGCCTTCCAGGCGCTGGCGCACGACAGGCAGGGAGTCCTCGGCGGGAAAGAGCAGGACTTTTCCGGAGCGTGCCACGGGATACTGGCGCAGACAGGGGCGGCCCGAGGCGACGCTGACGGCGATGTCCAGGGCCAGGAAGCTTTTGCAGCATTTGGGTTCACCGCCGAGGATGCCGACGGCTTGGTCAGCCCAGAGGCCCTCGATGAGCCACTGGGTTTGAGGACCGGTGGTGGCCAGCAGGCTGGCGCGTTGGACCGGCAGGGTGTTCATGATTTTTTGGGTTTGGGATCCAGGGCGAAGATCTCGAAGTAGAGTTTTTCGTCGATGAGTTCACGTTCTTGATGGCAGGCGGCGGCCAGGAGGTCGTTGGCCATGTTGGTCAGCAGGCGCAGATTGCCGGCGGCATGCTCGCAGAGGGTGGTCAGGAGCGAGGGCGTCAGGAGCTTGGGTTGGCCGGCCGCTTTGAGGAGGTGGGTGAGGCAGTCCTGCAGTTGCTTGGGGGAATGGGTCTCCAGGCGCAGCCGACTGCGAATGCGGCTGGCGATGGGCAGCAGATCTAGTTCCTCCAGACGGCTGAGCAGGCGTTGGTCCCCGCCCAGGATGATGGTGAGGATGGAGCGGCTGTCGAGGTCGGCGCTGGAGAGCAGGCGCAGTTCGGACAAGACAGAGGTGTTCATCTCCTGGGCCTCGTCGACGAGCAGGACCGGACGATGGACGGAGGATTCAATGTGGGCGAGCCACTTTTCGCGGAGGACCTTGGAGCTGTTCCAGCGGTTGTGGGGCGACAAGGGAACGCTAAAGAGATGACCCAGTTCGCGGTAAAAGTCGGCCAGATTGGCCTGGGGCCGGGTGAGCAAGCCCACGGCGAGATCGGGCACGGAGTTCAGACGCTCCGCCAGGATGCGCAGGGCGGCGCTTTTGCCCGAGCCGGGATCGCCGGTGGTCAGGGCGAAGCCGCCTTCGCCGATCTGTTGTTCGATGCGCCAGCAGAAGCTTTCGATCGCAGGGGTGGCCAGGAGAGCCGCGGCGGGCACGCTCTGGGCGAAGGGGTTGAACTTGAGGCCGTAGAGGTTGAGGAGCTTTTTGTTCATGAGGGATTTTGGGATTTGGGCAGGTAGGCCGGCGGCAGGCCGGTGGCGGCGTATTGGCGCAGGATCTGCTGGAGCAACGGGGCCATCCCGGCCGGCGCTGGCGGACTGGTGGGCAACACGGGCTGGCGCGGAGCGCGCCGGCCCATGGCGTTCTTGGTTTTGTCCTGGGGATAAAGCCGGCAGAGAATGACGCCAGTCGTGGGATCGGCCAGGTGGACGAATGACCGATCCCACGAAGCATAACGCACGGTCAGCTTGTGAAAGTGCCCGTAGCGGGAGGGCACCTCGAAGCGAATGCCCTCCAGGCTGAAGGATCCGTCGCTACGCCGCTGGGTGCGGGTGGCTTCGGCGGTGAACGCCAAACGCAGTTGCTCGGTGTCCGGGCAAGGCCGTCCGACATCTTTGTCGTTGAGGTAACGCTGCAAGGGCGCCTGCCCAATCTCGGAGTGAACCTTGCGGTTGTACTCCA
The DNA here is from genome assembly GCA_003218305.1 of Verrucomicrobiota bacterium. Lineage (GTDB taxonomy): Bacteria > Verrucomicrobiota > Verrucomicrobiia > Chthoniobacterales > UBA10450 > AV80. Next base: position 2,601 of record QHMY01000151.1, read on the forward strand.
TCTCGATCCAGGCCAGGGTCGCCTCGTTGAGTTGGTCCAGCGACAGGTCGGCGACACCTTCGAGCATGGGCAGGAGCCGGCCTTCGATCTGGCCCCAAAACGACTCTTGTTTGCCGTTCTGATAAGGCGAGAACGGCAAGGTGTGCTCCGCCACAATGCTCAGGCGGGCCAGGCCTTGCTCGGTCTCGGCGGCGATCATGGCCGAACCGTTGTCTTCCAGGAGCGAGCGGGGGATGGCGCGCTTCTCAAAAGCCTGGCTCAAGCCGTGACACAACTCCTCGGTGCCCTCGGCCAGATACCACTGAGCATGGCAGCACAGGCGCGAATGATCATCGAGGATGCCCAGCAGGAGGGGGACGCTCCATTGGCCCGAGGGCAGGAGCACCCGCCGCGAGCCGTGGTGAAAATCCAGATGCCAGAGCCCGTTGACATATGGGTTCTCGAAGGAACGGACCTCGCGGGCCTCGAACCGAGCTTCAGCCACCTGCCCGCCCGGACTGTGCACCGGGCCGCGTCGGGGACGTTTGATAAGGCCGTGGTTTTTCATGAAGCGCACGACCGAGGCATACGACGGTTTTGGCCCCAGGGCGGGATCCTTCTGTATCGGCGCCGCCAGGTTGTCGGCGTGCAATTGGTAGCTCCAACTGGGATGCTGTCGATATTGCTCGGTCAGTTGCTCAACCAGGGCGGCGCTCAAGGCCGGATGCTGGCCCTGGTCGGAGCGGATCTTGCGCTTGAGCACTTCGACCGGACCCGCCTTGGCGGCAGAGGCCTTTTGATACCATCGCTCGATGGTGGAGAAGCCCAGCGTGAAGCACTGGCCTCCGATGGGATGGCGCCACTTTTTATCGGCCAAGGCCTGGAGTTGCCCTTGGAGTTGGCCCCGCGCCGGCGGCGCCGCCAAAAGCGCTCCGATCACGCTGAAGCGAAAATGCGCCCAGCGCTCGGTCGACCGAAAGGGTGGTTCGTCTTTTTTCATCGGATGCCAGTTCGTTCGCTTTTTTCGCCACTCTGGTGGCGATGGTGGACTTCTATCGGCCCATCCGCGTTTGGTCAGCTGGCATCCTCTGCGGGCGTCACCTCCTCCCTCAATTATCCAGTGGCACCGGCACCCAGGCCGTGGTCAGCGGGCGAAGCAATCGCAGCAACTTCAGCAATCGATCCAACCGATCGATCCCGAAGGCTTTGCACAACGACCAAGGCAGTGTCTTTTGACACAGCACCGGCATGAACTGAGCGCGCGCCTCCTTCCAAAACCGGCTCTCCACAAACGTCGCCAACCACCACGTCCGCCAACGTTCCAACGTCCGCCGGTCGATCCCCAACCTCTCCCGTAGGACTTCCACCCTCGCCGGCTTGACCCCCTGCTCCATGGCCGCCATCAGCACCACCACCACGCCCCAGTAGACCTTCCGCCCCAGAAACCGCACGGACGGCGGCGTGTGTCGTTTGCGACAGCCCTCCCGGTCGCAACAGAAGCTGTCCCGCCAAGTCTCAACCTTCTTGGCCTCCTCGGGGCCTCCCCGTGGCTTGCGCCGATAATCCGACCGGTCCAGCCGGCCCCCACACTTCAGGCATCCGCTCGCCTGACATTTTTCCGCCAAATCACCGTCGCATTTTTCCAGCAACTCGTAGACACTCCACTTCGCCAGGTAACACTGGTACCAGTTCTCTCTCCGCTTTGTTTTCACACTTCAAGCAAGAGAGAACGGCCCCCGCGCGGCAAGCTCGCGCGGGGGTTCCTTTTTCAACTTGTTCGATGGCCCAACCTCCCTTTCCCTCAACTACCGTGAGCAGAATCCCGCTCCGCCCCATCCATTTGCCTGCTCAGGCTCAATGATGGCTTTCTCAGCCCGCTCCGACAGTTGTCGTAATGACTTCACTCGATCTCGACGTTTCTCAAATCGTTTCACCGCCAGACTCACACTCGGAATACGCAACCACCCGACAACGACCCCAGTTCTCGCAACCCCAACCCGCCGCGCTTGCGTCCCAACCATAATACCAAATCTCTTCCGCTGTCCCCGTAACGATCCCGAAAT
>QHMY01000198.1 GCA_003218305.1 Verrucomicrobiota bacterium
GTCACTACGGACTCTATCTGCCGGACCGGGTCACGCTCTTTCCATCGGATCAACTGCCGCTGACGCGGTCGATTTGCGGGGAAGAGGTGAATAATGTCGAGATTTTCGTCCAGCACGAGAAAGCGCCCCAGGGAATCTGGACGCGGGTCAACGGCCGGCCGCTGAGAGGGGCCGACGGCAAGGTGACGGGCGGCGTGATCGTGTGCCGCGACATCTCAGACATCAAGAAGGAGGAATTCTTCCTTTTCGATCAAAGCCGCGTTCTAGAGATGATCGCGGCCAATGCCACCCTCTCCGAGATTCTGACCACGCTTGTTCTTCTCATGGAAGGGCAGGCCAATGGCTTGCGCTGTTCCATCCTGCTCCTGGATCGCGACGGGAAGCGTGTGCGGCACGGCGCTGCGCCAAACCTGCCGGAGACTTACGTCAGAGAGGTCGACGGCGCGCCGATCGGACCACGCAACGGCTCCTGCGGGACCGCCATGTATTTGCGCAAGCAGGTTGTGGTCAAAGATGTGATGACCGATCCGCTCTGGACCGATTACCGGGAGCTGGCGAAGATTTGCGGCCTGCGCGCCTGCTGGTCGACGCCGATTCTCTCACCGATCGGCGACGTCCTGGGCTCCTTCGCGATGTATCGCCAGGAAACGCGCGGTCCGTATCCCGAGGAACTGCGCCTGACCCAGATCGCAACCCACATCGCCGGGATCGCGATCGAGCGTCAGCGCGTCCAGGAGATGTTGCGCGAACGCGAAGCCCGCATCAGTCTCGCGGCGGAATCGGCCGACCTCGCGTTCTGGGTCATCTACCCGGAGCGAAACACCGCCTGGATGAGCGACAAAGGGCGCACGATGTACGGGTTTGACGCCAATCTTCCGCTGACTCGCGAATTGATCTGCGGGCGGGTCCACGTCGATGAAAGAGCCGCGGTGCATGCAGCGTTTGATCAGGCCTGCGCGTCGCACGGCCCCTTTGAATCGTCGCATCGTTTGGTTTTGCCCTACGGCAAGACGCGGTGGGTTATCGCTCGGGGAAGGTGTTTGACGGACGAGCAGGGAAACCTCCTGGACCTCATTGGAGTGACGATTGACGTCAGCGCGCAAAAACAGGCCGACCTTCAGCTGCAAATTCAGCGCGAAGAGATGTCGCATTTGAATCGCGTGGCACTGATGGGAGTAATGACCCCATCGGTCGCGCACGAATTAAACCAGCCGCTCACGGCCATCGCCAACAACGCTTCTGCCGCGCGCCGTTTTCTGGAGCGCGGGAATATCGATCCGGAACTCCTGCAGCAGCTGCTTCAGGACATGGTGGCCGATAGCCAGCGGGCCGGGGAAGTGATTCGCGGGATTCGCGCGCTGGTGCAGAAGGACAAGAGCATCGCGCGCAGCGTACTTAATCTTAACGCCATTATTGCGGACACGCTCCGGCTGGTCAGCACGGATATCTTGTTGCGCGAAAGCGTGGTCACCACTGAGATGGATCACAATCTGCCGCAAGTGGAAGCGGCTCCGGTCCAGATCCAGCAGGTCTTGCTCAACCTGATCATGAACGCGCTCGATTCCGTGGAGACACTCCCGCCGGCCGAGCGTCGAATCATTGTCAGCACGCGTTCGCTCGAGGGCGAGAAAATCGAGGTGAGCGTGCGGGATTTCGGGCCCGGCCTGCCGAAGGATCGGCCGGAGAAAGTCTTCGATCATTTCTTTTCCACGAAGCAGACGGGCATGGGCATGGGTTTGACCATCGTGCGTTCCATTATCGAAACCCATGGTGGCACGATCACCGCGGAAAACGCGCCGGAGGGTGGGGCGCGTTTTGTTTTCCGCCTGCCTGCGGTGCGTCGCGACCTGAATAGCCAGGCTGCATGAACGCGCCTTCTGCGTCCGCGGACGAGGTTTGTCTGGTAGACGATGATGCCTCGGTCCTGCGTTCGATGCAGTACCTGCTCGCCTCCGACGGAATAGCGGTCCGCGGTTTCAATCGCCCGCAAGAATTCCTGGATTACGCCGCCAGGAATCGGGTGCCGGTGGTGGTGACCGATATCTGGATGGAAGGGGTGACCGGTCTCGAAATCCTGGCGCGGATGTGTGCACTCTCGCCGCGTCCTCGGGTGATTGTGATCACCGCGCGAGACGACCTCGCCGCTCGTGCGACCGCCATGGCCATTGGTCCGGTCGCAGTTTTCATCAAGCCGTTCGACGACGAACAGTTTCTCACCGCTGTGCACGACGCCCTGGCCCAGGCCGCGAGATGAATTTATAGTTGACCATAAATCCTGCCCCTTTTTGATCTGCTCATGAAAAAGAAAATCTTGATCGCGATCGCGAGTCTCGTGGCTCTCGCGCACTTGCCTGCTGCCTCCGCCGCGACGGTCCCCGCGGGAACTGTAATTGTCGTCCAAACCCTCGAAGCGCTCACTTCGACTGATGTTCCCGGAACGCGGGTGCCGACGCGATTGCTGCACAACGTGACGGCCAATGGAAAGGTTATGCTCCCGGCCGGAACAAGGTTCGCCGGAAAAGTCGAGACTTCCCGGCGCACGGTCCACAGCACCCAACGGCTCACCGTGAATCTCACGGCTGTCGAAATTGGCGGCCGCGTCCTGCCGATCACGACGACCGGCGCCTATCTGGTCGATAACCAGAATTTCAAGACGAAGCACGGCACTTCGGTCAGCCGCGTCGGTTACTCGGTTCCGGTTGGCCGGCACTTGCACTTCAAGCTGGCTCAACCCCTCCACCTTTAGCCTTTTCCGCTCGTCCCCGTCCTCGTTCTCGTCCGTCGTCCTCGTTCTGGAAGAAAAAGATCGAGGACGAGAACGAAGGACGAGGACGAGGACGAAACTTTAGCGCGATCTCAACTTTAGAGGACGGCGGCCAACAGTATCCCGGCTGCCGTTACGATCAGAGATGGTCGCCGTACTTCGACTCCGCCTTCGCGGCCGCCGGGGCATGGGTGTACTTGCCGCCCGGAGCGTACGAATAGATGGGAATGAATTCGTTAGACGAGACGCGAGCCGGGTCCAAGGATCGGCTAAACATTGTGGCGTCCAGGATCAGCCAGCCATTTGGTCCGTTCCAGATTAGCCAGGCATGACTCTGAGCGGCGCCTCGTTTGAATTTGCCAATGACGAAGCGCACCTTTTTTGAATCCATCTTGTCGGCCAGCCAAAGGCTTTTCGCCTTGCAATCGCCACTCCGACTGGATTCGGTCTGGTCCGGTGACTGAGGAACATAGGGCTGGCTTTTGCTAAAAGAATATCGAAAGGCACGGCCCTGAGCTACCCATTGTTCGACCTGCGCCGGGTCCGGCTGCGTGCCCCCGAGTTTGCCGAAGACGGACCACACCGGTCCCATATAAGGATCGTAAGGGGTTTTGCCAGTCGAGTTGCCGAGGTCGAGGGCAGCGGAAGAGCTGTGACCCAGGAGAAGCGAGGCCAGCAGGGCGACGATCGCGGCGCCGCGCTTCCTAGCCGCATTGGTTCGGTTTGAAATAATGACGTTGTTCATCTTATTTTTTTGCTACGGCGTTCTTTCGAATCTGTTCCAGATCGCTCAATTGGCGGGGCGTCCAGCCGCGAAGACTCGTCAGGTAGGAGGATTCCTTCCACGCAGGGTCCAATTCGATGAGACGGCGATAGGCCGCGATGGCTTCCTTGTCATTTTTTTGCCTTGCCGCGCTCAGGCAAAGACCGGCCACCAGATCGTCCACCATGTCGCCGGCCAGTTCTTCCGCGGCTTGGAAATGCTTTGCCGCATCGGCAGGCTGGTCAAAGTGGAGCAGGGCCCATCCGTAGGTCCGGTGCGTTTCATAGTTGTTCGGCTCCAGGGCCAGCGCCTTTTCGAACAGCTCAATGCCGCGCTCTTTGTGCATGAGGCGCGCATGAAGTTTCGCTTCCCTTCGCAAGACCTGGGGGTTATCGGGAGCCGCGGCCAGCGCCTCGTCCATTATCTTTTCCGCTTCTTCGATGCGACCGGCATTAACGAGGGCGGACGCAGCGAAGGCGCGCGCCAGCGGACTGGCATTTTTGTGAGACAACACCATGTCAGCCAGGAATTCGCTCTGGCGGCCATTATCGAGGTAAACGCTCAGCGCGGCATAAGCGAGGTCATCCACTGGTGCTGCCTCATGGCACTCATACAAAGCATCGATTGAGCGCTCCTCGAGGCGCCGGTCGATGTTCGTGGCCACGGTGGTCCGAATCCGCGGCATGGTCGTCCGTTCGCTGCCCGCCGTCAGCTTCCAGCGAGCCAACCTGGAAAAATCATCCTCCTGTGCCAACGGCGCCGCCGCAACATAAGCGGCGATGTCGCTCACGGTGCTATCCACGTCGGCGAATTCATCGCCTCCTGTGTGGCGATACCCGACCACGCGCTCGGCGAGCTCGCAGGCCCACGCCGGGGTATCGTGGTCCACAAAGGGAGTGCCGTAGGTGCGAACGGTGCCGTCGTCGCACGCGACGATGACGTTCTCCTCCGCGAGATTGTAATCCACGCGAGTCGGCTGCGAAGGGATGATCAGCCCCGGACCCAGCGGCTCGCCGGTTTCGATATCGAAAAACTGAACGGCGTTCGTCAGGAAGGAGGCGAGGACGAGGAAACGATTGTCTGTCGTAATTGCTGCTGAAAAAACAGCGCCTTCAAGGAGAACCGGCATCCCGACGGGTTTCCAGGTGGCCGTATCGTAAACCACCGCCTGACCGTCTTCGCCGGTGACAACCAACCGGCTGCTATCCGGGCTGAAGCGCGTGCAAAGAACCGGGTAGCCGCGAGTGATGGGTTCCGTAACGGGCTTGAACGTGGCCGCATCCCAGATGCGGGCGGTGCCGTCGGTCGAGGCAGTGGCCAGCCATTTTCCGTTGGGACTGAAGCGCGCATACTTGATCTCGTTCTTCTCTTTTCCGGGATGAGTGATGACCGTCAGTGGTTTGGTGCGGTTATCCAAACTCCACACCGAAGCGCCTGCAGCCGACGCGGTGACGAAACGTTTGCCGTCCGGTTGGAAGTCCACAAAGTTCACCGCGCTTTTGTGTTTGAAAGGTTCGCCTTCCGGCTTGTGCGTTGTCGTATCCCAAAGCTGAACGACGCCCGTAACATCCGAGGTCAGCAAACGCGTTGCGTCGGGATTGAAAGAGCCGCAGGTCACATCGCCTTTGTGTTTGAGCGCTGGACCCGCCGGCCGGACTTCACCGGAAATCCAGTGGAGCGCGGTGTGATCCTCTGAGGTGGTTACGATGTGCTTGCCGTCCCGGCTGTAGAACGCAGAAAGTGCGCGCGCCTGATGCGTTCGCACCGTCGGCATGGCTTTGCCGCCATCTGTGCGCCAAAGGCGCGCGGTGCCATCCGCACTGCCGGTCGCGAGTAGTTTGCCATCGACACTGTAAGTAACGGCGAGAACCGGGCTGTCGTGATTCAACTCTTCACCCCAGCGATCGCCGGTGCGGGCACTCCAGACCGTCGCCTGATTGTCCTGCGACCCGGTCGCGACGCGCAGGCCGGTGCGGCTCCAGCTCATGTCATTGAACGTTCCGTCCTCGCGAACCTCATAGGGCAATTCTTTTGCGCTCAACGCGTCCCAGAATTTGATGCTTCCGTCATCCAGCATCGCGGCGAGCCGTGAACCGTCGGGACTCATCCGCACCTTAAGAACCGAGGTTTTACAATCGGCCGCAGGCAGGGCCTGGGTCCCTTCCGGCAGTTTCCAAAAATGCACGTTTTTGTCATCGCCGCCGGTCACCACGTAGCTGTCGTCGAAGCCAAAATCGACGCTGAGGACAGAACCTTCCTGATGGATTCCATCGCCCACCGGTTTCCCTGTTTCTAAATCCCAGACGCGGGTCACACCGCCGTGACAGGCGGCAGCGAGCTTTTGAGATCTACGCGAAAAGACCAGAGCTTGAATCGGTCCGCCGGGTTGCTCCAGTTCCGCCACGACTTTTCCTGTGGCGGTGTCCACGACGACGATCTTTCCGTCAGCCGTTCCGAAGGCTACGCGGTCGCGCGGGGCAGCGTCGGCAAAAGCAGTGACGGCTTGCGCCGGTCGCGGAGCTTCGAAGACGGCGTTTTTTGCAGCCACATCGATGATCCGCAATCCTTCGACTTTCGATACCGCCGCGAGGCGACTGCCATCCTTCGAAAAAGCCAGTCCTGCGATCTGGCTTTCGGTTTTGGGCAGGACGATTCTGCCCGCCGCGGCATCCTGCCCGTTTTTTGGCTCCGTGGGCGAGACCCAGATTTCTCCGCTCGCCGAGCCGCTCGCGAACATCTGTCCATCGTCGCTGAAGGCAAGCGCCCGAACTTCACCGCTGTGCTTGACTGGCAGAATTTGGGGCATGTGCCAGACATGATCACGGATGGAGGAGTAAAGCATCGCGCCGAGGACGCGGTCCTCGGGATGCTGGCGCGCCGCCGCCGCGAGAATTGCCACAGCCCGTCGCGGTTTGTCGGCCTCAAAGTAGGCGTCCGCCTGCGTACGCGCATCCTTTGCCGTTTCGGGACTAGCGCTTGGTTGCTGTGCTCGCAGGCTGCGGTCGACGGAAGACAGAAGCAAGGCGGCCGCCATCGCAGGCAGCAGGAAAGACGAGTGGCGAGAGAAGGCGATGTGACAGGTTTTAGAGCGGAAACGCGCTTCCGCAAGCGTTGGCGTTTGCATGCACCGTCAGGGTGACGCTTCACCCTGCTTCGAATCTATTGGACCTTAGTCCTAGAAAATCCGCGCCTGTCTATGGCACAGCTTTGACTTCGGTGAGGCGTGAGGTGATCTCGGCCTTGAGTTTGTCGTGCAGCAACGGGGCTTTGAGCGCGTCTTGCAACAGCGCGGTGGCGCGAGCTTTGTCCGCATTCGTCACCACATCCTTCGCGGCGGCCTGGCTGCGGCCGAGCAGACGGACGATGAGCAGGCCATCAGGCTCACCGCCCGAGGCACCGTAGGCGCTGAGGCGGACCATCGGAAGCAGATCGGCAATAATGTAGAGCGGGTAAAGGAGGCTCGTCAGTTCCTGCGGGTTGAGCGGGCTCATTTGCGCGACGGTTTCCATGGCGGCGTACGGCGGAACGGCAGGGTCGTCGTAGAAGAAGCGGATCACGTCGAGCAGGTGTGGTTTGGCGGCCGCTCCCGCCGCACCCAGCGTGCGCACGGCGGCGACGCGCACGGGTTGCTCCTCGTCCTTAAGCAGCGCTGCGATCTCGGTGACGAGTGCGGGTTCCTGCGCAGGGTCCAGTTCGTGGAAAGTATCAAGCACGGCCCAGCGCACCTCGGCGTCGCGATCCTTGAAGAGCGGACGCAGCGCCTCGCGAAGTTTCTTTTTCGTCTCGGCGTCAGTGGCGAAGCTGCGTAGGGCCACGGCCGCCGCTCCACGAACAGACGGTTCGGAATCCTTCAACAAAGTAAGGAGGTCCGGCAGCAACGCGGTGCCGTTCTTCGCTCCGAGCTGGCTCATGACGAACGCCATCGCGACGCGAATTTCGATGCTCGAATCCGCGAGCGCGGCCCGCCCGCGGGTCGTGGCGTCATCATCGAGGCCCAGAGCGCCTACGACTATTGGCAGCGCCTTTATCAGCGTGGTGCGCACTCCCGCCGACGCTCCGGGATAAACGTCGCGTGCTTTATAAGGAAAGTTGCGCAGTGCTTCACCGCCCGCAGGCAGCGCTTGGAGGGCCTCATCGCGCACCAGCTCGGAGGCGTCGAGCAGCCCGTTGGCGATGATTGGAATATTTGGTTTCACCGCCTCGGGCCCGAGGGAGCCGAGTGCCGCTATGGCGGCGGCCCGCACGGTCGAGTCGGGATCTTTCGCCTGCTCGGTAATGAGCGGGAGTTGCTCGAGGGCCGCTTTGCCAGCTTTGCCGAGCACCCGCAGCGCCGAGGCCTTTATCTCGGTGGTTCCCGTGCGAATCTGTTTCACGAGGGCGGCGATGGATGCTTCGACAGTCGCTTTGTTACTGCCGACCTCTTCAATGATCGCCGCCCTGGTTTCCGGCGCTTCGTTTTCAAATTGCGCGATCAATGCCTCGCGGACGGTCTTGTCTTTTTCGTCGGTGAGCCCGTTCGCAGCTTTCGCATCGACCAGGGCGCTCAATGTGGCTGCCCACGCCGCGATGCGCACTTCCGCGTCCCGATCACGGATGAGCGGAGCGATGACGTCGATATCCGCGCTCGTCAGTCCACCAATCTGGGCGAGCGCGCGAAGGGCCGGCGCCTTAAACTCCAGGCTGCCGGAGGTCGTTAGGGCGTCCACCAGAGCCTTGCGGTGCGCGCTTGCGGCCTTGCCCGCCTGGCCAAGGCAATTGGCCGCCATTCCGCGCACTTCAGTTCGCGAGTCGCCGAGCAGAGGTCGAATGGCCTCCACATTTTCCGCTGATGCCTCCGTTTTCAGGACCACGGCGAGGACGGCTGCGCGAACGTTGGGGTCTGGATCGGTGGCGTACTTTAGCACGGCGGCGACGTGAGATTTTCCTGGCGGGCCGAGCCGCGCGAAGAAATTAAACGCCTCGATGCGGACGGCCTTGGGCGTTTCCGCCGCGAGCAATTTTGCGATTTCGGCCGCGACAGCCGCCTGTCGCCAATCGGCCAGCGCGCGTACCGCCAGGGCGACGACTCGCTCGGACGGATCCGAGAGCGCGGCGACGGTCCCTTTCACGACGGAGGCTGACGGGACGTAAGGCTTGTCTTGCAACGGCTCGGACTGAGCGCGGGATAACGATCCCGGGACGGACCAGCTCAGCAATATCGTCACCAAGCCAGGAATGGAGCGGACACGAAGATACGGGAATTTCATGGAACGTAGGTTGGTTGGGGTTTGATCACTCATTTTACGTACTCGCCATAGCTCGGGTGGGTGTAAGCGCTCGACCCGCGCCAGGAATACTGAACGATTAACTTTTTTCCCGTGACGCGATCGGCGTAGAGCACGTCATATTCGAACGTGGGATCGAGGAAGAGCCACTCCCCGCCATTCGACCAAAGGAGCCAGGCGTGAGACATCTTATCGCCCGGTTTCGCCTTACCCACGACGTAGCGCACGCTGCGATCGAGCATCTTGTTGGCGAGCCAGACCGATTTCGCTTTGCAGTCGCCCTGTTGCCGAGATTCGGTCACCTCGGGATCCTGCGGAATGTAAGGTTGCGCTTTATCGTAGAAATAGCGGAATCGCCTCCCGGTCCGGATTTGGGCGCGGACTTCATCGATTGTCGGTGAGTTGCTGCCACTCTTGGCGTAGACCGCGCGAACCGGGCCGAGATATTTATCGTACGGTGTGCCCCCCGTTGGGCGGCCAGTATCGACTTCGGCCAAGAGCGCAGGGCCGCCGGTAACAAACATGAACAAGACGAGTAGGAAGGTTTTCATGGCAGACTTAAGTGAACCAGCGTTGCACGCACCTAGGGTGACGTTTTGGCCTGCCTCCAAGCTATTGGACCTTAGTCCTAGGACTGGAATCGGGAATCGTGACCGTCCAGTTCTCCGCGCGTTTTATCGGACTTTGGTCTTATCGACGCGGCGGGTGTCTCCCCGCAGCATGCCACCATTGAACTCGGAACGGATTGTGTCCCGCTTTTTGCCTGCGCTCGGCCTGTTCATCGTCGGAATTAGTCCAACACTCCAGGCGCAGGATCTCGAACCGCGTTCGTACAGCAATTCGCCTATCGGCCTCAACTTCGTTGTCGCCGGATATGGCTACGCCAGTGGCGACGTGCTCACCGATCCATCGCTGCCGCTCGAAAATGTGAGCAACGCTTCGCATGTCGGCGTCTTCGGCTTCGCCACGACGTTTCGCGCCTTCAGCCAGTCGGGAAAATTTGATGTCATCGTGCCGTACGCCGCGCTTTCGGCCAGGGGCCTCGTCAACGGCCTGCCGCGCGAGCGCATCGTGGATGGATTCGCGGATCCGGCGTTTCGGGTCTCGATAAATTTCATCGGCGCACCTGCGTTGACGGCAGCGGAGTTCAAGAACTACCGGCAGGATTTCATTCTCGGCGGGAGTTTGCGTGTGACCGCGCCCCTGGGCCAATACGACAGCGAGAAGCTGGTGAACATCGGCACTAACCGCTGGTCGTTCAAACCGGAGATCGGCTGTTCGAAAGCGTTCGGGCGATGGACCGCCGAAATTGCGCCCGCGGCTGCGTTTTACACCGACAACGGCAATTTCTTCGGCGGCCAGTCGCGCGAAGTGGCGCCCCTCTACTCCCTGCAATCGCACCTCAGCTACACTTTCATGCCGGGCGGCTGGGCGGCGATCAATGCCGCCTACTTCGTGGGCAGCCGCTCCACCACTAATGGCTTGGAGAACGACGACCAGCAGGAAGGTATGCGCTTCGGCGCCACGATCGCGTTGCCGGTGAACCGGTATCAATCGGTCAAGCTCTACGGCATCACCGGCTACAACGCGCATCGTCACCACGACTTCGCCGCTGTCGGTGTCGCGTGGCAGATCCGTTGGGGCGGGGGATACTGAGTCGCAACTGACGCCCTGCCATTACGGCGATGAAGGTTTCATCAATTGATCGTAGACGAGCTGATACGCGCCGGGCCGCAATCCCAGGTCGCCCCGGAAGGGACGGTCCAGGGCCAGGATCATGAAAATGACCAGTCCGATGAAAGCAGCCAGGAGCACGACCTGAATGCCCTGTAATCGCGCGTCCTCGATCTTGAAAAAGAACGAAGAGGCCAGGCTGATGAAAGCGCCCGCGACAATGACAAACCAGAGAATGGTGGGCAGCCCGGTGTTCACCGCATCGAGCCGAAATCGGCGTGCCTGGATGACCTGGTTATATGCGCGCAACGTTTCTGCGTGCAGAATTTTTTGGCCTTCGGTAGCCGGTTCAAACTGGTCGAGTGTCCCCTGAAAAAGGTTCATCATCTCGACCCCCCGGGTTGGGGTCTGGCCGCGCCTCTGCAGAGGCCAGGCCTGGTGGATGATCTGATCTACGTAATCGCGCAGGCCTTTTTGAAGTTGGGGTCGAATCGGTTCAGGGTAACTGCTGACGTCCCGGTAGAGCGCTGCCAGTGCAGTAGCCTCCTGCGAGATGATCTTCCCGCCATCGGCGTAGCTCTGCCAGACGCTCACCGCGATGAGGGCCACGGCTAATCCGTAGAACACCATTACGGCCTGCAACATCGCGCCGCTGAATTCAGAATCGCGCACATCCGTTCGCAGCCGGGGCAAGATCCAACGGCGAGTGATCAGCAGCCCAACGACCCCGTACAAACAGAGCAAGATGACAATCGCCGGACCGGTGATCAGCAAAGGAATGTCGAAAATGAAATCAGGCATGGCGGAGTTGTCCGGGTCGGGCGCTTCCCTCGAAGCGTCGCATAACTGGTCGCCTTTCGAATATCTTGATCCCTCCTCGGTCTCGATCTTTTTCTTCCGGAACGAGGACGAGGGACGAGAACGAAGGACGAGGACGAAAGGATCTCACTGCCCAGCGCGGAGGCTTAACGGGCGGGGCCTTCTCTGCTTGCGTAATAGGCTTTGACCTCCGCTTCCGAAAGCTTCCCATCCTTGTTGGTGTCGGCCTCGCGCAGCACCTGTTTTGCCATTCCCTTCGTCCGGCCGTAGGCGAGCGCTTCGTCCATGGTGACAATGCCGTCGCCGTTGGTGTCGCGGGCTTTGAATTGCTTGTCCCGTCCGGCGTCGCCGGTGGCACCCCATTCGGCGCGAGTCATCTTCTTGTCCTTATTGGCGTCGCGGCTGTCAAAAATCTCGGTCACGAGATAAACGTTGATTTCGTCAAGGGAGAGGAACTTGTCGTGGTTCACATCGGCCGTTTCGAAGCGATTTGGCGTGGTAGTACTGGTGGTGGTGGTCTGGCACGCGGCGAGGGTAATCGCCATGGCAGCGAGCACGGTTAACTTAAGATGGTTAGTGTTCATCAGGCCTGTTTTGCCACCTGACGTGCCACCAGCCTATTGGACTTTGGTCTCAGTCGTTCCCGAGTGGGACCAAGGTCCTATTGGCGCATCCCGCCGCATTTTCTAGAATGGAGAAATGCGTCCTCCTCGCATATGGCTGGCCCTGGCCAGCGCGTTCGTCTTTGCCGCAATTGTGGAGGCGGGGTGCGCCGTCCCCGCGACATCGCCGCATGGAGCTTCCCTGATCCTGGGGGTCGATATTCAACAGTGCATCGTCTTGTGTCGGTCCCTCAGTTTGATTCCCACACCCGAGCCTCCGCAGGACCCCGACTCGCCTGAGCCAATCAAACCACCGCCAGTTTCACCCGACACACCGGAATCCCCGGAAAATCCAAAGGGCCCGGAGTCGCCCCGAACCCCACGAGAGCCCAGAACACCCGAAGCGCCAGCCCCGCCCGAGCCGCCGCAGTTTGCGTAAAGCTCTTACAGGAGGAAACAGAGGTAACAGAGGGTTTTGTTTTGGAAACCGGTTCTCTGTTTTCTCGGTTACCTCCTGTTTAGTCTTTCTTTCTGCCTTATACCGGGGCGACCTCAGCGACGCTCTCCTGAATGAGTTGGTCGAGTTTGGTCAGGTCGATCGGTTTGACCAGATGATGTCTGAATCCCGCTTCGCGGCTCTTTCGAACATCCTCTTCCATTCCGAAACCCGTTAGCGCGATCCCAAAGAGCGAGCGATCGGGACTAAGCTTCTGGATCAGATCGATCCCGCTTCCATCCGGCAAACCCAGGTCGCTGATCAAAACATCAAACTCTTCCCGCGCGGCCAGGTCGATCCCGGACTGAACGCTCATCGCGGACTGCACAGAATATCCGCGACGCCGCAGCAATTTGGTCAGCGATTTGTTCGTATCTTCGTGGTCTTCCACGAGCAGGATGCGCAGGCTTTGTCGCTCGGAAGCCTGACGTCGCACCATCGGCGTGGCGCTACGGTCCGGCTTGGGACAGGTGGGGAAGGCGAGACTGAACTTGGTGCCCAGATTGCGGCCCGCGCTTTCCGCAGTGATGAATCCCTTGTGCGCCTCCACCAGCGTTTTGCTGATCGCAAGACCAAGACCAAGGCCGCCCATCCGCGTTCGGGTGCCTTGCTCGAAAGCGTCAAAGATTTTCGGCAAAGACTCGGCCTCGATTCCCAGTCCCGTATCGGCGATCTCCACAACCAACCGTTCATCCGAATCGTTGCTGGTCGAAATGTGAATCTGACCGTTTTCCGGAGTGAACTTCACCGCGTTGTTGATCAGGTTCCAAAAGATCTGCTGCAAGCGAGCCGGATCGGCCCGGAGATGGACCTTTTGCGCCGTGAGATCAAGCCGGAGCGCCAGATGTTTTCGCTC
Organism: Verrucomicrobiota bacterium; assembly: GCA_003218305.1. Lineage (GTDB taxonomy): Bacteria > Verrucomicrobiota > Verrucomicrobiia > Chthoniobacterales > UBA10450 > AV80. The sequence continues at coordinate 13,239 of QHMY01000198.1, forward strand.
GATCTCGCTTTGATAGATCTCCAGGGCGTTCTGCAGAAGGGTGTGCGCATCGACCACCTCGAAGTTGAGTTGGACCTTCCCTTTGCTGATACG
>QHMY01000199.1 GCA_003218305.1 Verrucomicrobiota bacterium
ACGTTTTCCGGCAAGCCGGCTTCACCTTCCAGGTCGATTGCGGAAGCGATGACCGGAGTCAGCGGCGTCCGCAATTCGTGGCTGAGCATGGCGAGGAACTGATCTTTCGCGAGGTTGGAACGCGCTTTTTCTTGCAGCTCCTGGTTGGTTATTTGCAATTCCTGCTGACCTTTTTGCAGTTCGATCGCGAGAGATTGCGATTGTTTGAGGAGATTCTCCGTGCGCGAGTTGGCTTCGATCGTGTTCAAGACGATGCCAATGCTCTCGGTCAGCTGATCGAGAAAAGCCTGGTGGGTGGAATTGAAGCGATCAAGCGAGGATAGCT
>QHMY01000200.1 GCA_003218305.1 Verrucomicrobiota bacterium
CCGAGTCCTGCCTTCTTCGCCATTGGGACCGGCGTAACTGGCCAGGAGCGTCAGCTCAGGATCCGATCCGGAACCATCCATTATATAAAGGACTCCTTGTTGGGCCGAGACCAGTGGCGCCAGTTCCGAGAGGATCAGCTTGCCCACGGTCATGAGATCGCGCTGGCCCTGGAGCATCCTGGTGAATCTCGTCAGGTTGGTTTTTAACCAATCCTGCTCCTCATTTTGCAGCGTCGTGTCCTTCAGATTGCGGATCATCTCGTTGATGTTGTCCTTCACGAACGCGACTTCGCCCTGGGCCTCGACCTGAATCGAACGTGTCAGGTCGCCCTTCGTCACCGCCGTGGCCACGTCGGCGATGGCGCGCAACTGGGTGGTC
>QHMY01000152.1 GCA_003218305.1 Verrucomicrobiota bacterium
TAGAGCAAACCATCCGCGCCAAAGTGCAGGTCACCCCCATTGTGGTTGCCGGCGGTGTCGCGTTGATTGATGAGCACCACCTCCGTGCTTTCCAGGGCGCGATTCGGGTTGGAGGCCATGGTCTGAAATCGTGCGACCCGTTGATGCAGCACTCCCGTGCCTTGAGTTGAATTTGTGGTCACGGAATAAAAGAGAAAGAAGTAGCGGTTCGTCGCGTAGCCTGGATGAAACGCCAATCCAATCAGCCCTGACTCGCTCTGGGTATCGACACGCGCCAGATTCATAAAGTCGGTCACGTTGGGATTGGCCAGATTCGTGATCACATACATGTGCCCGCCCTTGTCCAAAATGAACAATCGGTTGGTTTCTCCGGGTGGCGTGGCGAAACAAAGTGGTGAACCAAAAGTAAGACCAGGGAACGCATTCACCAGTGTGTAGCCATACGTGGGCGGCACGAGTGGCAGGCGCAATGGTGCCGGTGTCACCGGTGCAACGGAGACGCTCAAGGCAGAGCCGAAAACGATATCCGTGCTGCCGGCAGTGGTTTGGTGAACTTCGACCGCGAGAACATTGGTCCCTTGGACGAGGGCGGATTCGACCAAAGCTCCCGACACATTGAAGACGTCGAACGCCGACGCCTCATGATTGCTCGCCAGCGTGGCGTAGAAGACCGGCGTGGTGTCGTTGGTCATGAACAGCCGTTTGATTTCAACACCGTTCAGATAAAAGACCGCGCCGTCATCGACGATATTGGAGAAGGTGAGAATCGCGCCCGAGAGCTCGCCGGTATAGTTGAAGGTGGTTCGGAAATAGTAAGTGGTGCGCCCCAGAGTCAGCGCGGTGTTCGTTCGGCCGATCACGAAGGCGTTATTGGCATCTTCCACGGCGAGGACACCCCGGCCCGACGGCAATGCTGAATCATTGAAGTCCGGTGCGGTCCAGCCAACGCCGTCGTACGAGGTCGTCTGGTTGTAGCGCCAGGAGTTCGTGAAGCCGAACAGGACGACATTCGATTGCGCGCGCGCGGCTGGAAGCACGATGGTTAGGGCCAGGATGGCCAACGTCGCGGCAATGAATCTGCGAGATAAACTGTACATAGGCTTGGTCAAAACTCTGTCACCTCTTTATTGCGCGGAATGAAACCCCAGAAAGCGCCTTCAGGCAACCGAAGATGAGGGCAAATGCGAAGGGAAGTAAGCCAGTGAGTGAGTGAGCCAGTGGGTGAGCTTGCCTCGATTTGGTGGACAGGGTGAGGCAAGGGCTGGGAGAAGAAAGACCAAGCCGATGGAAACGAAAGAGACGAAAGTGATAAAAAGGCGCCGGATCTTCGACGAAGCGTTCAAACGCGAGGCGGTGGCCCTGGTGCTTAAAGGAGAGAAGTCACTACCGGTGATTGCGGATGAATTGGGGGTAAACCACTGGGCGCTGCGCGAGTGGAAGAGGCGCTTTGGCCCCGCCGCGCCGGAGAATAGCAAAGAAGCTTTGGAGTTGGAGCTACGCGCCCTGCGCCGGGAGAACGAACATCTGCGCACGCAGCGTGACATATTAAAAAAAACGTTGGGCATCCTTGCCGAACCCGGCCCGAACGGTTCGCCCTCATGAAAACCTTGGCCGGACAATATTCCATTGGCGACTTGTGTGAGGCCTTTGAGGTGTCGCCCAGTGGCTATCATGCCTGGAAGAAGCGTCCCCCCAGCGCCCGGGCGCTGCGGGATGTCGAGTTGGGCAAAAGCCTGTGCCAGGCTCACGCAGAAAGCCGCCAGACCTATGGCAGTCCGCGTTTGCTTCGGACCTTGCAGAAGCAAGGCTTGGACACCAGCCGTCGTCGGGTCTGTCGGCTCATGCGCCAGCACGATTTGCAGGGGCTTAAACCGCGGGCCTTTCGTCCGCAGACCACGGACAGCGGGCATGCTCAACCCATCGCGCCCAATCTCATGGCCAGCGCGCCCGTTCCCACGGGTCCCAATCAGATCTGGGTGAGTGACATCACTTATGTGCATACAGACACGGGCTGGCTCTATGTCGCGGCGGTGCTGGATCGGTGGAGCCGACGGCTCTTGGGATTGGCCATGGCTGAACACATGGAGACCAGTCTGGTCGAGGCGGCGCTGGCTCAAGCCGTGCAGAGCCGCCGTCCCTCGGCCGGGTGTCTGCTCCATTCGGATCGCGGGAGCCAATATGCCAGCGCGGCTTACCGCGCGCGCCTGGCCAAAACCGGCCTGGTGATGAGCATGAGCCGGGCGGGCAACTGCTATGATAACGCCGCCATGGAAAGCTTCTGGGGCAAACTCAAGACCGAACTCATTCACCGGCAATCCTTTGCCAACCAGGCCGAGGCCCGTTCAGCCATCTTCGAATATGTCGAAGTGTTCTATAACCGCAGGCGGCTCCACAGCGCCCTCGGTTACACGTCACCTGTGGACTTTGAAAACCAAAACAACTAAATAACCCATGCCCTTGCCTCACACCTGTCCACCAAATCGAGGCAAGCTCAATGGGGGCGGCGGTCATAGACCGCTACAGCACGCCAAATTACGAAACGAACCCATCCCTCGGAGGGAGGCTCAAAGTTCGGCAGCCTTCGAAAGTACGAAACGAAGCGATTCTGTCGTCCTTATCCGTGTTTAATCTGTGTTTCATCCGTGGCTGCGGAAAATTACCAAACGAAGCCATTCGGCAGATGTTTCCCGTATCACCAATTCCCTTGAATGCCGACCGCCCCTTGCCCCGTCGAAACAGCGCTCTTGTCCGTGGCGGAAAAACTCAACCGCAGAGGCGCAGAGATGCGGAGTCGCGAACTCCTCTCTGCGCTTTTGCGTCTCTGCACTCATTCCGGCCCCGGGCGAGCACTGACTAATAATGCGTAAATTGATATTGAATCGTTGGATCGGCGCCGTGTGCGCGATGGTTTGGTGCGGCACAAGCGTCTTTGCGGCGGAACCGAAACGCGGCGGAACAGCCTACTACCAGGAAGATTTTCCCTTTCAGGGCGCGTGCATCAGCGCCAAATGGCCCGCGGGAAATGTGGCGATGAAGGGCTTCGCCATTCGCGTGGGCCATGACGCGAACATGCTTTGGGACACGGACTTGCTCCGATTTGCCGCGGGATGGACCGGCGGGTATCTGACGAGCAAAGGTGTGGCTTACGACGGCGGTCACGGAGCGCACCCATCGATTGTGGGAGAACAATACTTCGGCACGAAGTCGGGGCCGGGCTGGGCGAATGCGAAAGGACAATTTGTCGACGATCGCACGGAACCGTTTGGGCCGCTCTCCAAGGATTGGTGCCGCTGGGACGGCATGTATGTGAACGGTTCGAATGTCGTGCTCGCCTACACCGTTCTTGGGACAAAGATTCTGGAGCAACCCGGCACGGTCGAAGCCGACAAGCTCATCGGCTTCGTGCGCACGTTCAAAATCGAAAAAGCCTCGGCGGATTTGCTCGCGGCAATCGCGGACGTGAAATACGGCGCCGCCACGCCGGACAACAATGGCCTCAAAATCGGAACATCTGCCGGAACGAATGTGACGATGGTCCTATTAAGCGGCGCACCGAAAGGCGTGAAGCTCACTTCGGATAACGATGGCCGCGCGCTCCTGAGCATCGCCAAGGGCACGAAGGACGCGCTCTTCAGCGTTATCATCTGGAGCGGAAATCCAGAGAACGCGAACAAAGTTTCCGGCCTCGCGAAGGCCAAGCCGCAGATGGTGGCCTTCGCCAAAGGCGGGCCCGCACACTGGCCGGAAGCCGTCGTCGTGAAAGGCGCGACGAACACCAGTCGCACGCCCGATGGCGCCTACGTCACCGATTCCATCACGGCGCCGGTGCCGAATCCGTGGAACCGCCGCGTGCGTTTTGGTGGCATGGACTTTTTCTCCGACGGCAAACGGGCCGCGCTCTGCACTCATGAAGGTGATGTATGGATTGTCGAAGGAATTGACGACTCACTGGAAAAACTAAGCTGGCGCCGCTTCGCGTCGGGCAGCTACGAGACGCTCGGGCTCGTGATTGTGGATGACGTTATCTACACCTCTGGCCGTGACCAAATCACGCGCTATTACGATCTGAACAAGGACGGCGAAGCGGACTACTACGAGAACTTCAACAACGACATCAAATCCACGGAAGGTTTCCATGAATTCGTCTTCGATTTGCAGGCGGACAAGAAAGGGAACTTTTATTTTGCCAAAGCCAATCCGGTCAACAGCGGCGGCAGTGGTTTCGGTAGTAATGAGAGGACGCCCGGCAACGGCATGGTTTGCTCGCATTCCGGCTGTCTCTTCAAGGTCAGCAAAGATGGCAAAAAATTCGAAGTGCTCGCACGCGGCTTCCGTGCACCCAATGGCATTGGCGTGTCGCCCGACGGACAGATCACCACGAGCGACAATGAAGGCACATGGGTCCCGACCACGCCGATCAATTGGATTCAGCCCGGCGGGTTCCATGGCGTGAGCAATAAGCTCACATCCGCACAATTGGCGTCCGGTTTCATTCCGCCGCTCGCGTGGCTGCCGAAGAATTACGACAACTCAGGCGGCGGACAGATCGTCGTGACGAGCGAAAAATGGGGCCCATTCAAAGGCGAATGGCTGCACGAGTCCTACGGACAATCGAGTTTGTTCCTCATGCTAAAAGAACGCGCGGCGAACGGCCAGATGCAAGGCGGCGTAGTGAAATTCCCGCTCAAATTTACTTCATCCGTGATGCGCGCGCGGTTCAATCCACGTGATGGCCAGCTCTACATCGCGGGCCTGAGCGAA
>QHMY01000153.1 GCA_003218305.1 Verrucomicrobiota bacterium
TGCGAAGAACAACATTGGTGATCGGTTCGTCGGCCCAGCTTTCGACCGAGAGCGCGGAGCGATACACGCCCGTCGCATTCAAGCCGCTGATCGTTACACGGCCGACGGTGTTTCCGGGCTTGGTCCAAATCGTGATTGGCGATGCGACGTCGAGCATCGTGTTATTCGCGATGAATACGTCGTCCAGTAACCCGCGCGTCCGGTCCCACGCTCCCGGCTGAAGGATGATGCCGGACAACATGTTCGTGCGCCGGTGCTCACCGGATGTGCGGTGAGGTTGCTCGCCCGGGCCACGAAACAGATTGCCAGCAATGGTCAGCCGCGTTGCGGGACCGATCAGCCGGATGCCGTTGCACGACGAATTCACCAGGCAATCCTTGATCACCGTGTTGTGCCAATAGCGGCCGGCGATCGCGTCATCTCCGGTAAAAAACTGGCAGCCCATGATCTTCACGTTGTGGCACCAGCGGTCCGGCGCCCCACGCCAATGCACTCCGTCCCAGCCGCCGACGAATTGCACATTGCGAATTTCCACGTCATCGCTCACTTGAAAGAACACGGCATAGTTCGCGGCATCGACGATGGTGACATCGCGCAACGTGAATCGTCGGCAGTTAACGAACACGATCGTGTGTGGGCCGCGCATTCGCTCTTCGCCGGTTGGATCGAATACCTTGTTGCCATCGATCGTGCCGCCGCCCGTGATTGCGACATCTTCAACATCCTGCGCAACAATGAGTCCGCGATGCCATTTGCCCCATTTCGCTTCCGGCATGAACTCCGGCACTTTGGGCTGCGCATAGTCCGAAAGGTTTGTTGTTCCGACCAGCCGCGCGCCGCAGTCCAGATGCAGCGTCACGCCGCTGCGCAGATGAATCGAGCCCGAGAGATAACGGCCGGCCGGAATGAATACCTGGCCTCCGCCGCGCTCAGCGCAAACATCGATCGCCTTCTGAATGGCGGCCGTATCCAGCTTGCGCCCGTCGCCAGCCGCGCCCTGCTCGCGAACGTCGAGTCTGCTTTCGGCCAATGCGGCGCCGCCGATCGTGATCGCTGCCAGCCAGGAAACAATACGGTTCATGTTCGCCCGTATTATCACTTCCGCCCCTCCAGCAGTGAAGAAGATTGTATGCTTGCGTGCAGGCAAAGAAGGGGTCAGGCTGACTCTGGATTTTGATTTAATCCGGAGTTGCCGCTATGAAAAAAATTGAGGCGATCATCAAACCGTTCAAGCTGAACGAAGTCAAAGACGCGCTGCACGAACTCGGGTTGCTCGGCATGACCGTGTCCGAAGTCAAAGGTTTTGGCCGCCAAAAGGGCCATACGGAGATTTATCGCGGCAGCGAATACACCGTGGATTTTCTGCCCAAGGTCAAAATCGAGATCGTTCTGCCCGATTCCCAGGTCGACGCCGCGGTGCAATCGATTATCAATTCCGCCAAAACCGGCAAGATTGGCGACGGCAAAGTATTCATCTCGGAAGTCGAAGACGCCATCCGCATCCGTACCGAAGAACGCGGCGAGAAAGCGGTTTAGCGCGCAACGCTGACAGTCGCCGCCGGTTCGTACCAATCCCCTCGCAGCCAATCGGCGATTAAGCCGATCGCTTTTGCATCCAGGATCTTTTCTTCCGCGAATCGCGGCATGCGGTCGTTGCGTTTGCCATAGAATTTTGGATGCGCGGGATTTGAGATGAAGCTGATCAGCCATTCGCGCGAGCCGTAGTCCGTGAGGTCAGGCCCGGCAGCGTCTTCGTCGGGTTTACCGAAAGCGTGACACTCCACGCAATTGATGTCGCCCCTGATCAGCTCGCGGCCTGTGGCGATTTCCGAGGCATCCTTTGCGTCGCTCGATGCCTGGGACTTCAGTTTCGCTTCGGCCGACAAGGCCATGACCACTTTGTGGAGTTGCTCCTTCTGCTGCGGCGTGTACGCGGCGACGTCCTTTGTCACGAACTTCACCATCTTGCCCCTGGCGAACTTCGTGCCACCAAAGTAATTCGTGCTCGCGACATGCGCGGGATCAAGCAAGCGCGCGATCCACTCGCGTGAACCGAATCCTTTAAGGTCCGACGCGGACTGCGGATCCTTCGGCGTCAGCCCGAGCGCATCGTTGCCGTCATAGCGGTGGCAACTGGCGCAGTTGCGCGCGAATAGTTTCGGGCCTTGCACGAAAGCGTCTTCGCGTAGCAAATTGACGGCGCCGCTGGTAGGGATTCCGTGGGCCGCCGCGAGAACTTTCACGCGTTCGGCCTCGCGCTCGGCCGCCTCCTTCGCGACGCGGTATGAGGGCTTGCGGCGATCATCAGCGACTGCCAACACAGTTAGATATGCCACACCAATAAACAGGACACCCAAAAACCAAATGTTGAACCGATGTCCCAACCGCCATTTACCGAAGAATGGCATCAGGCACATCACAATCAGGACGAGCGTAGGGATCACGATCGCTCCCCAGACTTCCGTCCCCCCGTGAAAGTATTTCAGAAACTGAAACAAAAATAAAAAATACCATTCTGGCCGCGCGGCGGAGTAGGGTTCTGTCGGATCAGCGGGACCGCCGAGTTCAGCGCCCTTGCCGGCGATCACCAGAAACAACACTGTCGCCAGCACCACCAGGCACGCCACAGCGTCTTTCAACACCTGATCGGGCCAGAAGTAGGTATCAGGGCCGCGCCGCGGCTCTTTCACCGTCAAGCCATGGCGGCGAAATAAATAGATGTGGCCGGCGAGTAGCACGACGATCAGCCCGGGCAGGAAGCCCGCATGCAGCGCGAAAAACCGTGAGAGTGTGTGATGCCCGTAATCTGCGCCGCCGATGATCAGCTTCTGCAACTGCGGGCCGATGAGTGGCGTGATGGCTACGATGTTCGTCGCGACCTTCGTTGCCCAAAAACCCTTCTGATCCCACGGGAGCAGATATCCCGTGAGCGACAGAGCCATTACCAGCAGCAACAAAACGAAACCGAACCAGAAGTTCACTTCGCGCGGCGCTTTGTATGCGCCGTCGATCACCACCTGCATAAGGTGCAGCACGAGCAAGACGTTCATCGCTTGCGCGGTAAAATGATGGATGCCCCGCAACCACGCGCCGCCGGTCATGTGGTTCTGGATGTAATACACGCTCTCCCAGGCGGTCTGCGAACTAGGGTTGTACGCCAGCCAGAGAAACAGACCTGTGATGAACTGCACCGCCAACGCGAAGGTCAGCGTGCTGCCCCACACGTAACGCCAGCGCGCGCCGCCCGGGACTTTTTCGTAGAGCGCCTCATGTAAGAGTTTTTTGCAGCCGGTCCGCGAGTCCAGCCAGTTCAGGAACGACTTCATGCCGGAATTTTTTCAGGTGCTCCGGCCAGAAAGTTTTGGAACTTCACCCACAGTTCATTGCCATTGCGAATCTGCGTCTCCAATTCGTCCATGCCGCGCGATGCGGGACTTTTTCGGTCGTTGATCTTTCCGTCGATCGCGAAGGTGCTGTCGTGGCATGGACAGAGGTAAGAACTGCGGTCCGGCATAAAATCCACAAAGCAACCCGCATGTGGGCAGACGACATTGAGCGCCTGGACTTTGTCGGGTGCAACGCGCCGCAAATAAACCGCGCCGACGGGCACATTAGTCATCTTGTTCCAGGCGTCTTCGCGTGTCGTGAGTACGGTAAACTTCCGTGGCGTGCCATCGTCAGGCAAGGCGCTGAGAAAACCGACCTGCACGAAATCACCTGCCGCGCCCTTCTTGCGGATAGGATCCAGCAAGACGGCAACACCCGCGGCAATCGGCGGAATCATTACCGCGCCGCCGATGCACGCCGCGCACGCCTTCTTCAGGAAGTCGCGCCGCCCTTCATTTTCAGTTGGGTCCATTTTTTCGCATCATTCAAACCAGCGACACAAAACGCAACATAAACACGATGCAGAAAGCATGCGTCCGGTTCCATGCGTCAGCTACGGGCCGTATAAACGGCGGACCTCGCCGGCGGTTATGTCTGTGACGCGCTTCGCAAACACCACGTCTGCCAAGGTCGTGGTGCGGTATTGTACAATCCAAAGGTGATTGGGCGAAAGCTCAGCGTAAAACGGCTCACGTTGAAGGGTATTGCGCAGTTCTTGCTGAAACTGGTCCAAGCGGATACTGACCTGTCGACGCTCCTCATCTGAAAGCCGCGTCCAGACCGGGTGTTCCAACGCAGCAATCACCATAAAGAAGTCATTATCAATGTCGCCCTCGGTCAGGTGATATTTGTGGACAACGCCAAACTTCTGAACCCCCATTCGCAGATTGTGGAGATCAAACGCGAACGGCTCGTCGTTCTTATCCGCAGGCCAGCCCATCAATACAGCGAGGCCATCTTCGCGCATCTCAAAGCTTCGCGTCCACGGGCTTCGTTTTAGGTCGTGTGGATTTACATCCTGCGGATCGTATCCGCCGAATCGAAAACGGATCGGTTGCGCGTTCCGGACGAACGCGAGAAATTCTTCCACCAGAAATGGCCGCGGCGCTTCGCCCGTATTGCGAGCGCGTTCTTTCATGTTATTGGTCACGATGTTACCTGCCTGGTCCTTCGCACCTTCCAAACCGCAGATTGTGGCATGAAGCCATTCGGTTTCCTGGACGCGTACCAAATCCCGATGATGGCTCACAGTGTCGTTCAGCGCGCGTTTAAGGCTGTTCTGATAATTCAGGAGTGCAGCCGGTTTGTCGGCCCCGTAGAAGCCGACGAGAGTCACCCCATCTGTGGGAGTGCGCCGCGCTTCGTAGGTTGTTTGGAATTTCTGCGGGTTGATCATCGCGCATCATGCCGCCAGGTCCAGGAACGCGATGAAGGATGGATTGCCAACGGCGGCGTAATGGCCAGTGAACGACAGTTTACCTGTAGTGCGATTGATATGGAAGATGGCGACATTGTCTGCGCGTTGGTTGCAGATGTAAAGAAAGCGAGCGGTCGGATCGAAATTAAAGCTGCGCGGATAATTTCCACGCGTCCATTCCTCGCCGATGAAGGTCAGTTCACCGTTTTCGGCTACTGAGAATATTCCGATGCTGTCGTGCAGACGGTTCCCGGCATAAACGAATCGGCCATCGGGCGAAACCATAATCTCCGAGCAGAAGTTACTGCCGACGAACCCGGGCGGCAGAGTCGAAATAGTT
>QHMY01000154.1 GCA_003218305.1 Verrucomicrobiota bacterium
GGCCTCGACCAGTTGCTCGACTTCGGCCACGCAGACCTTGCCGCAACTCGCGATCATCGGGTTGAAGTTCCTCGAGGTTTTCCGAAAAATGAGGTTGCCCGATTTGTCACCTTTCCACGCTTTCACGAGCGAGACCTCCGCCCTGATGCCCGGTTCGAGCACATATTCCTTGTCGTCGAAAACTTTGGTCTCCTTGCCGTCGGTCAGTTTGGTGCCGAATCCGGTCCGGGTATAAAACCCCGGGATGCCCGCGCCGCCCGCGCGCAATCGTTCAGCCAGCGTGCCTTGCGGGATGAGTTCGAGATCGAGCTCGCCACTCAGGACCTGGCGCTCGAACTCCTTGTTTTCGCCGACATAGGAGGCCATGACCTTTTTCACCTGCCGGGTGGTGAGCAAGACCCCCATGCCGAAGCCATCCACGCCCGCGTTGTTGCCGACGATGGTCAGGCCTTTCACGCCGCTTTCGTGCAGGGCGGCGATGAGATTTTCCGGGATGCCGCATAGCCCGAAACCGCCGGCGGCAATCGTCATGTCGTCGTGAAGCAGGTCGGCGAGCGCTGATTTCGCGTCTGAATAAACTTTGCTCATGTGGAGAGAGATTTAACCACGGATTACACGGATGGGCACGGATGAAAACCAAGTGTCATTCCGAGCGAAGCGAAGCGCAGTCGAGGAACCCCGACCGAAGTCGCTCGACGCTCCACGGGGTCCCTCGGCTGCGCTGCGCTTCGCTCGGGATGACCAGCTGATAGGGCCCCCTCAATTGCGCTCGGGATGACGGTTGCCGCGTGACGATTAATCGCCAGATTGCAGCTTCACTTTTCTATGACCAACCCAACGCTTGCTCACCAACTCGCCCACTTCGCCACCACGCTCAATTTCGAAGACCTGTCGAAAAACGTCATCCATGAGGTGAAGCGGCGGCTCGCGGACTCGTTGGGATGCGCCCTCGGGGCCTGGAACGAGGAGCCGTGCACGATCGCGCGCAAGGTGGTGTCGGATTTCTCGGCTGGGCAGGGCGGCGCGACGGTATTCGGGACGAAGCATCAGGCGCCCCCGGATTGGGCGGCCTTCGCCAACGGCTGCTGCATTCGCTATTTCGATTACAACGACACCTATCTTTCGAAGGAACCGGCGCATCCGAGCGACAATTTCTCCGCCGTCCTCGCGGTCGGGGAGAGCGTCGGCGCCACCGGGAAAGAGATGATCACGGCGGCGGCCATCGCCTACGAGGTGCAATGCCGTCTTTGCGATGCCGCCAGCATTCGGGCGCGGGGCTGGGATCATCCGACCTACGGTGCGTTCTCGACCGCGCTGGCCTGCGCGAAGTTAATGAAGCTCGACCCTGAGCGGACGCGGCACGCCATCAACATTGCCGGGGTGCACTGCGCGGCGTTCCGGCAGGCCCGTGTTGGTGAACTTTCGCATTGGAAAGGTGTGGCCTTTGCGAACGCTGCCCGGCTTGGCGTTTACGCGGCTCTGCTGGCGCGCGCCGGCATGACCGGTCCGGCGCCAATCTTCGAGGGAGCGATGGGATTCGAGAAAGAGCTCGGGGTTTCCTTGGGCAACGTCCGCGAAGTTTTCGACAAAACGAAGGAAGCGATGCCGGGTGAAGGGCCTGTCTCGATGATATTGAAAACCAGTATCAAGTTCTGGCCCGCGGAATATCACAGCCAGAGCGCGATCGAAGCAGCGCTCTTTCTTCGGAACCAAATCGAGGATCTTGCGCAGGTGAAGACGATGGTAATCGAGAGTCACGACGCCTCGGTCGACATCATCGGGAGCGAGCCGGAAAAATGGCGGCCGCAGAGTCGCGAGACCGCGGATCACAGTTTGCCCTACATCACCGCAGTCGCGTTAATCGATGGTGAAGTGACCGACAAGCAGTTCGCGCCGGAGCGTTTCACGGAGACGGGCATTGTTTCGTTCCTCCAGGGGGTCAAGGTGGAGCGCAACGCCGAACTCACCTCCCTCTACGCGGAAGCTGTAGCAAACATTGTGCATGTGAATCTGGCCGACGGCCGAACGCTGACCAAGCGCGTGGACTATCCGTTAGGCAATGCGAAGAACCGGCTGAAAGATTCCGAGGTCGAAGGGAAATTCCGGAATCTCGCCGTGCCGAAGATCGGGCAGGAAGCGGCGGATCGCGTGCTGGAGCAATGCTGGGGTTTTGACCAGGCGAAAGACGTCAGCGGTTTGATGAAGGCGATCGAAATAGCGAACAAGTAACTGTGGAAACGACTCCGTCATCCCGATTGCGCGAGTTGATTCGCAATGGCTGCGTGGCGATGCCGGGAGTGCCGAACGCTTCCATGGCTCGGCAGGTGGAACGCGCGGGCTTTGACGCCGTTTATATCAGTGGTGCGGGTCTCGCGAACGCCACGGCCGGGTTGCCGGACGTGGGCTTGCTCACCTTGAACGAGGTCGCAACGCTGGCGGGATTCATCGCCCACGCGGTCAAGATTCCAGCGATCGTCGATGCCGACACTGGCTTCGGCGGGGTGGAAAACATTGGTAGAACAATCTACGAACTCGAAGGCGCGGGTTTGGCCGGTTGTCATCTCGAGGATCAGGAATTTCCGAAGCGTTGCGGTCATCTCGCCGGTAAGCGTCTGGTCGAGACGGAAGAGATGGCCGACAAGATTCGCGCGGGAGTCGCTGCAAAACGCGATCCAGATTTCCTGGTGATTGCGCGGACCGATTCTCGCGCCCTGGAGAATTTCGACGGAGCGGTGAAACGCGCGAACGCCTATGTCGCCGCCGGTGCGGATGCGATTTTTCCCGAGGCCCTCCAGACGAAGGAGGAGTTTCGCGATTTCGCGCGGGAAGTGAAGGTTCCGCTTCTCGCGAACATGACGGAGTTCGGCAAGAGCCCGTTGCTTAGTGTGCAGGAACTGGATGAGCTGGGTTATCGCATGGTCATCTTTCCCCAGAGCGCTTTTCGCCTTTCGATGAAGGCGACGGACGAGTTCTTTCGGGCGCTCAGGAAATCGGGCACGCAAAGCGAATGGGTGGAGAAGATGCAGACACGCAAGGAGCTTTACCAGACGCTCGATTACGATCCCGGCGCTGAAAGCTGGCCGGGTTATCGCCAGCGTTGAAAAGTTCTAACGCTGCGTCATGTTGAGCGCAGCGAAATCCATCTCGCGCGCGAGGCGGAACCGATTTGCGAAAAGTTCGTTTCCCCACGAAGACTAACGAGTCAAAAATGTTATGAGCACAGAAACCAAACCATCTTACAGCCCAGGACTTGCCGGAGTGGTGGCCGGCGAAACGGAAATTTGCTGGGTCGATCCCAACGCGGGCCTGATGTATCGCGGCTACGACATCCACGAGATGGCGACCAAGGCCAGTTTCGAGGAAGTTGCTTATCTGTTGCTCAATGGAGAGCTGCCCAATGGCGGCCAGCTCGCGAATTTCAGCAATCAGCTCGCTTCGGAGCGTTCTCTTCCGGACGCCGTTATCAAGATGATGCGGCTCATGCCGAAGAACACGCATCCGATGGACATGCTCCGCACTGGCGTTTCCATGCTTGGTCCCTTCGATCCCGACCTGAATGATCACTCCCATGCCGCGAACGTTCGCAAGGCCATGCGCTTGATCGCGCGTGTTTCCTCGCTCATCACCGACGGCTGGCGCATTTCGCAGGGACTGGAGCCGATTCCGGATAAACCCGACCTGACCCACGCCGGTAATTTTTTCTACAAGCTGACGGGCGGCGTGCCCCAGGACTGGCAGATCCGGATGCTCGACACGATTTACATTCTTTACGCGGACCACGAGTTCAACGCCTCCACCTTTGCCGCACGCGTTACCGCCTCGACCCTGTCCGACATGTATTCGGCCGTGACGTCGGCCTGTGGGACTTTGAAGGGTCCGCTCCACGGTGGCGCCAACGAAGAGTCGATGAAAATGCTCGACGATATTAAAACGCCCGATCGGGCTGAGGGCTGGTTGAAAGCGCAGCTCGCCAGCAAAGCGAAGATCATGGGCTTCGGTCATCGCGTCTACAAGGCGGGCGATTCGCGGGTGCCGATCATGCGCGAGATTGCGCGCGATCTCGGGAAACGCCTGGGCAAGGAGCAATGGGTGCCGATCTGTGAAAACCTCGAGAAAGCGATGGAGCGCGAGAAACAGCTCTGCGCCAATGTCGATCTTTATGCCGCTCCGGTTTTCACCATGCTGAAATTTCCGCCGGAGCTGAATACGCCGATCTTCGCGGTCTCCCGCGTCGCCGGTTGGTGCGCCCACGTGATCGAGCAACACGATCACAATCGCCTCATCCGGCCGCGCTCACTCTATACCGGCCCGCAACTGCGACCCTATCCGGGCTCAGCCGGCACCGGAGCGGAGTGACCGATGGCGAACGCCGACGAGCAATCTTTGCAGGAACGATACGCGCCCGAAAACGCGTGCTTTGGGTGTGGTCCGGCGAATCCGGATGGCCTCCATATTCGCAGCTTTGTCCGCGGCGACGAGGTCGTGGCGGAA
>QHMY01000155.1 GCA_003218305.1 Verrucomicrobiota bacterium
TCGCTTTTCCTCGACGCTTCGCACAGCGAAGCGGCTACAGAAAAATCGCAGCTCAATCGATCAGACGTTGCTCGATGCCGGAATAGGCGTCGATGCGGCGATCGCGGAGGAACGGCCAGTGGGTCCGATGTTCGTCCACGCGATCCCAGTCGATCTCGGCACTCACGATCTCTTCCTTATCGATGCTCCCTTTCGCGATAATTTCGCCGCTGGGCGCGACGATGAAGCTCTGTCCCCAGAACGCGATCCCGTCTCCGCCGGCCGGCGCTTCGTGTCCAACGCGATTGATGGCCGCGACATAGCAGCCATTCGCGATGGCGTGGCTGCGCTGCATAGTTTCCCAAGCAGAATACTGGGCGGCGCCATATTTTTCCTTTTCGCGCGGGTGCCACCCAATCGCAGTCGGGTAAAACAGGATTTGCGCGCCGCGCAACGCGGTTAACCGCGCCGATTCCGGGTACCATTGGTCCCAGCAGACACAAACACCGATCTTCCCGTGCTGGGTCGGCCAGGCCTGAAACCCAAGGTCGCCCGGCGCGAAGTAGAACTTCTCGTAATAAGAAGGGTCGTCCGGGATATGCATCTTGCGATATTTCCCGAGATACTGCCCACCAGCGTCGATGATCGCAGCCGTGTTGTGATAGACACCGGCCGCCCGTTTCTCGAAGAGCGAGGCGACAATCACGACCCCGCACTCCCGAGCGACCGTCTCCAGCTCAGTGGTGGACGGCCCGGGAATTTCTTCGGCCAGCGCGAAATTGGCGTGGTCTTCCGATTGGCAAAAATATTGCGAACGAAACAGCTCCGGCAGGCAGACAATCTCGGCACCGCCTTTCGCCGCCTCGCGGATGCGCGAGACGGCTTTCGCCATGTTCGCAGCCGGGTCTGGCCCGCACTGCATCTGGACGAGCGCTACCCTGGTCTTTTCGGACGCTGTCATAGGTCCTATAGGCCTTATACGACCTATTCCTCGCGGCGCGACCGGCGGCTATTTCACCGAATCGGCCGGGACGATCTTGATGCTCTCGACGTTCATCCGCTTTTCCGGCCGGTCGTTGGGGCCGGTCTTCGTCGTCGCGATCTTTTCCAGCACGTCCTCGCCTTTGATCAGCTTGCCAAAGGCAGTGTATTGGCCATCGAGAAATCTCGGGTCGCCGTGACAGATAAAAAACTGGCTGCCGGCCGAATCGGGATCCTGCGAACGCGCCATCGAGAGGACACCTTTTTCATGGGCCTTCTTGTTGAACTCAGCCTTGACCTTGTAACCGGGATCGCCCGTTCCCCAGCGCGCCTGTTGCTTCTCGTCCTTTGTCAGCGGATCGCCGCCTTGAATCATGAATCCCCGGATGACGCGGTGAAACGCGGTGCCGTCGTAAAAACCGGCTTTGGCCAGCTTCTTGAAATTCTCGACCGTGTTGGGCGCTACGTCCGACCAGAATTCGGCCACCATTTCGCCTTCGCTTGTTTTGATCACGGCCACTTCTTTTTTGTTCGATTCAGTCATTGGAGTTGTTTCTTTTTTTTCCTCGCTGCGCAGTGCGGTGGCGCCCAGGGCCAGTCCGATCATGCAACAAAGCAATGTGGTTTTCATGGGGTGACCCTAACGTTCAACCTTCAACCTTCAACTGCGAGATCGCATCGGACTTCTTCGAGCCTTTTGGCTCCGCTCCCACGCCGGCGTGATATTCTTGGAGCGTTTTCACCTGGAGACTGCTGCGCTGGAGCGATCGAATCCCGTTCGCGCTCGCCTGGGCCGCGCGAATCGTGGTCATGATCGGGATCTTCCGCGCGAGCGAGGCATTCCGGATTCGCACCTCGTCTTCCCGTGGGATCTTGCCACTCGGCGTGTTGATGATGAAATTGATGTCCCCGTTCCTGACCAGGTCGAGGACATGCGGCCGTCCTTCGCGGATTTTGTGGACCTTGGTCACGGGCACGCCTGCGGCGCCGAGCATCGCGGCCGTCCCGCTGGTGGAGATGATCTGAAAACCGAGGCCAACGAACTCGTGCGCCAGCGAGATGATATTCGGTTTATCATCGTCCTTCACACTGATGAAAACATTTCCGCCCTTGGGCAACGGCGGGGGCGCGGCCATTTGTGATTTCGCGTAGGCCAGGCCAAGATCGGCGTCGATTCCCATCACTTCGCCGGTGGATTTCATTTCCGGTCCCAGCGCAATATCGATCCCCTGGTAGCGCAGGAACGGGAAAACCGCTTCCTTCACCGAGAAGTGTTTCGGGATGATTTCCTTCGTGAAACCGAGTTCGGCGAGTTTCTTCCCGGTCATGACCTTGGCCGCCAGTTTGGCCAGAGGCACGCCGATTGCCTTGCTGACAAAGGGCACCGTCCGCGAAGCGCGTGGATTCACTTCGAGCACGTAAACGTTTTCGCCTTTGACAGCGAATTGCACGTTCATCAATCCCCGCACATTTAGTTCCCGCGCCATCGCTTTGGTCGCGGTCGCGATCTCCTGCAAAACGGCATCCGAAAGCGAGAAGGTCGGAATGACGCAGGCGCTGTCGCCGCTGTGGATGCCGGCCTGCTCGATGTGCTCCATGATCGCGCCGATCACACTGATCTCGCCGTCCGCGATGCAATCGACGTCGACTTCGATCGCGTCTTCCAGGAACCGGTCGACCAGCACCGGCCGGTCCGGGCTGACCTCGATGGCGTTCTGCATGTAGCGGCGAAGATCTTCGTCGTTGTAAACCAGCTCCATCGCGCGGCCGCCGAGGACAAAGGAGGGACGCACCAACACCGGATAGCCAATCTTTTGCGCGATGGAAACCGCTTCGTCGGCGCTGACGGCAGTGCCACTCGGCGTTTGGCGCAGGCCGAGTTTGTCGAGCATGGCGGCAAACAATTTCCGGTCCTCCGCCATCTCGATGCTCTCGGGCTGGGTGCCGATGATCGGAACGCCGGCCGCTTTCAGTCCTTCCGCCAGATTGAGCGGCGTCTGCCCGCCAAATTGAACGATGACGCCTTCGGGAAGTTCCTGGTCGTAAATATTGAGCACGTCTTCGAGGGTGAGCGGCTCGAAGTAGAGTTTGTCGCTCGTATCGTAATCGGTCGAAACCGTTTCCGGGTTCGAATTGACCATGATGGTTTCGAACCCGAGATCGCGCAGCGCGAACGCGGCGTGCACACAACAGTAATCAAACTCGATCCCCTGCCCGACGCGGTTCGGCCCGCCGCCGAGGATCATGATCTTGCGCTTATCCCCGCGGCGCATCTCGTTCTCGGTACCGTAGGTCGAATAGTAATAAGGAGTGAACGCTTCGAACTCCGCCGCGCAGGTATCAACGAGCCGATAGGTGGGGATTACGCCGGCGGCCTTGCGCTCGGCGCGAACTTCGACTTCCGAGGTTCCGCGCGCGACCGCCAGCTGGCGATCGGAAAAGCCGAGCTTCTTCGCCCGGCGCAGGTCTGTCTGGGCCAATCTTCCCTGTTCCTCGACGATCTGTCGCACGTTATGGAGAAACCAGCGGTCGATCTTCGTCAGCTCGAACACCTCTTCGATGGACATGCCATCCTGAAAGGCCTGGGCGAGATGAAAGATCCGCTCCGAGTTCGGGATCGCGAGCTTCAACCGCAAGGTTTCGGCATCCACGCGCTTCTCGTTGCCATCGCCGCAAAGGCCGAAGCGCTTCGTCTCCAATGAGCGCAGCGCCTTTTGCAGAGCCTCCTTGAAGGTGCGCCCGATCGCCATCGCTTCACCGACGCTTTTCATCTGCGTCGTCAGGGTGGCGTCAGCCTGGGGGAATTTCTCGAAGGTGAACCGTGGAATCTTGACCACGCAGTAATCAATCGTCGGCTCAAAACTGGCCGGAGTTTCGCGGGTGATGTCGTTGCGAATC
>QHMY01000156.1 GCA_003218305.1 Verrucomicrobiota bacterium
TTTCTCCCTTTTTCTTTCCGCCGGTTTGGCGTATGGCGCCGTTCCTCCGTTGAACGTGACTGTTTCTGATGCCAGCGGAAAAGCCGCCTTCAAAGGCGCAACGAACTCGAAAGGCACGTTTTCTACTGCGAAACTGACACCGGGCAATTACACGGTGCAGTTCAGTTCACCCAGCGGGGGGATCACGGGGAATTACGCCATCGTTGTTTCTGCCGGGTCGAAAAAGGTTTCAGCGACCGGCGTGGTCGGCGAGAAATTCGCCAAGGGTGGCGTGGCCTTGAAAGTGGAGGTTGGCTCAGGTCTGAACATCGCTGGCCAGGTCGCGTCGGAGAATAAGAGCAGCGCTCCGATGGGCTCAAACGGAAAGCCGATGGTTTATATAGGGCCCAAAACCGGCAGCAACATGCCGGGGCACTGGGTTGAAGAAGGATCCGCCGAACACATGGAGGCCAAGACCGCAGGCTCCTTAAGCGCCAAGGGGATCGACGACATGCGGTCGAGACACTAAGACCGCGCCGCGATATTCAGAATCGCGATCAAGTCCAGAACGCCTCGAGCCAGGATCGCCTCTTTCTGCAGGCGGACCAGTTTCGTTTTCGTGCGATAGAGCCGCCATCACGAGGGGATATCGGACCGTCAATCGAGGCAGTTTTTACGCTTGGCGCGGCTCCCGATTTACACTATCTTGCGTCTCATGAAAAACTTGATCCGCAATACTGCTCTCTCTCTCTTTCTTTCCGCCGGTTTGGCTTATGGCGCCGTTCCTTCGTTGAACGTGACTGTTTCCGATGCTCACGGCAAAGCCGCCTTTAAAGGCGCAACGAATTCGAAGGGTACATTTTCGACCTCGAAACTGACCCCGGGCAATTACGTGGTGCAGTTTCAATCACCCAGCGGCGGGGTAACGGGGAATTACGCCATCGTGGTTTCTGCCGGGTCGAAAAAGGTTTCAGCTGCCGGTGTTGCCGGCGAGAAATTCGCCAAGGGTGGCGTGGCCCTCAAGGTGGATGTCGGAGCTGGTTTGAACATCGCTGGCCAGGTCGCGATGGAGGATAAGAACAGCGCGCCCATGGGCTCAAATGGAAAGCCAATGGTGTGGATTGGAAAACGAACCGGCAGCAACATGGCGGCTCACTGGGCGAACTCCGACTCGGCTGAGGCCAAAGAGGTGCAAACCTCAGGTAGCCTCAGCACCAAGAACATGCAGGACCGGCAGAATCAGTCACAAAGCCCCGGCCTGTAAGGTCGGGTTGGAGGCGGCAGTGGCGCCGTCTAATTCAAGCAGCGGAGGGATGTGAAAGCGCAACAGCTGCGCCCTGCTCTGTTGATGCCGCGGCCAGTTCTGACATTTTTGCATCGGGACGCGATCATGGTAGCTGGATGCCGGCATGGTCTTCGGGTTCTTTAAACGTCGACGGCGTCGCAAACTTCGCGCTCAGCCTGTCCCCCCGGCGATGCGGTCCACGCTGGCCAGGAACGTTCCGATTTTTCGCCGGCTTCCTGCCGCGGATCAGGCTGAACTGATGGGGCATGTTCAGGTCTTCCTGGCCGAGAAGCGTTTCGAAGGCTGCGGCGGTCTCGAATTGACCGATGAGATTCGCCTGACGATTGCGGGGCAGGCCTGCCTCCTTCTTTTGCATCGCGAGACGGACTATTACCCGCGGTTGAGCACCATCCTGGTCTATCCGTCCACTTATGTAGCGGACGATGAACGGCACGTGGAAGGACCGATTTGGGAAGAAGGGGGAGAGTACCGCCTCGGACATACGGGGCAACGTCTCGGGGTTCTTGTTCTCGCCTGGGACGCGGCGAAACGAGGCAGGTCCCATCCGGCGGACGGCCAAAATGTCGTGCTGCACGAGTTCGCCCATCAACTCGACTTCGAGGATTACGCGACCGACGGCGCGCCGGCGCTGGCGAGCCGGGCCGAATATCTGGCCTGGTCGCGCGTGATGAGCAGAGAGTTCCAAGCGTTGCGGGCCGCGGATGAAGCGGGAACGCCCACACTTCTCGACCCCTATGGCGCGACGAACCCGGCCGAATTCTTTGCCGTTGTGACCGAGGAGTTCTTCGAGCGTCCCATCGCTCTTCGCGCCAGGCATCCTGCGCTCTACGATGAACTCGCAAAATTCTTCCGGCAAGACCCGGCCCTATACGCGGCCGAGCCCGCGGCGACCAGCTGAGGCCGCGTTCGGGTGGGAACAACTACCGGCGGAGGGGTTCGAACCCACACACTCTTGCGAGTACTGGATTTTGAGTCCAGCGCGTCTGCCAGTTCCGCCACGCCGGCTGGTGAAGTGCTACCGTCTCGCATTGGAATCGGGCCGCAAGTGAAATTGCACAACAGGGTTCAGGGTTCAGGATTCAGGGTTCAGAAGAGAAAGGCCCAACGACGTCGGATCGCTGAAACCTGCTCTGTTTTTGGTAGGGCGAGACTCTGTCGAGCCGCGGGTTGAAGAATCGGTCTCCGGCTCGACAAGTCTCCCCTACCAAATTCAACCGGCGCGAATTGAGTTGAAATAACTGCAAGTCCGCGTGCTAGGCTCGCTTCAAGATGATGCGAACACTCTGTCTAGCGCTCACTTTCTGCCTGGTTGCTCCAACTTTTGCCGAAGAACGCGCCGTGCAGTTGCTTCTGCCTTCCCGGCAGCTCGAACCCGCGAGTACGTTTGAGCTTCGCTTTGCCAGTGAAATGGTTCCGGCCGACCAGGTTGGAAAGACGCCGACAGTCTCGCCCCTGGTTTTCTCGCCGGCGATGGAGGGACAATTCACCTGGCTCAGCAGCCGAAGTGGCACGTTCACACCAAAAGGCATTCTGCCGCTCGGGACCAAGTATCAGATTTCATTGCGGCCCGGGTTGAAGGACGCCGCCGGCCGCACCGTGACCGCGACCTTGAAGGAAACCGCGCAGACTCCACCGATGCGGGTGAAGGGGGTGACCTCGCTGACGAGCTCGAACGAGGAGGATGCCCCGGCCGTGCCGCGGTATCTGATTCTCTTCAACGCCAGGGTGAAGGCCGAGGCGTGTGCACGTTTCATTCGTTTCACCAACGCCTCGGGAGCGAAGATTGAGGCGCGGGTCGAGATGCCCACCGAGCTCACCAGAAGCTTCCCCAGTTATCAGAGTGACGATCGTTCCCTCTCCATTTGGGGTGAGCCGCCTCCAGCTCCTTCTGAATCAAGCGAGCCCAGCGACGAGGAGGGGGACCAGGAGACAAGGAAGCCGGCGGCGCCCCGGCAAAACATTCTTTCCGTCACGCCCGCCAAGCCGCTCCCCCCGGGGCGGGATTGGAAGTTGGTGATCGATCCCGGTTTGCCTGCCGCGGAATGGAAGGTGAGCCTTCCGTTGCGCTGGGAAACCTCCATTGGTTGGGTGAAGCCGTTCGCGCTCGAGAAAGTCGCGGCGGAGAGCAATCGCATCGCCGGCCGCCGCATTGTCATCGATTTTTCGAAAACACTGGCGGGAACGACAGAAACGATCTCGCAATGGATCTCGGTCGTGCCCGCGCCGAAGGATCTGAAGGCGGAAGTCCAGGACAAGACGGTCACGTTTAAAGGGACGTTCGAGCTCGGAACGCACTACCGCGTCGCGGTCAAATCCGGCCTGGAGGCGCAGCAGCCGTTCAAGCTCGATCAGGCCCAGACCAGGGATGTTGTCTTCAAGGAAATCGCGCCGCGGCTTTACTTCGAGGATTTCGCCACGCATCAGAATCTGGTTGGCACGCGCCGCTTCCGTTTGCTCTCGGTGAATGTCCCGCGCATCCACGTGACGGCCCGGCTTTTCACCGGCGACACGACGCCGGTGGCACTGAAAGCGTACGACCACTACGACGAGCAATCCGAGACCATGCCGCCGGACGAGACCTACAATCGTATCGACGTCGACAAGTTGCCGGGAAAGGTGATTTGGGAACGCGACCTCACGACAGCCGCCGGGGTCGACAAGCAGCAAACTCTCTCGTTGAGCTGGGACGAAATCCTGGGCGAGCAAAAGACCGGCGCGGTGTTGCTCACCGCGGAATCGGTCGATCCTGTGACTGAAACCCGAAAACGCGTCGGGACGCAGGCCGTTATTCAGCTCACCGATTTGGGCGCGGTCTGGAAACGGGATCGGAGCGGTCTTTCCGTTCACGTCTTTTCGCTTACCAAAGGCCAGGGCGTCGCAGGCGCGAAGCTTCGATTGATCGACAGCAAGATCACGCCAGTGGAGCAAGGTGAAGCGACGACGGACAAGGACGGCAATGCCAGACTGCCCGCGGCGAACGAAGCCCGCTGGGTTTTCGTCGAGCACGAGGGGGACGGGCATCTCATCGCCATTCACAATAGCGACGCGTCGGTGCCGCTTTATCGCCTTGGCGTAACGGAGAGCGGGGAGGGGGAAGAGGAAC
>QHMY01000201.1 GCA_003218305.1 Verrucomicrobiota bacterium
CGCTTCGGCGGCGATGCTTCCGAGCTGAAAGGATCCGGCGTGCTTCGTTCGTTCGGCGATCGCCGTGGAAAGCTTTTCCTGGGTCGTCTTCCCGAACCCCGGCAGTTCCGCGACCCGGCCCGCCTCGCACGCGGTCTGGAGCTGCGCGATAGAGCTCACCCCAAGCTGTTCGTAGAGTGATTTGACCTTTTTCGCGCCCAGGCCGGAAAGGGAAAACAGCTCCAGAATTTCAGCCGGAAATTCCGAGCGCAGATCCTCGAAAAAACGGAGCGAGCCGGTTTCGACCAGCTCTTTGATTTTGGCCGCGATCGCCTTCCCGATGCCTGGGATCTTTTCGAGCGCCTCTTCATTTTTGAGGTCGCCGAGATTCCCGCCGAACGTTTCAATCGAGCGCGCCGCGTTGGTATACGCTCGAATCTTGAACGGATTTTCACCCTTCAGCTCGAGCAACGTCGCAATCTTGTCGAGCACGTCCGCGATCGTCGCCTTGTCCATCGGTTCACTCTTATGCAACGCGACCCTGCTGTCATCCCGAGCGTAACGAAGCGAAGTCGAGGGACCCCGCCGCACGTCGAGACACTCATCGGGGTCCCTCGACTTCGCTCGGGATGACAGCTCCGCCTGGCCCTTCCCGTTTCCTACATCCATTCGCGTCGATTAGGAGCCGGCGCGAACAACCAGGAGGGGAGCGGCTGATCTGTCATCCTGAGGCTGGCGTAGCGCGCCGAAGGACCTCGCAATTGCAATGAACGCTTCCCGGCAAGAGGAAACGCCCTTTGCCAGTTGAGAGGTCGACGCTCCTCCCTTGGTCGCGATCCCGGTCTGCGCGGTTCGTGATGACACGCCTTTCCGCGCCCATCGAGAATAATAGCGACAGCTACATTCGCCCGCGGCGTTTATAGAACTCGAGGCGCGCGATAATGGAATCGACGTATTTGCGGGTCCCGGGGAAATCGATATTGGCCCGGAACGTATCCGGCGGAATGACCGCATCGTCACCGCCGGCCCACCGCTGCGCCCGGCTCGCGCCCGCGTTGTACTCGGCCAGCGCGAACGGAATCGGGTCTGCCTGTTTTTCCCAATGCTGCGTCGCCCGTCGCAAATACCACGTTCCCGCCTCGAGGTTTACCTTCGGATCGAACAATTCCTCCACCCGGAAATTCTCCACGTGGTTTTCGGTCGCCCATTCCTGGGCCGCTTTTTCGCTCACCTGCATCAGGCCGCGCTCGCCGGCGCTCCCAAATTTCCGCGCATCGAAGCGGCTCTCGCGCCAGACGACCGCCTTCACCAACATCGGATCGAGATGGTGCTCGGCCGCCACCGACCGGATGAGCGCGTCGTGTTGCTGAAAACGGCCGGGACTAATGAACTCGTGCAGGGTGTAGGTGGGATCGCCTGATTTCATCAGGAACCAGCCCAGGCCCGCGGCCGTCGCGAGCAGCGCGCAAATGATTAGTTTGAAGAGAAAGCGGCGCACGGTTTGACCCCCGCTGTATTTTACTCGGTAAAATGAAAGGCGAGCGAAATACTGGAGAACTGGCTGAAGGCGAAGAAATTCACTTCATCATCAATCCACGCATCGATTCACCGATCAACGAATTTCCTCTTTGCCCCAAACCGTGAACGCCTCCTACGCCCGCGTCATCATCGATCGGTCGATCCACCGGGAGCTCGATTATTCGATCCCGGAAACGTTCCAGGACCGGGTCGTGATCGGTTCGCGCGTGCGGGTGCCGTTTCGCGAACAATCAGCCCTCGGTACCGTGGTGGACCTGCCCGAGGAGAGCTCCGCCGAAGGCATCAAGCCGATCCAGGCCCTGGTGGGCGATCGGCCGGCGCTGAGCGAAAAGCTGGTCGAGCTCGCCCGCTGGATGAGCGCGTATTACTGCTGCCCGATCGAGACGGTGATGCGGAGCCTTCTGCCTCAGGTAATTCGCAAGGCTGTCGTCGGATGGAAAAAGCAGCTGTTCGTCAGCGCCGCGAAGGAAATTTCTCCGGAAGACGTTGAGAAGCTGCGGCGGCGCGCGCCGCGCCAGGCGGACTTGCTCGAGGCGATTTCAAAGCTGAGCACCCCAATTCCGGCGGCGGAACTCCTGCGGAAAACTTCACTCGATAACCAGACGTTGCGCGCGTTGGAGAAGCGCGGGTTTGTGGCTCTGCGCGAAGAGGCGGTCGCGCGTGATCCGCATGCGGACGAGCAGTTCATCACGTCCGCCAGCCTGATCCTGAATCCGGAGCAAGCCGCCGCCTTGAGCGCGGTCGAGGAAGCGCTCGCCGCGCCGGAAAACGCGAAGCCAATGCTGCTCCACGGCGTGACCGGCAGCGGCAAGACCGAAATCTATCTTCAGGCGATCCAATCGACCATCGCGCGTGGGAAAACCGCCATCGTTCTCGTTCCGGAAATATCGCTCACGCCTCAGACCGTCGAGCGGTTCAAAAGCCGCTTCGCCGAGACGCAGGAGATGGTCGCGGTGTTGCACAGCCATTTGTCGGAAGGCGAGCGTCACGATGAATGGCACAAGATCCAGTCAGGCCGCGCGCGGATCGTGGTCGGTGCGCGCAGCGCCGTCTTCGCGCCGCTCGAGAATCTTGGCCTGATCGTGGTCGATGAGGAACACGAGACCTCCTACAAACAGGAGGAAGCGCCGCGTTACCACGCGCGCGACGTCGCAGTCGTGCGGGCGAAGATGGAGCAGTGCGTCGTGCTGCTTGGGACGGCCACGCCGTCACTCGAGAGTTATCACAACGCCGTGCAGAGAAAGTATCGGCTGCTGAACCTGACCCAGCGGGTGGACGATTGCCAGATGCCGCTGATGCGGATCGTCGATCTGCGGCTCGCGCGGCGGAAGGAAAAAGTCGCCGCGATTCTCTCCGAGCAATTGCGCACTGCGATTACGAGCCGGCTCGAGAAACACGAGCAGACCATTCTCTTTCTCAATCGCCGGGGATTCTCGACCTCGCTCCTTTGCAGCGCCTGCGGCGAAGCGCGGAACTGTCCGAATTGCAGCGTCGCGCTCACCTTCCATCGCGGCGCGGCGCGTTTGAGCTGCCATTTATGCGGGCACACCGCCGCCGTGCCCAAGAAATGTCCCGCCTGTTCGCAGGATGCGTTGATCTACTCCGGGTTCGGAACCGAAAAAGTGGAGTCGAATGTCGCGCAGATTTTTCCGACCGCCATCGTGCGACGGATGGATGCCGATTCCATGACGCGGAAGGACGCCTATCGCGATACCCTCCGCGCCTTCCGCGCCGGCAAGATCGACATTCTTGTCGGCACCCAGATGATCGCGAAAGGCCTGCACTTTCCCAACGTCACCCTGGTCGGCATCATCAATGCCGATCTTTCGCTGCACATGCCGGATTTCCGCGCGGGCGAGCGCACCTTCCAGTTGCTCACGCAGGTCGCGGGGCGCGCCGGCCGCGGCGACACGCCGGGCGAAGTCTTTGTCCAGACCTACACGCCGTTCAGTCCATCCATTCAGTTTGCGCGGCACCACGATTTCGCCGGGTATTTCCAGCAGGAACTGGAATTCCGGGAACGCTGCGATTTCCCGCCGTTCAAGCATGCCGTGTTGATCACGGTCCGCTCCGAGCACGAAGCGCGCGCCCAATTTTCCGCCGAAACCATCACGCGCCGCCTGAAGGAAGCGCTGCCCGCCGAATTTATCCTGAGCGAGCCATCGCCGGCGCCGCTGGAAAAATTGCAGGGCCATTTCCGTTTCCACATCCTGATGCGCGGCGAAGCGATCGTTCGCCTGAGCCGGATCGTGCGCGAGACCCTGGATAAACTTCCGCTGCCCGAAGACGTCCTCGCGTCGGTTGATGTGGATCCTTATCAACTGCTGTAACGCTGTTGGGCGAGAGAAGTCCCGGAGGGACGAAGGAATGTAGCCGGTGGTGCCAACCACCGGATCGGTCCCAACAAGAACGCGCGAGCCCCGGAGGGGCGACGGAGACCGCGCCACCATTCCGTCGCCCCTCCGGGGCTGGTCGTGTCTTGAATCCGAAACCGGTGGTTTGCACCACCGGCTACATTCCATCACGCCTCCGGCGTTCGGTTGCGGTACAGCCGTAACGCGCCTTCAGTCGGATCGTGCGGGAGACGCTGGATAAACTGCCGCTGCCCGAAGATGTCATCGCGTCGGTTGACGTCGATCCGTATCAACTCCTGTAGCCGCTTTTCGGCACGAGAAGTCCCTGAGGGACGTAGGAATGTAGCCGGTGGTGCAAACCACCGGACCGGTTCAACCGAGGACGCGCAAGCCCCGGAAGGGGCGGCGGAAACGCGCGTCACCATTCCGTCGCCCCTGCCGGGGCTGGTGATATTTTGAATCCCAAACCGGTGGTTTGCACCACCGGCTAAATTCCATCACGCCTCTGGCGTTTCGGTCTTCGGATACAATTGCGTTGAGACAACGCTACAGCGTTATCTCGTCGCCCTCTCGGGCCGCGGTAACGATCAACTTCCCGCCGCTCTGCGCCACCTCGTTCTGGCCGCGCTCGACCATCGCGGCGATTTTTTCGTCGGTGTGGTCGGGGTCGTGATGGAAGAGAGCGAGCCGTTTGGCGCCGGCGCGCATCGCCAGTTGCACGGTGTCATCGGCGCAGGTGTGGCCCCAGCCGCGGCGTGAGGGATATTCGATCGCGTCGTATTGCGAATCGGCGATGATGAGATCGGCGCCCCGAAGGAATTCGACCACTTTCTCGTCCTGGATCTTCGCGTAAGCCAACCCATCCGGCGACGCGAGGCGCTCGGCTTTCTGGCGTTCGACTTCGCAGCGTTCGTAAGCTTCGTGGTCGGGCATGTAAACGATGTCGCCGCTCGGGGTGGAAAGGCGGTAGCCGAGACAGATGCCGGGATGGTTGGCGAACATGGTCCGCACTTTGACCACACCGAGATTGAACTGCATGTCGGTCAGTTCCTCGAAGGTGAGGTGGGTCGCCATCTGGTTGAGACCGACCGGGAAAAAGGCGGTCTGCATCTGTTCGAAGAGCGCGCCGCGCAATCCGTGGACGGCACCTTCGTAACCAAGAATGCGCACATTGACCTTCGGATGATAGGCCGGGATGAAGAAAGGGAATCCCTGGATGTGGTCCCAGTGGGTGTGGGTGACCAGAATCAGAACATTCAGCCCCGTGGTCGAGACCTCCTTCATGAGCGACTGACCCAGCTTCCGAATTCCGGAACCGGCATCCATGATGATGATCTGATTTCCGACGCGAATCTCGACGCACGATGTATTTCCGCCGTGGATGGAGGTGTCCGGCCCGGGCGAGGGAATGGAACCGCGCACGCCCCAGAACCGGACCAGGGTGGGACCGGAAACGACGACTTCCGCCTCCGGTTCGGCGACGGTCGCCGCGCCGTTGTCGCGGCAATCGGCCATCGAACGGATCAGATCGGGCGGCGCAATCGGCTTGACCAGGTAATCGTCCGCGCCGGCCGCGAACGCCGTCTCGCGGTCGTTCGCGAAACGGCTCACGGTCGTCAAAATGACGCGAGTCGGCTGAAGCGAGGGCTGTTCTCGAATCCAGCGGCAAACCTGGAAGCCGTTGCGTTTCGGCGTGCGAAGATCGCAGAGCACGGCGGCAGGTTTGTGCTGCGCGATGAGATCGAGCCCTGCCTGACCGTCTTCGGCTTCAAGAACGCGCCATTCCTGGCCGGCGAGGCACTGGGCAATGAGCGCGCGAGTCAGCGCGTCGCTGTCGATCAGAACGAGCGTCTTCATTTCGGAGCAGCGGGCGTCGGAAGCATGACCCAGAAAGTGTTGCCGCCTTCGTGACGGGATTCATAACCGATTTCGCCGTCGCAATTTTCCACCGCAATTCGGCAAAACTGGAGAGGCAGGTGGGAAGCTTGCGGACCGGACGCCGCCGTCGCTGCCCGGGAAAAAAGGTTCGCGCAAATGTCCGGCGGGAACGACGGGCCGTTGTCGGAAATTCGAATGAGGATCGCTCCGGATTCTTCAGCAAAATTGAGCCGGACTTCATCTCCCGCGGGGGCGCTTTGCAGGGCATTTTCGAGGAGAGTCGACAGCACACGGGTGAGATGCGTCGAATCCATCGCGACCCGCATTTCATCAAGCCCGCTGCCGGCGAGTCTGAGACGCACGCCCTTGTCCGCGAACTGAGGGGCGACATTTTCCTCGGCGGCGCGAACGGCGTCGCCTAATTGCGTCTGGGCCATTGCGGTCCCATCCCGTCCACGCAGCCCCTCCAGTTCAGCGGCGAAAACGTTCAGCACTTTGTTGATCAGCGTCTGTTGTTCCTCGGTGGCACGGGAGGCGAGACGCAAGAGCTGCCCGATGCGCGTCGGATCTTTTTCCAGCTCGATCAACCGCAGCGACGTAATCACATTCGCGAGCGCGGCGTTCATTTCCTCGGAAATGCAGTGGAGCAGAATCTCCTTTTTCTGCATTTCGGAATTCAGGCGTTGATACGCGATGACGGTCTCGCGCGCTTTTTGCAGCATCGATTTCTTGGCCTCGAAAACTTCGCCCAGCCGTTCGAGCAGCAAAATCGCCTGGCCTCCGATGGTGAGCGCCGTGGCTTCGAGCGAAAGTTCATTTCCGTCCGCGGTTTGTTCGACCCATGGACCGGAGCGAGCGCGTTTCTCACCACCCGCGGTCCAGCATTCGCGGGCATCGATCAGAAAATTTTCCAGAAAGGCCGAGCTCCCCGGCAGGGTCGCGTCAGGCTCGGTAACGGTGGGCCAGATCAAGCGTAACCAATCCGGCGGTTGTCCGCTGATCCGCAGCGCACCCGAGGCGTGCACGAAAACGGCGATCCCGAGGACTTCCAGAACCGCGCCGGCGCGGGAATCGCGTTCGAGTTTCGACATCAGATCACGGCGGTTGAATCATCTGGCGGCTGAGCTCGACGAAAGCTTCTTCGACCCCGGCGCCCTCTTTCGCGCTCGTCTTGAATGACTTCCAACCGCGCGCCGTTAGGTCGTCCACCCGTGACTGATCGATCTCCCATTGCGAAACGAGATCGGCCTTGTTCAGGGCCAGGAGAAATGGGACCGGACCGATCGCCGCCGTCACGCGTCCCTGAATCTCAATGGCCTGGTCCAGGGTAATCTGGCGGGTTCCATCGGCGACGAGCAGGTAACCGCTGGAGCCGCGGAGGTAGGACGTTTGCAGGCGTTGGTAATCGTCGTCGCCTTCCAGATCCCAGATCATCAGCATCACTTCCGCGCCATCCACCGCCACCGTCTTTTTGTCGATCTTCACCCCAACGGTCGTGAGGTATTTATCCGAGAACATGCTGTGGACGAACTTCGAGATGAGACTTGTCTTGCCCACGCCCGACGCGCCGATCATGCAGATTTTTTTCTGAATCATGGCGCCGGCGTTGCTGGCTGCGTCACTACCTTGAAAGCAGCCCGTCGCTGAGCCTGCTCTGGAGTCGCCTTGTCGCCCGGGACAGGCGTGAACGGCTGTTCCACTCCCAATGGCTTCAGGTGCGCCGGCTCGAAGCCACACGACACCAGGAAGTCGCGGACCTTGTTCGCGCGCCGCTGCCGCAGGTCGGCATTCCGGGTCTCGGTGCCGATGGCGTCGGCATAACCCTGAATTTCCAGCGTCACGTCCAACCCGATTTGTTTTGCCGATTTTTCGCAGCGGCGAATCTCATCCGGCAACCGCGAGAGCGCGGCAAAACCTTCCGTCGCGATGTCGTCCTTGTCGGTCAGGAAATAAACAAACGCGGACTCGATGATCGACTTGGATTGATCGAAGGCGCGCTGATCGAGGTCGATGACGCGGTCGTTTAGCGAAGTAATTCCGGGCAACGTCGTGGCGGCAGCTCGAGCCCGGACCAGCCACCGATGCGACGCCTCGCCGGTGAGGGTGAGGACGCCGTTGGCCACCACGGCATTCACGGTGTCGAGCAAACCAAACTGGGCCTCGAAACGTTTCCGCGCCAGCTCCGGGTCGTAAACGATACTCGCCTCGGTCTCGGCCACGGACTTTATCCCGGGAATGAGCGTGGCTTCGCGGCGGACCCGGTCCAGCCATTCGTAGGGAACGGAGCCCGTGATCTCCAGCACGCCGTGATTGATCGCGACCCGGGTTTGGTCCGGCACGGAGAATCGTTGTTCGAACCGCCGCTTCACGCTGGCGGAATCGAGCGCGAGATAATCGTTCCACTGAAAGTCGATCCGATCCGGATTGAGCTTCGCCTCGCGGGCAATTCCTGCGGGGTCGGGCGCCGATGCGTCGCGCAAACCCCGCACTTCCGATTGCCCAAACCATCCCTTGCGCGCTTCCGTCACGACCAGGCCGGGTTGTTCCTTGAGCCGGTGGAGAAAGTCCTTCCATCTTGATTGGTTCCGGAGCGCGAGAATCAACCAGGCGGTCGCCAGGGCTGCAATCAGCAGGATGACAATCCAGGCCCGGGTTGATTTTCCTTCCTTTTTAGTTTCGGCGTATTGCGCGCGCAGAGCCAATTCCAGCTCCGGCCGGAGCGACTCAAAGACGGAAGCATCGCCGGCAAACGCCGCCAGCGCGGTACCCTTCAGGACGTGGACGGTATCGATTGTTTCCTCGAGAGCGGGGCGCAATTCCCGCGGCGGATTTCCCCGGATAACCGCGGCCAGATAGGCATGGCGTCCCGGCACGATCCAAACTTGCAGCTCGCCCACTCGAAATTCTTCCAGGGCCGAATCCTCTCCGGTCGCGAAGGAGTCCCGCGCGAAATCCTGAATGGCGCTCAACATTCCGGCGACCATGTCGGAATCCTTGCTCACCGTCGGATCCGAAGTGACGTGGAGGAGCGAGAGACTGGTCTCGCGATGAATGAGAAACAGTTGTTCGACCCGGTAAACCAGGCTCCGGAGCATGACGACTTCCGCGAAACTCCGGCCTGTTCGCACGGCCTCCCAGCGCCATTTCAAACCGCGCCATGAAAACGTGTGTTCGAGCGATTGGTTAAACGACTGGAGCAAACGCCGAAGCGATTCCGCGACCGATTTTCGCACGATCGGCCCGATGATCGGATGCAGCGCCTCCACAAAAATTTCCGGGCGCTTTTCGATCGAATCCACGATTGAACCCTCGACCGCCGGCCGCAACGCGTTGCTCAACTGCTCGCCCCGCTCCCGGCTCATCTTGACCGCTTCGGGCAACACACTCGCAATATCCTGTGAGCGGCGTTCCTTGTCTGAGAGGCGGTCCTTCAGATCGCGCAACTGTTCCCGCTCCCGGCTCAGGAGCAGCCGACGAAGTTCCTCGAACTCCTCGGTCGGATCGCGCGCGGCTCGTTGCATGAGCGTTCGCTCGATTACGCGCCCGGCACCTTGAACTCGTTTTTCAAGCGAAGCGCGACTTCACTCAACATCTCGGACAGGGACTCACGGCCGGTCATCGCGCCACGAATTTTTTCCGCCTCGCGATCCAGGTCCGCTTTCGTCGAGGCGTGCTTCTCCCGGATCTCATCGCCCAGGGCCTTCGATTGCTGGAGCAGTTGCTGGCGGAGCGCGTGAAACTCGCGGTCGGAGTGCTCGCCGAGATTTTTCGTCCCGAGCTCCAGCATCTTGGCGGTTTCCGCAAGATCCTGCGCCAGTTTTTCCGTGGCATGGCCACGAGCAAACTGCTCCGCATTCAAGCGGTTCGTGAGTGACTCCAGCGCGCCTTTCACGAAGGTTTCGAGCGCTTCGAGTCGTTTCTGGGTGTCGGCGCGGGCGTCCGCGGCGTCCCGGGTCAGCCGTTCGTCCAGCCGTTGAAACCGGCTGTCGTAATCCCGCATTTGCGAGCCGAAAAGAATGTCCCGGATCCGATCGACCTTGCCGCTCTCCTCGATTGGTCTGTTACTGATATCGGCGGCGTCCTGCGGGCCTCTTTGCTGAACTTGCTCTGGGTTCATGGTGTTTCTGCCTTTCGCGTTCGATTCATTCCACGGCGACTTGGTAACCCCTCGCGCCGAGCCGATTTATATCGAGTGCCGCCAGCGGGGGCAAGCCTCCATCGCCGCGGGTATGCGCTCAGATGAAAACTCCAGAAGAGAGATAGTCATATTGGCCTCCCGGTCCGCTGAAAATAGCCCAGCGTTTTAACGCTGGGAAAATCGGTTATTCAAGAGATTAAGTCCCGGTAGGGACGACAGGAGCGCCAGAAAGGAGAACCGGTTCTGCAGCCCCTCAAGGGACTTCGGACGCTGTTACCAGGAAGCCCAGGGTTAAAACCCTGGGCTATTTTCAGAAGGCGAAGTCAAAATGAGCCGATGCCTCGCAGCGACTTCTCCGCCTTTCGACATTTTCTGGCCAAGCGGCGCCACCTGCGCGAAATAACAGGATGGCAACGCTCTTCCTTGCCGTCATCCACGACCACGCCGATTCCGTGCTCGCGCTGCGAATCGTCTTCAGTATTTGCCTCGCGATCGTGTTCTTCGCGGGCATCTATATCGTGCGCATTCGGAAACGCCTGTTCGACCGCGACCCGCAAGTGACCGGAGATCACTACGGCGCCCGGAATTTGCGCCTCTGGCAGGTGATCCTAGTCTGGATCCTTGCCATGGACCTGCTGATCATGGTCCTCTGGCGGTTGTAGCTTTTCCCTGTAGCAGCCGCCCTGTGGGCGGCGCCGGAAGGAAGGCGTCAACTCGCGCTTCGCACAGCGAAGCGGCTACAGCTTCTTGATCAGCTTCGGCACCTCGGCCTTGGCCAGGCTCGGAAAACGCGCGATGCCATTCCGTCGCCCCTGCCGGGGCTGGTCCTATCTTTCATCCGACACCGGTGGTTGCACCACCGGCTATATTCCATCACGCCCTCCGGCGTTCGGTTGCGGCACAGGCGTCACGCGCCTTCAACCGGATTGGACGAGAGATCCTCGATAAACTTCCGGAAGGTGTGGTCGCGTCTGTTAATGTTGATCCCTATCAGTTTCTGTCGCTCGTCGGCACCAAATTTTCGGCGTCCGTCGCGAACGCATCACGCTGAAGTCCCGCAGGGACGCAGGAATGTAGCCGGTGGTGCCAACCACCGGAATGGTCCCGCAAACAATGGCGCAAGCCCCGGCAGGGGCGGCGGAAACAACGAGACGGTATCTACCGTCGGCGGTCTACGAATGGAGCCGGTAGGCCCGCCTTCGATTTCACTTCCTGATGAGCTTCGGCACCTCGGCCTTGGCCAGGCTCGTAAACGCGCCGACGGCGCTGTTCGCTCCGGAATCGCTCAGGCGAAGCAAGCCAATGTCCAGATCGAGCTTCTTGCCCTGGAGCGGGATCGCTTTCAGCTTCAACGCTTCCCGGCCGCGCAACGCGATCTTCGGCATGATGGCCGCCGCTTCCAGAGGCGCGAGCGAACGCAGGAGCGTCTCGATCGCGTTGAGCTCCGCCACCGTCCGCGGGCGCACATGGTGGTTCAAACAAATCTGGTCCGTCATTCGGCGCATGACGAACGTGTCGGAGAGTTGGAGCAGGCGATGCTGGTGCAGCTCGGAAAATTTGATGACGCGTCGCCTGGCCCACGGGTGCGATTCGGAAACGATGAGGGCAAATTCGTCGGTGCAGAGACGTTCGTAACGCAGGTTGGGCGAATGCCGGGTGAGGAAGCCGAGACCGACATCCATCCGGCCCTCTTCCAGCGCGGTTTCAATCTCGGTCGATGAAATTTCTTCAACGGTGAGGCCGATCCCGGGATGTTTGGCCGCGAACAGGCCCAGCAGATCGGGCATCAGGGCGACGTTAAGTATGGGAACGACCCCCACATGGAGCGCGCCGCGCAGCTGCCCGGGTTCGCTGCTGACTTCCTGGAGGAAATTTTCCAGCTGACGCAGAATCGCGCGGGCGTGTTCCTGAAAGATCAGGCCCGTGGAGGTGAGCAGAATGCGTTTTCCCCGGCGCTGGAAGAGCGACACCCGGAGACCCGCCTCGAGATCGCGCATTTGTTGAGAGACGCTCGGCTGGGAAATTCCCAGGCGATCCGCCGCCCGGCTGAAGCTACCGGCCTCGGCTACGGCCAGGAAGTAGCGCAGGTGGCGAATCTCCAGCGGGTCATGCATTGGGCGGATCTTGCGAGAAGCGCTCTCTAATTGCAATTAGACACCGCCGGCCGTCCTCGTGCTGATGCTCGTGATCGATTTGCACGCGATAAGAAGATTTCGATCACCAGAACGAGGACGAGGACGAGAACGAGAACGAAGGACGAGAAGGAGCTCGCCACGGCGAGTCCGTCCTTTGGCGGACACGAGAACGAGAACGAAGGAAGAGGCTCACGCTGGATAGACAGTCGAGATTATGCTTCCATAGGCAGCACTTATTGAGCTATATCCATCACCTCTGGTTCGCGAGACGACATGACACCCACCAAACTCATCACCGTTGCCGTTCTCTGCACTCTCCTGCTCCCCGGTTGCAGGAAAAGCGCTACCACCGGAGGCAGCTCCAATGTCATCCGCGTGGGCTACATCGGATTGACCTGCGAAGCGCCCATCTTCAGCGCGGTGGAGAAGGGATTCTTCAAGGAGGAGGGGCTCGAGGTCGAAATGGTAAAGTGCGAATGGGCCAATTACAAAGATGTGCTGGCGCTCGGCGGATTCGATATCACGCACCACCTCGTCATGTATTTTCTCAAGCCGATCGAGCAGGGGCTCGATGTGAAATTCACCGCCGGAATCCATAAAGGCTGTCTCCGGGTCCAGGCCTCGACGAAAGGAAACATTCATTCGGTCCAGGACCTTCGCGGGAAACGGATCGGCGTGCCGGGAATGGGAACGCCGCCGTTTATTTTTGCCAATCGCGTCCTGGGCGCGAACGGCATCGACGCGAGCAAGGATGTGACCTGGCGCGTTTTCCCGGCCGGCGAGCTCGGGCTAGCGCTCGACAAGGGCGAAGTGGATGCGGTGGCCGATTCCGAGCCGATTGGGAGCCTCCTCCTCGCCGACGGCAAAGTCCGGAACGTGGCCGATCAGGCGGCGGACATGCCCTACAAAGATGAATACTGCTGCGCTGTGATCGTGAACGGAAAATATCTGGCGGCGAATCCGAAAGGGGCCGCAGCGGCGACCCGCGCGCTTTTGAAGGGCGCCAAGTGGGTCGAGGCGAACCCGGCCGCGGCCGCACGGTTGTCGGTCGAGAAAAAGTATCTCGCCTCGAATCCGGAACTGAACACGGTGGCGATTTCGCATCTCCGCTACGTCCCGAGTGTTTCCGGTGCCGATGCCGCGGTGAAATCGGCTGCGGCCGAGATGAAGATAGCAGGCATGCTCGGCCCGACCACGGATGTGCCGGATCTGGCCCGGCGCGCCTTCGCCCATTTGGATGGGGTATCGGATGCCTGGCTGGACACCCTGGAAGTGGAGAAGGTGGCTGGGGGCCAGGTCGCTCCGGATCAGGACATCCGCCTGTTTGCGGAGTTGATTCTGTCTGATACGGAAGAGTCATGCTGCAAGGCCAGGATCCCAGTAGTAGCGAATCAGTGAGTCTCTCTTCGCTCCAGGTAGAACCGGCAGCGGTGCCTGCCGCGGAACCGCGCGTTCCGGCGACGTCGGCCCCCGCGGTCGCGCCGGCCTCGGCTTCACCGATGATCACTCTGTTGACTCTGCCGCTGGCGACCCTGATGGCGCTCGCGATTCATTTTTTCGTTTCCGAAAAAGAACCACCGGCCGAAATCTATTCGTATGCGGCATTTCTGTTCGGGATCCTGGCTGCAAGCATCGTAATGGCGACCGTGCAGCCGTGGTGGCCGGGTTTGCGCCGGTGGATGCGAGCCATGTGCCCGATCCTCGCTGCGGCCATCTTATTTCTGAGCGCCTGGGAGGTGATTACCTCGGGTCTGCGCTGGCTTCCGCTCCCTTATTTTCCCAGCCCGGCCGGAGTGCTGCAAAGTCTGGTGAACGATCGCGCGCTCCTCTTCGACAGCACCTGGCACTCGCTCATCCTGCTCCTCGGCGGTTACGCGCTGGGTGTATTCACCGCCCTGATCAGCGGCGTCTGCATTGGCTGGTTCGCGCCGGCCCGTTACTGGGGCATGCCGGTGCTCAAGGTCATCGGGCCGATTCCCGCGACCGCCTGGATTCCATTGGCAATGGTCGTCTCGCCCTCCGCCATCTTGTCTGCCGCTGGGTTAATCGCGCTCGCGGTCTGGTTTCCGGTCACGATGCTGACGGCTTCCGGTATTTCGAACACGCGCGCTTCCTATCTCGACGTCGCCCGCACCCTGGGTGCCGGGCCGGGCTATCTCATTTTCCGGGTGGCGATCCCCGCGGCCATCCCGAGCATTTTCATCGGGTTGTTCATGGGGCTCGGCGCCTCGTTTTTGACTCTGGTGGTCGCGGAAACTGTGGGGGTGAAGTCCGGACTGGGCTGGTACGTGAGCTGGGCGCAAGGTTGGGCGGAGTACGGCAAGGTTTTTGCCGCGCTCATCATCATGGCGGGTTTCTTTTCCACCATCATGACCGCGCTCTTCAAGGTGCGCGACCG
>QHMY01000202.1 GCA_003218305.1 Verrucomicrobiota bacterium
TACTGAGGTGCAGCGGCGCGCCTACATCATTACCGATAATCAGCTAGCGTTAAACGCCGGCTGGGACGAGGAATTGCTAAAGCTGGAATTGCTTGAACTTGATGGGATGGGCTTCGATTTGCCGGTGCTCGGTTTTGCGGATGACGAGCTGAAGGATTTCATGTCCGGCGAGGAGGCAAAACCGCCAAAAGCGCCGGCGCAATCGGGCGATGGCGGCGACGATGACGGCGATATTATTCCGAGTCTACCGGCGCGCGTGGTAACGCGGCCTGGTGATATCTGGTGCCTAGGGCCGCATCGCTTGATTTGTGGTGATGCCGGCGATAGAAAAATAGTAACGGCGCTGATGCAAGAGAATCTGTCCGCGCTTTGCTTTACATCGCCGCCTTACGGCGCACAGCGCGAATATGCGGAAGGCGCGCCGGAGGATTGGACCTTGTTAATGAAGTCGGTCTGCAAGCAGCTACCGATGCGCGAAGATGGGCAAGTGTTAATTAACCTTGGCCTCGTGCATCAAGACAGCGAGTTCGTTACCTACTGGCAGCAATGGCTTAATTGGATGCGCGTGCAAGGCTGGCGGCGCTTTGCCTGGTATGTCTGGGATCAAGGGGCGGGCATGCCGGGAGATTGGGGCGGGCGGTTTGCGCCTAGCTTCGAATTTGTTTTTCACTTTAATCGACAAGCGAGGAAGCCTAACAAGATCGTGCCGTGCGTATGGGCCGGCGAAGATACGCATCTCTCAAAGGACGGCAGCGGCGGTTCGTTGCGAAATCCGGACGGATCAATTCGCGATTGGTCTCATGCGGGCAAGCCCACGCAAAGCCATCGCATTGCGGATGCGGTGGTGCGCATTCAGCGGCAAAAAGGAGCCATTGGTAAAGACATAGACCATCCGGCAGTGTTTCCGCGCGCGCTTCCGGCGCATTTCATGCTGTCCTTCAGTGATCCGGACGAGATTTGCTATGAGCCATTTTGCGGATCGGGCACCAGCCTATTAGCCGCGCAGGAAACCGGGCGGATACTGCGCGCCGTGGAAATCGCGCCGGCCTATGTCGATGTAGCGCTCATTCGCTTCAGCCGTGCTTATCCGGATATTCCGATTACGCTCAATAACAGCGGCGAATCGTATGAGGTGGTAGCGGCGCGTCGCTGGGCCGAGGTGCCCGATGACGCGGTGATGGAATGAACATTCTAGATCCGAATGAAACGCGCGCGGCGGCGCTCAATCCGCCACAGATAGAAATGCGTGATGTGCAATCCTTATTGCCCTATGCGCAAAATGCGCGCACGCATTCGCTGGCGCAGATTGAGCAAATCGCCGCGTCCATTCGCGAATTCGGCTGGACGAATCCGGTGCTGATCGATGGGCGCGGCGGCATCGTAGCGGGGCATGGGCGCGTGCGTGCGGCGCAATTACTAGGCATCGTAGCGGTGCCTTGCATTTGCTTGTCGCATTTAAACGAAGCGCAGCGGCGCGCCTATATTCTTGCGGACAATCAATTGGCATTGCGCGCCGGCTGGGACGAGGAGTTATTGAGACTGGAATTGAGCGAGTTGGACGCTATCGGGTATGAGCTGCCGGTGATTGGTTTTTCAACGGACGAATTGGAGGAGTTCTTGCGGCTGGCGGTGCCGCTCGATGGAATGCCGATTTTACCGAGTGGCGATCGCGGAGAGTTTCAGCAGATGACTTTCACGTTGCACGATAGCCAAGCGGAGCGAGTATGCGCAGCGATGGCGATCGCGGCCGCAATGGGGTCCTATGGCGATTCGCCAAATCAGAATATGAACGGCAACGCGCTTGCGCGCATCTGTGAAAAGTTCCTCGCCCACTATGGCAATCACCGCTAAATCACTTGTAGTCGCGCCGACTAGCGCGGCGGACGCGAACGCATTCATACGCCGCGTGCATTACAGCGGCAAGGTGGTATGCAATAGCCAATTGCACCTTGGCGTGTTTCTCGATGGCCGCTTAGAGGGCGCTATGCAATTCGGGCCGTCCATCGATAAGCGCAAAATTCAAGGGCTGGTGGCCAATACCGCATGGAACGGGTTCATCGAATTAAATCGCCTGGCTTTCAGCGAGCGATTGCCACGTAATAGTGAAAGTCGCGCGATTTCCGTGGCAATGCGGCTTTTTCGAAGGAATTATCCACATATTGAATGGGTGATTTCCTTCGCGGATGCTACGCAGTGCGGGGACGGCACCATTTACCGCGCGAGCGGTTTCGTGCTTACCGCGGTGCGCGCTAACAATGCGCTGTGGATTGCGCCGGACGGGGCGAGCGTGATCCATGAATTATCGACGCGCACCGGAAAAAGGGCCATTACTACCGCCGTGCTGAATAACGGTGGCGCCTCAATGAAAGCGTACAAGGAACTGGGCTATCGCCAGTTGGCGGGGTTCCAATTGCGATATTTATATTTTTTGAATCCGGCAGCGCGCGAGCGGTTGTGCGAGCCGGTCCTACCCTTCGCAGTGATCGATAAGATGGGCGCGCGCATGTATCGCGGCAAGCGTCCTGATGAGTTAACGCGTCCGAAGCGGGCAATGGCCGGCGTCCAGCCGGAACAGCGGGGGTTCGACTCCTACCCGGACGCTCCAATCGATAGCGCGGGCTGACATGGGCGAGCGGATAACCCTTAGCGAATTAGCCCGGCGCTTGGGATTTAACCGAAGCTATATCCATAAGCTCAAGCTGCACGGCGTGCTGCAATTCGATCAAGCCGGCTTGATCGACGAGGACGCCG
This sequence comes from Verrucomicrobiota bacterium, assembly GCA_003218305.1. Lineage (GTDB taxonomy): Bacteria > Verrucomicrobiota > Verrucomicrobiia > Chthoniobacterales > UBA10450 > AV80. The sequence continues at coordinate 2,752 of QHMY01000202.1, forward strand.
CGCGCGCGGCAATGGAAGCGAATAAGGACTTGGAAAAAGAGTACATGGCGGAGGTGAATCAGCGGCAGCGGGAGCAAGGCGCTAGCGCGCGCGAGCCGCCGGACGAAGCCGCGCCAAGCAATAATGTGAGTTATGCGCGCGCGAAAACGATGGAAAAGATTTTCGCCGCCAAGATTGCCCAGCTGGACTATAAAGAGCGATGCGGTGAATTAGTCGATGCGCACGCCGTGGCGAAGGTCGTCACCGACGCCGCTTCAATCATTCAAATGTCCCTTGAGCGTGTACCGGATCGCCTGGCCGAGCGCGTGGCGGCGGAGAGTAAGGCGGCGGATTGTCACGCGCTATTGACGGCGGAAATGGATGCAGTGCTAGCCGAATTGACGGCGCTATGCGACCGCATGGCGGCACAGGTAAAAGCGTGATGGGCGCGACAGAGCCGTTCATCGTATCGGACGCGGGCGTAATCGCCGATAGTCTGGTATGGCGCGCGCTCGCGAATGGATTCCGGCCTGCGCCGAGGATTTCTGTTAGCGAATGGGCGGATTCGCATCGCCGCTTGCCAAGCAAGGGCGCGGCCGAGCCGGGCCGCTGGCGCACTGCTCGCGTGCCTTATTTGCGCGAAGTCATGGATTGTCTCTCTGCCATTCATCCGGCGAAGCGGGTGGTCTTCATGAAGTCGGTCCAATCGGGCGGCACCGAAGCGGGAAATAATTGGGTCGGCTGGTTCCTCGATACGCAAAAGTCGCCGATGCTAGTCGTGCAGCCTACGCTTGAATTAGCGGAGCGGTGGAGCAAGCAACGATTGGCGGCAATGATCGAGGATACGCCGCGATTAAAGGCGGTGGTGCGGCCTTCTCGTGAGCGCGATAGCGGCAATACCACGCTATTGAAGGAATTTCCCGGCGGGGTGCTTATCATCGCCGGCGCGAATAGCGGCGCCGGTCTGCGCTCGATGCCGGCGCGTTATTTAATGCTCGACGAGGTAGACGCGTATCCGTTCGAAATCGAAAACGAGGGCGATCCGGTGAAGCTGGCCGAAGGGCGCACGACTACCTTTGCGCGGCATAAAGTTTTTTTAATCAGTACGCCGACGACCGAGAGCTTATCGCGGATTCATAGCGAATATCTGGCATCGGACCAGCGGCGCTATCTCGTGCCCTGCCCGCATTGCGCGCATAGGCAGGCGTTGATTTGGGACAACATGAATTGGCCGGCGGGCCGACCGGAGGAGGCGCGCTATATTTGCATCGAGTGCGGCGCATTGATTGGCGAGCATCAAAAGCCCGCGATGCTAGCCGCCGGCGAATGGCGTGCGCAATTTCCCGCGAGGCCGGTGGCCGGTTTCCATATCAATGCGCTCTATACGCCGATTGGCTTAGGCAAATCGTGGGTCGAGCTGGCGCAGCAATTCGACGAAGCGGGCAATGATCCGCTGAAGCATAAAGCGTTCGTCAATTTGCGCTTGGGTCTTGTTACCAAAGATCCAAACGAAAAATTGGATTCGGAAGAATTGCAGGAGCGCGCCGAAGTGCGCGCCGTGCGCACCGTGCCAAAGGGTTGCTTAGTGCTTACCGCCGGCATCGATGTGCAGAAAGACCGTTGGGCGGTGAATATACTCGGATGGGGGCGCGGCTCGATTTGCTGGATTATCGACTGGTTTGAATTGCCGGGTGATCCTACCAATGCGAAGGACTGGGAATTACTCGAAGCGCGCGTGCTGGAACCGATGCAAAACGCCTATGGTGCGCCGATGCGGGTCGAGCGCGTGGCCGTCGATTCGGGATATTTGCAAGACGATGTGATTCACTTTACGCGCGCCAGGCAAACGCGCGGCTGGTTCGCCGTCAAAGGTGGTACGGATATCGGCAAGCCCATTATTACGCGCGCTTCGAAAGTGGATTACACATGGCGGGGCCGTACCATCAAGCACGGCGCGGAACAATGGCAGGTAGGCGGGCATACGGCGAAGGAATGGCTGTTTGCGCGGCTCGCAGCGGATCGTGAACGGCCTATGGGTGAACGCCTGGTGCGCTTCCCGGCCGATTTGGGCGAAGTGTTCTATGAGCAGTTAACGGCGGAAGTATTCGATCAGGTGCGGCGGCGCTTCGTCAAGATTCGCGAGCGCAACGAGGCGCTGGATACTTTCGTTTATGCAATCGCGGCCGCATGGCATCCGCTGATGCGGATTCATACTTGGCAGGAGGTACGATGGGCCGAGCGTGAAGCGGTATTTGAGCCGCAGGGGGATTTATTCGCGAATGCGCCGGCAATCATTATGCCGCCGGTGGTGGAAAAGAAAACCGAGGAACCGGCCAAGGTCCATAGCCTAGCGACGGAACGGTTAAAGCAATTACACGAGCGCTATCACGAGGTAGTCCATGATGAATAATCCACGCGATTTGATTCGAGCCATTTTGTTGCGCGTGCGCGAACGCGACGACCAATTTACCGAGCAAATGGCCTTGCAGGTAGAGGAGGAAATACGACTCGAATGGGCTGGCGAGCGGGTCTATATTGGCCGGCGCAAAGCAGATTCGGCGCGCGCAGCCTATAAGCAAGGCGCTAGCGCGAAAGAATTGCAAAAACGCTTCGGCTTTAGCCGATCGTGGGCATTTCGGTTAACGCAAGTCGAGGAGGACTAGGCGCGTAACCGCTGTGCCGTGAGTTCGACGCCCAATGCTTTCATAACCGCGATGGTTGTTTTCAAAGTCGGATTGCCGTTATCACTAAACGATCGGTAAAGCTGTTCGCGCGATAATCCAGTTTGCCCGGCTATCTGCGACATGCCCTTGGCCCGAGCAACAACGCCTAGTGCATGCGCGATATAGGCGGCATCTTGGGTTTTGAATGCTTCCGCCATAAAGATCGCGATGCCTTCGTCAGTCGTTAAATCTTCCGCAGGATCGTAGGTCGTCAGTTTTTTACTCATACTCATTTTTCCCATTCCTCAGCTAAACGTTTTGCCGCTTTAATGTCTTTTGCTTGCGTGCTTTTATCGCCACCGCAAAGTAAAACGATGATCGTCTTTCCGCGCTTTTGGAAATAAATCCGATAGCCCGGGCCGTAATGAATGCGTAACTCGCTAATCCCGTCGCCTACCGGTTCCACATCGCCTGCATGTCCGAAAGCAAGGCGGTCTAGGCGGGAAGCAATTAGGGCGCGGACCTTTGCGTCCTTCAGGCGAATTCGCCATTTCTGAAACGTCTCTGTTTGCTTTAGCTCGATCATCATGAGGAAGATTGTAGTTTAAAAACTACAGGAAGGCAAGCGTTTTTCGAGGAAGACGCACGGAATGTTGCTTTTTTTGCCTTATTTTTTGCTACGCGGCGTGCCATGTTGCGCGCTTATGGATATTCCGAAGCAAGAGCCTGAGTGTTTTGTTGCCGGCGATACCGTGGAATGGCGACGCACGTTTAGCGATTATCCCGCCTCGGCCGGCTGGACGTTGGCTTATACCTTTGTGAATGCCGGTAATCTGCAAAAAGTCAATGCGCAAGCAGATGGCGACGCGCATCTAATAAGCATTACTGCAGCGGGTAGCGCAACGTGGAGCGCGGGCGATTACGATTGGCAGGCTACCGTTACGAACAGCACCATTCGTCATACCGTGGGCAATGGGCGGACCGAAGTTAAACCGAATCTAGCCGCGATGTCCACGGACGGCTTTGATGCGCGCACCTATGCGCGAAAGGTTCTGGAAGCGATCGACGCGCAAATTGCTGGGCGCGCCACTAGCGCGCAATCGGATGTCATTGAATATAACATTGGCATGCGCGGCTTAAAACGCAGCGAGGACGGATTGTTGAAGCTGCGCGGCATCTTTGCTGCAGCGGTATGGCGCGAAGAGAATCCCGGCGAATTTTGCCCGACGATTCAGGCGACCTTCTCATGACCGCCTTGGTGCCGCGCGTGGTGGATTGGCTAATGAAGCGCTGGCGCAAAGAGCCGGCGGTGCGTCGTTATTCCGGCGCGGAGCAATCCGATCTCTTGATGGATTGGGTCGTCGGCGGCCTCACAGCAAATCAGGAGTTGCGCGGCGATATTCGCTTGCTACGCAATCGCGCTCGCGATTTAGGCAAGAACGAGGCCACTACCCGTCAGTATTTGCGCTTACTTCGCAACAACGTCATTGGCCCGGACGGAATCAAGATGCAAGCGCGTTGCCGATTCTCGAACGGCAATTTAAAAAAACCGCTCAACGATCAAATCGAAACCGCGTGGAAACTATGGTGCAAACGTCCTACGATCGACGGGCGCGGCAGTTTGATTTCGCTCGAAAACCTATTGATACGCACCGTGGCGCAGGATGGCGAGTGCTTCGTGCTGCAGCATGAAGGCTTTAACAATCCGCATGCCTATGCGCTCGAAGCCATCGACGCGGCGTTAGTGGATCACGAGCTGATTCGCAGCGCGCGGGACGGCGAAAATGCGATCGAGCTTGGCATTGAACGAGATCCGTTCGGGCGGCGCGTTGCCTATTGGTTAAAGCCTACGCCTACCGACAGAGTACGGCGGCGCATTGATGCAAGCCGCATGTTGCATATTTATGTTCCCGAATTCGTGGACCAAGTGCGCGGCGCGAGTTGGTTAAATGCAGCCGTGAAGCAATTGCGCCATCTAGACGGCTATTGCGAAGCGGAGCTGGTAGCGGCGCGCGCGGGCGCGGCGAAGCTCGGCATCGCAAAAGCCAATGATATGTTTGATCCGAATGTGAAGCAGGACGATCTGAAAATGCGCTTTCGCGCCGGCACGCTGCAGCTTCTACCGCCGGGATATGAATTGCAAGATTGGAGTCCGGATCATCCGAACGATGGGTTCCCGAATTTCACCAAAAGCGTATTGCGGCAAACCGCCTGCGCGTTGGGCGTTAGCTATAACGCGCTGGCGAATGACTTGGAAGGCGTGAATTACTCCTCAATGCGCTCCGGTTTGTTGATTGAACGGGACGAATGGCGGGTATTGCAAACGTGGTGGATCGACGAATTCTTACAGCCGGTGTATGAGGCGTGGTTACGGTCGGCCTTGTTCGTCGGCGCGATTACAGGCGTTCCGGCGCAATCGCCAACGCCGGATATGTACGCGGTCAAATGGCGGCCGCGCGGCTGGGCGTGGGTCGATCCGTTAAAAGATACGAATGCGAGCATTTTGGCGATTAACAATGCACTGGCGAGCCGCGAGGAAGTGATTGCGGAAACCGGCGGCGACTTCGAGGAAGTGTTAGAGCAGCTTGCAGAAGAACAAGGAATGCTTGACGAGGCCGGCATCGAAGTGCCGGCGCCGGCGTCCGGGGGATCGGCAAACGTAGCCGATGCCGCCGCAGCAACCGACGCGGCGGCGCAAGACGAGGCGAATCGCTATCAATCGAATGTAGGGAGACTACTACAGTGAAAAATCGAGTCATGAAGCTGCCGAAACTAACGCGGGTGCAGGCATTGGAATTGCGCCAAATTAAACGCGCTGACGATAGCGGGGAATTAACGCGCTATGAGGTGGCGATTTCCAGCGAACACGAGGTCGAGCGCTGGTACGGCACCGAAATTTTGCAGCATAGCAAAGAGGCAATCGATTTATCACGGATGAAGGAAGCCGGCCCGCTGCTGCTCGATCACTACACGCCCGATCATATCGGCGTCATCGAAAACGTGCGCTTGGACGATGACAAAGTATTGCGCGGTGACATGCGTTTTTCGAAATCGCAGCGCGGGATGGAAGTGGAGCAAGACGTGCGCGATGGCATTCGCCGCAGCGTATCGGTGGGTTACTTCGTCGATGAATATGTCGAGGATGTGAAAGAGCAACGCTATACGGCCACGCGCTGGATGCCGGTAGAAGTATCGCTTGTGGCAATTCCCGCCGATCCTACCGTTGGCGTGGGTCGTGCAATGGGTACGGAAGTGCGAGATGTGCGGGTGCGTTCGATTGATGAACCAGTGGGCCGCGAGGCCGCAGCAACTACGGAGGTAATTATTATGGAGCAGCAAAAAGGCCCGGCCCAAAATGCGGAGACCCTAGCAACGCCACAAGCGGCCGCCGTGGATTATCGTCAAGCCGCAGAAATCGCGCGCGTCTGCAATGAGCACGGATGCCCGGAATTGGCGGCGGATTATATCGGCCGGCAAGTGAGCTTAGAAAGCGTTTGTCGCGAAATCCTGGCGCGCCGACGGGAAACACCAGTGCAACGATCCGCGGCGGAGCTGCGTTTGGATATCGCGCCGAAGTCGTGGAAAAACTATTCATTGGTGCGAGCGCTGCGTATGGCTACAGCGGCCGCTGATGGAACCGGGCATTTTGACGGCCTCGAGCGCGAGGTATCGGAAGAAATTGCGCGCCAATTGCCGGGAGACTATAAGCAGCGTGGCGGCTTTTTCTTGCCGTTGCGTACTCGCGCGGGACTGGACTCGAAAACGGCGACGGCTGGACAGGAATTGAAATTTACCGAGCCGGGCGAATTCATTGATCTATTGCGCAATGCGTCCATCGCTGTGCGCTTAGGGGCGCGCGTGTTGAACGGGTTGCAGGGGCCGGTGAGTTTTCCGAAGCAAACAGGCGCGGGCACGGCGGTCTGGGTCGCGGAAAACCCCGGCGCCGACGTAGCCGAATCACAGGCAACGCTGGGCGCGGTCGCATTAGCAGCGAAGACGCTGCAATCGACCACGAGCTATTCGCGCCAATTGCTGGCGCAAAGCGTGATCGATGTTGAGCAGATGGTGCGGGACGATCTGACCGCGATTCATGCGCTCGCGTGGGATAAAGCGGTCTTGCATGGCAGCGGCGGCAATCAGCCGACGGGCATTTATAACCTGGCTGGCGTTAACGCCGTTGACATTGCGGGCGTGCCGGCTTGGGGAAAAATCATCGATATGATTACCGAAGTCGCAACCGATAACGCGATTCTAGGCTCGCTAGGATGGGCAACGACGCCAGGCTTGGCGGGTGTATTGATGCAAACCTTAATCGCGACGGCGGCAGGATCGGCGATGATATGGCAAGGGCGCATTGATGACGGAATGCTGGCCGGCTATACGGCGGTGGCGTCTAATCAGTTGGCGTCGAATATGGGCATCGGCACGAATGAGCACGGTATCGTCTTTGGCAATTGGAACGATGTTTTGGTAGGCACGTGGGGGGCGCTGGAAATTATCGTCGATCCGTATCGGCTGAAAAAGCAAGCGATGATCGAGGTAACCTCGTTCGAGATGGTGGACATTGCCGTACGGCACGCGGAGAGCTTCGCCAAGGGCACCGGCGCGCTATTAACGGCTGGCCCATAGCGCAGCGCGTTAAAAGCGCAGTGCATGGAAAGGTGACACATCAGAGGAGTGGAGAGCATGAAAGCTAAAGTCTTGCGTGGTGTACGTTTGGAGTCCGGAAAGGACGTATTTCCCGGCGATGAAATTGAAGTATCGGAGCAAGAGGCGCGGGTATTGGCGCAGCGCGGCGCTATCCAATTGCCCGCACCGGAGGAAGGGCCGGCGAGTCCGACCGATAGCGAAGGCAAGCCCACGTGAAAGTCAAAGTGTTACGCGGCTTTTGTTTGGAAACCGGGCGCGATGTTTTTCCGGGTGAAGAAATCGACATGGAAAAAGCAAAAGCGCTCGTGGAAATAAACAAAGGCCGGGTAAAACCGTTAGAGGATGCACGCGAGCGGGTCGTCGAAGATCGCGATCCGAAGACGCATAGGCGATAAATGTTTGACGACCTCGACGTGTTTTTTAGCGAGTTCGCGGTCGATGCGAGTTTTACGCCAGCAGGCGGCGCGGAAGAAACCGCCAAGGTGATATTTGATTCACCCGATGAAACGGTATTCGGCGATAGGGTGATGACTACCGAATATCTGATTACGTTACCGCAAAGCGTCTTCGTGACCTTAAAGGGCGGCGATGTCCTCAATATAGGTAGCAAAAGCTACAAGGTCCGCGAGGTGCGGCTTTTGGATGATGGCTTAATCAAGCAGGCGAGCTTGAGCAAAATATAATGGCGTCGATTCGGGAGCAAATCATATTAGCGGTGCTGGCTAAGCTGCAAGCACTGCAAACCTTGCCGGCGACGAGTATTTTTCGCAGCCGGCAAACCGCCATTACGCGCGAAGAATCGCCTTGCGCCGTATTGCGTAAATTGGTCGAGCCTGCGCCTGAAAATCGCAATGTGGACGAGCGGCGCTTGGAATTCGCCGTTGAAATTTATACGCGCGGCGATGATGCGGAAGCGGCCGCCGATCCGATCGAAGTAGAGATTCACGCCGTATTGATGGCCGATCGCACGCTAGGCGGGAGCTGCACATTATTGTTAGCGGTCGATACGATTTTTGAAGGGGCGGACGCCGATCAGCCGGCGCACCGCACTGAAATGCACTTTAGCGCGTTATACCGCGTAGATTCGAATGACCTAAGCAAGCCGGCTTAACGAACAGGAGAACGCAACATGCAGACATATCAATTTGCAAAAGGTCGGATGTTTCTAGCGGAAAAAGACCCGACGACGGGATTACCCGGCGCGCTTTATTGGGTTGGCAATGTCGCCACATTGACCCTTACGCTTGAAGTGGAAAATCTTACGCACGTAGAAAGTTATACCGGCAAAAATTTGGAGGATGTGCGATTACCGATCTCGCAAAAAGCGAATTTCACCGCGCGCGCAGAAAATTTTGATGTGGATGCGTTGGCGTTTGGTCTTTATGGCAAAACGGTAACGGTGGTGGGCGCGGCTATCACAGGAGAAGCATTGCCGGACGATCTTGCGGCGGGTGATGAAGTGGCAACCAAGCAGCCGAAGATTTCCTTGCTGACCATCAAAGACAGTGCCGCAGTTACACCCGCGACCTTGGTGCTCGATACTGATTACGCCATTGGAGACGCGGATACGGGCCGAATCAAGATCCTGAATGTGGGCAGTTATACCCAGCCGTTTATGGCCGACTACACCTATGCAGCGCGCAAGGAAGTGGGCATGTTCTTGTCGCCACCGCCTATTCGCTGGCTGCGTTATGAAGGCATCAACTTGGTAACCGGTAAAAAGGTTGTGTTTCAATTGTACAAAACACAAATCGATCCAATGTCGGAACTACCGTTTATCAGTGATGGGAACACGGTAGCGGGTTACGATATGAAGGGCGGCGCGCTTCTCGAACCGATGATTTTGCCGACAGATCCGCTCGGACAATTTGGTTTTATTAGCGACCTCGCATGAGTGGCGAACGAATAACGCTAGGCGGACGCGAGTTCGAGCCGATGACCGTAACCACGATCGAGCACGATTTTTGGTTAATGTCGCGGATACGCACCGCCGGCTTGGATGCGATGGAGAAAGGTGCGGAAGAATCGCCCGAGGAATTTGTAGCGCGAATCCTGGATCAGGTGATTGATTCGGGTAGCGCCTTCGAAGTATTGGGCGGCCTGTTGATGCCGGCGCAATTGCCACCGCAACAATGGACGCCGGCGGTTGCCGTCGAGACGGCGAAGTTTATTCGCGGGTTAACTGACCCGATCGATAAAGCGAAAGTGCAATCGCAAATGATAGCGGTCCTAATCGGTTTTTTCGCAAACGGGCTGACCTCCTTGACGACTTCCCGGAAATCTTCGGGGCGAATGGAGCGCCGGCCCGCGATCGGGGCGAACTAGGTGTTGGTATGTGGTCGCCGCTGGTGCGGGAGTTAGCCGGCGGCGATTATGAGAAGGCTATCGCTATTAGCCGCTGGCCTATACGCGAAGCCTTGATGGGCTATCTACTGCATTTGCAACGGGCTGCGCTCGACCATTACCGCATGGAATTCTTGGCGTGGGCGAGCATGGCGCCGCATTCAACGACAAAGATCGAGCCGCCGGCATTACCGGAAATCCTAAAGCGCTGATATGGCCAATGAAGCGAAGATCAAGTTATCTGCGGAAGGCGTCGAGCAGGTCGTCAACGCCTTCCGCAAGGTACAGCGAGAAGCCGAGCGCACCGGCAGTCAAGGCGCAAAAGGGATTGATGCACTCAATAAATCCCTGAAGAGTCTCAAGGTGATTGCGGGAGCAATTGGCGTCGGCGCGCTCGTGGTGCATTTGAAGCAAACCGCAACGGCCGCTATTGACGCGGCGGACGCAATCGGTGATTTAGCAGAGCTTACCGGCGCGACGACAGAAACCATGTCGCTGTTTGCGTTGGCGGCGCGCGAATCGAATGTCTCGATGGAGTTATTAACAAAAGGCTTCATCAACATTGCACAGCAACTCGACGCGTTAAAGGGCGGCAACGTTGCAGCTGAAAATACGTTCGACCGACTGGGGTTCTCAGCAAAAGATTTCGTCGGGTTAAACTTCGACGAAGCATTAACAAAAATCATCCTGCGATTGGGCGAGCTAGGCGGCGAGGAAAATAAAATCGCTGCTGTCAGTGACTTGCTTGGTAAAAAGAATCTTGCCCTATTGGAAGTCTTCGGCAAGGTCGCAGATGAGGGAATTGATAAATTACACGACCGCACAAAAAAGCTTGGTGCTTTGTTCTCGAAGGACATGACGGACGCGGCGGACAGGGCAAAAAAGGCGCTCGGCGATATGGAGGCAAAAAGCCAAGCGGCAACGGCGCAATTTCTATTCGGATTAGCACCGGCGATTAGTGGTGTGGTGGATGCGCTAGATCAGGCAGGCGGCGACAAAGGCACAGGCGGCTTTAAGAAATTCGGCGAAACGGTAGGAACAACCGTCAAATACGTTGCGGGTCTGTTTATCTTTTTGGGTCGGGTGATTGCCCGGGAGTTGGCCGCTATCAATATCCGCATAGAAGCGGCGTCCGAGATTTGGCAGAAACGGCAATTGTTTGACTTGGATGCGCTGAGAAAAAAGCAGAAGCAGGTTGAGGAGGAAATCGACCGAATGCGCGCCGTGGCCGAGGAAGATATCACGGCCACCATTGCAAAGCTCGAAGGTATCGGCGAGGAAACAATCGAAGGAAAATCGCGAAAAAAGAAACCTCCGCCGAAGCCTCCGCGCGATCCGGCGGTAGTCGCCAAAGAGCAAAAAGCGCGTGAAGAATTACTAAAGGCGCAGTTGGATAATGAGCTAAAGCTATTCAATGCACAGGAGGCATTACTCAGCGATGCGGAAAAACGGAAATATGAAAATAGCCTCATTTCCCTGGAACAATACTTCGCCGCACGGCGCGCCGCGCTGGAAAAAGAAAGCGCCAAAGAGATCGCCACGCTGGAAGCAAAGCGCAAGATAGTAAGAGCGCAACCGGCGCTGGAACCTGGCGACGCGGAAAAGAAAGCGAAAGAAATCGCGGAGATCAACGAGCAAATCAGCGAAAAACAAATCGCGACCGAGCGCGCACGAGCGGACTTGATTCAAGAAGAACGAGTGGGCGTGCGCGATCTAGGCCGGGAGCGGTTGCAATTCGAGGAGCAATTGCTAACGCTGCAGGGCGAACGTTTTGAAGCGGCGCGGGATGCCTTCAAAGAGGAAGTAAAGCAGAAAGATGAATTGCTGATAAGGCAAGGCGTGAGCGATATCGAGCGCGCAAAAATTCTCGGCCGCTTCGAGGTGCAAGGATTACGCGCGATCGACTTTGATGAGCAGCGGGAAAAAGCAGAAACGGCGGTGCGCGATTTGGACCGCGCGCTAGGGGACATTCGCCGCGACGTGGAGGAAGGAAGAATAGGGCAAATCGAAGCGGAACAAAAAAGCGTTGAGCTGCAGCAAGAGAAATTGCCGTTATTGCAAGCGGAAGCGGACAAACTATCTGTTATTGCCAAATTAAGCAAAGATCCGCAAAAGGTAGAACAAGCAAAACAATTCGAGGATGCAATAAAGGATGTCGGCGTTGCGGCGAATAAAACCGGCCCGATTTGGCCGAAATCCGCGGTGCGATGGAAAGCAGCGTGGTAGGCGCGGGCGCGGAAGCATTCGACAGCATCATCAATAAGTCAAAGAGCGCGAGTGAAGCGATTAGCGACTTCGGCAAAAGCGTGCTGGCTACATTCACCAGCATGATTAGCAAGAAGCTCTCGGAAAAATTACTCAGTAGCTTATTCGGCGATGTGGCCAATCTGGGCGGGGGATTCCTTGGCCTATTTGGGACCGGCGGAAAAATTGCCGGTAAAGCCGAAGGCGGAAAAATCACCGGGCCGGGCACTGGCACCAGCGATAGTATTCTTGGCGTCGGCCCAATGGGTCGCCTGCTGCGCTTCTCCAATAATGAATTCGTCGTGCGCGCCGCAATCACGCAACAGCCGGGCGTTGAGGCATTCTTACATCGCTTGAATGCCGGCTTGCGAATGCCGGCGCTGACAATGAACCGCTTGCCGCGATTTGCCGCCGGCGGCGTAGTCGGTCCAACGCAAGGCGGCGTGGCGGCAACAAACACGGTAGCGCCGGTGCAATTTGTCATTTCGCCCGAGATGGCACATTTAACCTTGCGCGATGCCGTGGATTCCTATCTAGCGCGGGAGCGCGCAAATCGGTGATTACCCTTTATCCGCCCCGCATTCGCGCCGATGCCACGGCGCTGGTGGTCTACAAGGGCGCGCCGAATCGCACCGTTGATTGGCGATTAATTGGCGGCGGTTCCTTGCAGCCATTGACGCTAGCGACCGATCATAACGGCCAAGCGGCGGCAACTTATACGCCGGGAATAGCGGGAACGAGTATCACCGTCGAGGTGGAAAGTGGCGCTTGAATTATTAGCCGGCCCATTCGCGGTGACCGATGCCCTCGGGACAGTGTTGCTGCCCGAAAATCAGCAATTCGCTTTCTACGATGACGCGCTCGGCCTCTGTTCTTATAACGCCACGCTCGATGGCTATTGCATTATTCAGTTAGACGGCCGCGCCTATCTTCGTAGCAACGCCGCGCGCGCGAATCGTTTCGTCGTCGATCTACAGCGACCGGGGGAATATTTGGTGCACGAGTCGCTTGATGAAGGAATGCTCTATCTCTTTGACAAACGCGCCGGCGTTTTTGGTGCGTTGCTGCTAAGTGGCGGCACCAACTTTGTCCGCGATATACAAGCGCGCGCCCTCGATCGCTATTTGAATGTACTGAATAATGCAGTACGTTTTAAGCCATTAGACAATAGCGGCAGTTGGACAACCGAGGCGACACTAAGCGGGACCGGCAGCGGCTACCCCGCAGTATCCCGCACGCGTATTGATGGCGTGCTGTGCCTTGTTTACACCGACGGGCAAGTGGTCTATTACAACGTAAATGCAAAGGCGCAACACGCAGGCGGCGCGGCGATCGGCGCGAATAGCGGCGCATGGTATAGCCCGAAGCATGACGTGTTTATCGCGCTGGTCGCCAATCAAGTAAAGATCTTTGCAAATGCGGTGCGGCCGGCGGCATTGTCGAACCCGGTCGCCGAAACACCATTGACCAAAGGGAAGGTAAGCCGCGTAAAAGTCCGTTTGACCGGTGCCGACGGCGAGGCCTGCGCCAATGAATTGATAGGCTGGTCAATGGCCGGCGCCGGCAGTCTCGCCAATAACCAAAGCACCACGGATGCCGATGGATGGTCATATAACGATTATCGCGCGCCGGTTATCGGCCTAGGTAGCGCTACGATCAACGCCGAGGCACGTTTCTAATGTTCGCGCAAAACTTCACCTCGGCGGCGCCGCCGTACGCATTGCCGGGCGATCCGAGTATTGCGAGCGGCAGTGCCGACTATCATCCAGAATTGATTGCACCGCCCCGCATCTACGCCGAAGAGATCCAGGCGATCACCAGCTTTTTTGTAAATCGCGAACGCACGCCGTGGTCTGATTTTGCCGTGCATATCATCTGCCAGACGATTCAAATCTATTACCCAAGTTACAACTATATTCACTGGCGTTTCGATGGCATGACCGGGGTATTATTGGATCGGCAAATAGGGCTTATCGGTTCGCTATACGATTACCAGATTTATCCGTCGCGTGATGGTTCGCTTTGGCGGGTGTCGATCTTGGGTTCCTTTTTTGAGATTGATCCGGTTACTTTGGAAGAAATTCCCGATACGCGGCAAGATCCGGCGAAATATGGAGCCATTAAGATATTGGTGCCGCTGGTGGATCGCGCGCAAAACTTGGCGGTGCTGAAGACGAGCAGCGAGGGGAATAATCAAATCGGCGTCTATGACTTTACCTCGGGTGCATTGGTGCGCCGCATTCCCCTTTCCGGCGCGCCGGTAAATATTTTCGCCGAAGATGAGCGGCGCTGTTATGTGTTGACGAGCAAGAATCTTTTAAATCTGCTCGATTACACCAGCGGAGAAATTCTCTCCACATTGAAAGCGCCGCCAGTCGAAGCTGGCGCGCTCGGATCACTCTTAACCTGGGACCGGTTCCTCAGACGCCTATTGCTTTATACATGGCGGGCGAGCGCAATCGACGGGGCGTGCTTATCCAGTTTCGCGGGCTTCTATCCGGTCCCTGTTGCGATTGGCATTACGCAGGCTATTCCCTTGTTGCCGCCACGCGCCGGGCGCACTGTGCCTTGTTTGGTGCGCGCCTATGGGGATGCGGGCGAAGGTATTCCGGGCGTGAAGTTTGCCCGCGCTGTAACTGGCCCGGCAGGGTTTACCGGCGCGCCGCCGGCTACTGACAACGACGGCGATGCGATTGTTAGTGTTATGTGCGCGGCGATGGGTTCCGCAACGATCGATTTGTGGGCTACGGTATGACCACGTTAACCAGTTCGGCCACATTCTCAATCGGCGATGCGACAACCGTGATCGAGCAGGCGGACATAGTCATTTTGCCGGTGGCCAGCGTGGGGCAGGGCCGGGGCCGCTTAGTGCATCCAGTCCTAGGAACCTATGATTATCTACATGCGCCCGATGAATGGACGAATTTAGACGGCGATGTGATCATTTCGCCCATTTGGTCCAGTAGCAAAACATTATCAGGGAGTTCTAATACGCTATGGATGGGCGACATTCGCGATACGGTGGTGGAAGAAAAATGGACAGGAGCGCTCTCTGCTAGCCTTACGCATTTGCGCGCACTATTGGCAATGTGGCAAATGCCGCCCGATCCGGCGGCGGATTACGTTGAATGGTGGCCCTCCTATGCGAACGCGCTGGGCTATAAGGTTCTACTGATAGCGTTAGAAGTCGGCGGGCAAGCGATCAGTCTCAACTATGTGGCGCGGCAAGGATGGGTGGCTGCGCCAATCACGTTACGCTTGAAAATTGCTGAGCGCATTTAATGGATGACGCCTGGACGCCTTATGCAAAGGATGCAAAGCGCGTGGTTAAGGTATTGCATCATCCGGGCGCCACGCCGCTGGAAATGGTAACGCAGACCGCGACCGATGCCGTGGACTTCTCGCCTTATGCAACGCAGATGCGCCAATCGGCGAATGAATTGTCGCTTACGCTAACTTGGCATATGCAGCTATACGGCGCGGGCCAGCCGAAGGCGGGGGAAATCATCGCGGTGCAATTAGACGATAAAGCGTTATGGTGGGGCGTAATCGAATCGCTCAATGACTATCGCTTGCAAGCGGGCGCACGTACCTTGACCTTAATCGTGCGCTCGCGCGATGCCGGTCCTTTCTGGCGCGAGGTGCGGCGCATGACCGATATTTATCCAACGGCCACGCCGCTCTCCCGAATCGCCCGCGATATCGCGCTAGCGCTGGGCTTAACCGATGCAGAGATGCAGCTACCTACATCCTCAAGCTATACGGCGCACTCTAATACGCAATTGGCCGATTTGCCGGCGTGGGCCATGTTGGAGCAGCTATATGGTCCGGAAGGGCGCGCGCCTTTCGTCGATGCGCGCGGCCGCTTAAAAACCATTTCTCGCGATTGTGCGCGGGCGGCCGATATTGCCTTGACTGAGGACCGCATCGTGGCGGTTACTGCCTCGAGATCGCGGCCGTCGGTCACCGCGGTGCGGGTAAAGTGGTTGGACCCGGCATTGACGCGCGTGGAGCATCAAGACCAATCCCTTGCGCAGGCAACGATTACGGCGGGATTTTTTCAGCCGGTGCAAAAGCAGGAGGTGGCGTTTTCCGACGATGGTAGTCAGCGCGCCGATAATACTTATCTGGTGGTGAAGCAAAGCGCCAATTCCGGTTTGTTGCCGGTCTGCGAGGAAGACTACGAGCAAACGTCGCAAACCGGCGGGCGGATCGTCCTCACGACGGCGCGGTGGGTGCCCGGACTAATCGGCTCGTTTCTGGCTTTGAAGGCAGCGGCCGCATTGCCGGATATTGCGCCGCCGTTTGGCGGGCCGACCGCGCCCACCGGAAAAATTGTTTACGGCGGTTTGGAATTATCTGTGCTGCTGGTAATGGCGTCGATTGGCACCGGGCAATATGAAGTCCACGGTACGCCCTATGATTACGTCAACGGCCGCAACACTACCGAGGCGTACAATTCGGCGGCGCCGGCGTGGGTATCAAATGAAATGGAAATCGAAAACGATTTCGTCAGCAGCGAAGACGCCGCGCAAGCCTACGCAATACGCGAATTAATTTATAACGCGCGCAGCGCTTCAAGCTATGGGGTTTCGATCGTGGATGATCCGCGCATTGAGCCGGGCGATGTGTTGCAATTTCCTGATGGCAGTCATTTGTATGTGACTGGCTATTCACGCGATTTAACGGCGGGCGCGCCGGCGGTGCTGGATGTGGACGGCTTTCAAGTATGAGCATCCTTACCTACATCACCCAGGCGGAAATCCGCGACGCGGCGGACGAGCTGGACGGCAAAATATTGACGCGGCCGGCGCTGCTGGTAACCGACGGCGAGAATCTGATTTATGCGGTCGATGTAGACATAGGCCAGAAAGCGCCGTTGAAGAATGTTCCGATAGCGCGCGGTAACTTCGATTTGCTCTATGCGGACGCCGGCAATGCGTGCCGCTTGCGCCGCTCGGCCAGCGGTCAATATGAAGTGGTGGGATTCTCCAAGGAATTACCCGGCACCTATACACGCATTGCGGTGGATCTTACAGATTTATCGTTGGGACCGATCGAGGACATTACGATCAGCGCGCGGCCGCTGGGCTATGGCGAACTCGCGGATTTCGGCGGCTATGGGATGGTGCCTTATGGCGCGGTGGCGATTTTTCGCGGTGATACGCTTTTAGAATTGAGAATCCCATGACGATTTCTCTCCAACGCTTCGCCATCGGCGATACGAATTACATCGGCAAACACAACAGCAATGCCGATGCAATAGAAGCGGCCATTGCGTCGATTGATACGATGCTTTCCAGTAGTACCGGCGTGGGCGCGCTATCGATAACGACGGCGTATGAGGCATTGTTTGGGCCGACGGTCGCAGTCATTGGCGCTAATAGCTATGCCTGTAGCGGCAGCGGCACCACGCTTACCGTGCAAGCCGGTTATTGCTGGCGGCCTACCTTATTGCAGGTGCTACGCAAGGCGGCTAGTACATCGCTTAGCTTCGCGGGATTGGCGGCGGCAACGTATTACGTGGTGATTGATTCAAGCGGCGCGCCGGTGCGCACGGCAGATAGTACCGAGGCGGTTTATTCGGTCGTGTGGACGGGTTCGGCGTTTGGCGCAATTACTCGCCTTGCGAATATCGCGTGGGGTGAAGCGGAATGGCTAGGCGCGCAAGCATCAGCGGTATTAGGGGCAAACTATGCAACGCTCGACGCGCGCTTGGAAGCAGGCGAAGCGGCAGCCATTCAAGGCGCAGCATTTGCAGCATCGGCTGGATTAGCTAATGGCGCGGCAACGCTTGATGCAAGCGGGAAGCTAACAGCAAGCCAAGTTCCAACCTTGTCTGCACAGCCGTATGACGTAGGCGGTTCCTATAGCGGCGTGCCGACGGCGAGCTTTGTCTTGATTCGTTATCCGTTTCCGCGTTCGGTGATCTTTCCCAGCGGCTTGACGAATTCTCGGGGCGTCGCAGGCATCGCTGCGACCTCGCAAAGCGATTTTGATCTTCGGAAAAATGGCGCGAGCGTGGGCACAATGCGCTTTGCCGCCGGCGCGACGACAGCCACGTTCATCATGGCGTCACAGACCACATTTGCGGCGGGGGATGTGCTAACCGTCATCGCGCCGGGCACGCCGGATGCAACGCTTGCCAACATCGGATTTTCACTTGCGGGGACCCGATAATGAGTCTGCTTTTTATCGATGGCTTTGATCACTACGCGGCCGGTGATGTTACAAAAAAATGGGCAAGTTTTGTAGCCTCAATAAGCATAGCGGCCGCTACACCGCGCCGTGCGGGGAGTAGCTATTTATCGATGACGTTCGGGTCCAGCATAGCCAAAACAGTGCCGGCGGCGGGCACCTTCATTGCAGGAGCGGCGTATTACCTAGGGGGGACTCCTACTAGCAACGGCGCGACCATTTTTGCATGGGCCGATAATGCCACGACACAGGTGACGATTGCTATCAATTCAACGGGATTCCTCGAAGCGCGTCGCGGCACTAACAATGGAACATTGCTAGGCACGTCGAGCGTGGCAATTAGTACGTTGATGTGGAATTACCTTGAAGCAAAAGTGACGATTCATAATACTACTGGTGCCGTAACGATCAAACTAAACGGCGCAACCATATTGACACTGACGGGACAGAACACGCGCGCATCAGCCAATAATAGCGCCAATCAATTCATTCTGAATAACGGCTCGGTAGGTAATGGCATTGCATGTTTTTTTGACGATTTATATTTGTCCGATAGCAGCGGCAGCGCACCGCAAAACGATTTCCTCGGCGATTGCCGGATTGATTGCCAATTCCCGAATGCTGACGGTTCTAACTCTACCTGGACGCCTTCTACTGGCACCACGCATTACACGCTAGTGGACGAAGCAACGCCCAACACCACGGACTATGTGGAATCGAACGTCATCGGCAACAAGGACACTTGGGCGTTTCAGGATTTATCCTCAATTACGGGCACCATTTACGGTGTGCAAATTAACACGGCCGCGCTGAAGGACGACGCCGGCGGGCGCTCGATCATTAATACCGTCAAATCGGGCGCAACAAATGCGGATGGCGCGACGCAGGCAATGGGCACGAGTCAGCAATATTTCATGGACGTTCTTCCCGTTGATCCGGCAACGAGCGCGGCGTGGACGGAAAGCAATTTCAATGCAGCAGAATTCGGCGTAAAGGTAGCGGCGTAAATGACACTTCAAATTGCGGACAGAGTTAAAGAGACCACAACGACAACCGGCACCGGACCCTTAACCTTGGCCGGTGCGATGACCGGCTATCGGGCGTTTTCTGCGGTGTGCACGACAGGGGACACGTGTAACTACGCGCTGCATGCAGTGGATGCCAACGGCGTGCCAACGGGCGATTGGGAAGTGGGGCAAGGCACGTATTCGGCGGCTAATACACTGACTCGGACCACGATATTGGCATCGAGCAACGCCGGTGCGGCAGTCAATTTGGCGGCGGGCACGAAGCAGGCGTGGATTGATTACCCAGCGGCCGCGATTAATAGCGGGCCGCTGGCGGGGCTGCGCAACAAAGTAATTGGTGGGGATTTCAGTACCAATCCGTGGCAGCGGGGTACCACTTCATTTGGCGGCATATCAAGTGCATCTGGTTCAGTTTATTCTGCAGACCGTTTTTTATATGCAACTAATTCGACGGCTGTTGTTAATATTTCAAAAAATCCATTTGCTCCGAGCGTGGCACAAGCTGGCAGACTGACTACGGATTGTTTGCAAATAGCCGTAACTACAATTGATACAACTGTAGATCCAGGGGATATCTCCAATGTGGTGCAATATATTGAGGGATACAACTGGGCAAGTTTGGCACAACGGCCTTGTATACTAAGTTTTTGGCATGCCCATACTAAAACAGGGATCTACTGCGTTAACTTAAGAAACACGGGAGGTGATCGTTCTTTTGTCGCGGAGTATACGCAAACCGTTTCGAATGCCTGGGAACTCGCAACGATTGTTATTCCTCCATCGCCGTCCGCTGGTACGTGGAATTATACAAATGGAGCTGGTGTAGGCTTGGGCTTTTCTTTCGCAGTTGGTACTAATTTTCAAACGACGCCTGGTATTTGGCAAACAGGACAGTTTTTTGGAACTGCTAATCAAGTCAACGGAATGGATAGCACCGCGAATGCTTTCAGGTTTGATTTAATACAAATAGAACCCGGTGTTATCGCGACGCCGTTCGAAGATGTGCCGGTTGGGACAGTTTTGCAACTTTGCCAGCGGTATTTCTGCAAGAGCTTCACGCAGGGAACCGCGCCTGCTGGGGCGGCGGGGTTTAATCTTGGGGAGGCAAATTCTACTCCTACACAACCGGGGGCAGCTAATTTCATATTTCCTAGAATATTTTTTCCGGTAACTATGCGCGGGAATCCTACGGTAACAACATTTAATCCTGTAGCCGCTAATGCACAGGTTCGCAATAATACTTTGCCTGGAGATTGCACCGGTACCTCAGCGAGTAATAATACAGATAGTGGTTTCTTAATATCTTGTGTGCTACCTGCGGGCACGATTTTAGGCTCTGATCTTCGTGTTCACTGGACTGCAAGCGCAGAATTGTAGAGGCTCGACAGAACCGAATGGAAAACTATCAACTGCAAGCGCACTCTGACAATGTAATCCGCCTCTCGGATAGCGCCAACATTCCGCCCGACAACGCTAATCGCGACTGGCAGGAATACCAAACATGGCTCGCCGGGGGCAACACGCCTTTACCGCCAACGCCGCCGATCAGCCCCGCGCTCGACGATATCACGACCGGCAGGACTGCCGCGCAAATCCTAGGAGTCTGAACTTATGTCCGCACTCGATCTTATCGCCACCGCTTCCGATGCCACTTTTGCAGGCCGTGTCATGATGCTTGAGTTTAGAGTCGCGCAACAAGTGGCCTCGGAAGATCCCGCCACCGCTGATCACGATGTACGAATAAACTATGCGGCGCTGGTCATTCGCGGCGACGAGAAGCCGCAGCTAGTCGCGGCGCACGTCATTTCGTCCAATCCAACTATTGCTGCGGCCATCGAATCAGATCCGGCGGCGTTGGGTTCCAACGTGCCTGATGGTGATATCGAATTTGCCTTGTCGTCCATCTGGACCTCGCGCGGCTTGGCTTACGCGGCGGGGGCGACGCCATGATGCTACGCCGTGGCTGGCGCGTCGCTGATTACTGCACCTAACCATGCTCGGCTCGTCGCCTGTATCAAGCAATGCTATTGGATGGACCGCGCCCGACGTTAGCATCACCAAAGCGCGTGCAAGTCAGACCGTCGCGGAAGTGCTGCGCACGGGCACTGCGGTTAAAGCCCGTGCCTCGCAAACCGTGGCTGAAGTGTTGCGCACCAATACCGCCGTCAAGATAAGAGCCAGTCAAACGGTCATTGAGATTCTTCGCCAAAATAATGCACCGGTACCATTTAGCGCGGCGCAGCCAATCCTTATCATTGTGACGTGATCCCGTTCTCGTTTTATTCCTCAAACGTGATTAGAGGAATACTTCATATATAAAAGCAATTGAAGCGTTTAGTCTCCTCGTTCCCAAAAAACGCAAATGGAGTACCTATGGCGCTCGTTCAATGCGGCGAATGCGGAAATAAAGTTTCAGACAAAGCAGTTTCTTGCCCTCAATGCGGCAACCCGATCGCGGCGCGAAGCGATATCCAGGAAACGGGCGCACCTCTAATGACAACGCAAGTCACCGCGAAAAAATTTAAGCTTCAGAAGATTAAGGCAACGCTGATGACGTTGGGGGGGCTCCTGTGCTTTGCTTTCCAAAATCCTTTGATTGGCATAGTCGGAGGATTCCTTTTTCTAGGCGGTCTTGTCTGGTTATTCGTTACCGCCATGCAGGTGTGGTGGCATCACGCATAATGAGGGCGTGCAGTGCGAATTCGATTCCCTTTTCGGCACATAAAGATCGGGAAAATTACGCCCAATTTACGCCAAATAGAATATAAATAATTGATTATATGGCGTTGTAATAACAGTAAGATTCCGGCTCCGGGCACCACGCCCCTATTTCCACATACCCTCGAAGCTCCCCACAATCCCCCAGAATTTAGTAAAAACAAGCCTTTAGGCGCTTTTCCTGCAATATCCCTTTCCCCCAAAGCCCAACAAATTAGGGCATAATTCGCGAGCGGTTACGCCAAATTACGCCAAAATTTACGCCAAAGGGAGGGTACGGAATGGCTACCTTTAGAAAACGCGCCGGCGCATGGCGCGCAGAGATCGCGCGCAATGGACATCGCGAATCAGCCTCATTCGATACCAAGCGCGAAGCGATCGTCTGGGCTACCGAGCGAGAAGCCATGCTTAACGCTTGCGGCTGGCAAATCATGAGCTGCGATAAAAACGTAGGCGATCTTTTCCAGCGGTACACGAAGACCGTTTCTATCAAGAAGCCCGGGCATATCTGGGAGGAGCGGCGCATTAACGCCTTTTGCCGCGATAATCCTGCGCTCGCTGCGATGCCCGTCAATCGAGTAGACGCTTCTCATTTTGCCGCCTGGCGCGATAAGCGGATTGGCGAGGTAAGCAATGGGACCGTAATCCGCGAAATGAATCTTTTTTCCCATTGTTTTTCGATAGCCCGCGATGAATGGAAATGGATTAAAGAAAGCCCGCTTTCAAAAATGCGCCGGCCGAAAGAGCCGCTTGCCCGCGATCGGCGGATCAGCGATGAAGAAATTCAGAAATTGCTGCTGGTTACGGATTACAAGCCCGGCCAATGCCCGCAAACAATGCTCGCGCGCGTAGGCGCAGCCTTCCTTTTCGCCATTGAGACGGCCATGCGAGCGGGCGAAATTACCGGCCTTCAATGGGTGCATACCTTCCTCGATAGACGCAAAGTCCGTCTGCTTACAACAAAGAACGGCGATTCGCGCGATGTGGCACTATCAAGCAAGGCTAGCGCGATTCTGAACGATTTAAAACCGCTCAAGAAGGAATTAGGCGGATCGGTGTTTGGATTAACAAGCGCCGGCTTGGACGCGCTTTATCGGAAAATGCGGGCGCAAGCGTGTATCGAGGATTTGCATTTCCATGATACGCGGCACGAAGGCATTACCCGCTTATCGAAAAAAATGGACGTGCTGGATTTGGCCCGCATGGTAGGCATTCGCGATTTGCGGATCTTGATGGTTTACTACAATGCGACTGCCGAGGAAATCGCGCCGCTATTGGATTAGCTATTCTCGCGAGGACGACCGGGCGCGCCTGGCCGTCCTTCAATATAAGATTCCGCCCATCTGATTATATCTTTCGCGCGCCAAAGCGGGCGCGATCGTTTTGTTTCCCCCTGCGTAGGCAAGCGAATCGCTTTCGGAAAATCCGGCACTGAAATGATGCGATCGCGTACCGAATCAGGATCGCGTTTCAGATAGGCCGCGATTACCTTGATATCCCATAGGTCAATGTCGACGGGGATCGCCGGGGTTAATCTTTCAGCAAGGCTTGCCGCGATCTTATTGGCTAGTAGTTCAACGTCAGTCATATTTTGCTTTCCACGCCGCTACGCTCGCGTGCAGCGCGCCGTTATGCCGCTTCCCTTATTTGCCCTATGCTGCGCGTCGGTTAATGCGATAGCAAGCGCGTAGGCGATGCGTCGGGCCATTGGCGCGCGATCATTTCGCCGGCAGCAAGCCGCGCGCTATATGCAGCATTTGGCGCAAGGCTAGCAGCGCTACCGGGCCGTCGGTTTTGGCGATTGCCAAGAGCGACGGCAAGCCGCTTTCAATCGATGTTTCTACTTCCTCGCGCGAAGCCGGCCGGCCTTCGTAGTACCATTCGACGCCGATCGGCTCGCCAAGCTGGAATAAGAGGCCATTCGGTAATAGGCTGCTTTGGTACTCCTGGCATATCCATATCGCTGTAATCCCGCAATCGCGCCTCAATCCGATGCCGGCCGGCGCTTTGATATCCGGGGGCAGATTCTTATCGCGGCGCGCCTTCGCCGGGATCGCCAAAAAAGGGCACGCCTTTACCGCGAAGCGCGCGCAATCGAGATGCGACGGCGGCTCGCTGATATTGCGGCTTATGACGCACGTTGGCCATACCGGGAAGGCGAAATATGCGCCGAGCTTTTGCCCGCATATCCAGCAAAGTTTTTTTTCCATC
>QHMY01000203.1 GCA_003218305.1 Verrucomicrobiota bacterium
AAACGGGCGCCAGCGGTCTCCCTGTTGTCGGCATTCGAGCGCAAGCAACGATTTCCCCGGCTGAAGTGGAACCGCGACGGCGAATCCGCTTCGGGTGAAAGCCGGGCTCTCCCCGTAGATGGCGGCAAGATCCTTGCGCTCAAATCCATAATTTCCCGGGAATTCCTGGCGGCCAATTCGTGCTCGAATGCTTTCGATGGGCTTCCCACTTCGATCGACGCACCAACCCGAAACGTGGAGCGTTCGGGCCGGCCTGTCCCAATCCGCCGGTCGATCGAACCACCAATTGTAGCGTGCGGGAGCGTCGGCCAGATCGGCCAGGTCGGTCTCATGTTTCCATTCCTGTTTGGTTATGCTCGAAAACCAGGGACCGATAATGGTGCGCTTGAAGGCCTTGCGCCATCGGCCGTCAGCCCCCGCAACCTCCAGCTCCAAGTCTCCTTTTCCCGGGGGAACGCGGAGATCCACCGTGAAGCCGCACCAACGCGGAGCTGTCGGCATCCCCAAGTGTTCCAGGACATCGGGACGGTCACGATCGAAAGCTCCCGCAAACGTCCGTCCGCGAAGCCGCACTCGAATCGCCGTCAGCGGCTCGCCGGTGGCCGCCACGCACCAGCCGGAAAGCCGCAGCCAACGCACCCGCTTGTCCCAATCGGCGGGTGAATCGAAGCAGACAAAGAACTTCTTTGATCCCTGAGGTCCCGCCGGTCGAGTCGGCGCTGGTTGTTCAGAATTGCCCATGGCTAGTCAGTGAGGACATGACCGGGTCCTTCGCATTTCGCAACCATCCGCGGATCCGAATCCCTAACGATTGGTCTGTCCCGTCGCGAGAGGTTTCCGGGCCAGCAGTTCGAATCCAGCCGCGACCCGCTTTTGCATGGGTTCCGGGAGAGCCTGCAAGGCGCCAAATCCGGGAGGGAGCTCGCCACGCGTATTCCAAAAATCGGCCCATTCGCCGATGGTAGATTCGCTAACGAGCTTTTCTTCTTCCGCGGAAATTCCTCCCAGGCGCGCCGAATCCAGAACCTGTGACGTCAGGAAAGCGAGCATCACTCCCGGGCCGAAATTGCCGCTAACCCGGCAGTTTTCGATTTCAAAAGCTGCAAACCACAGACGGACGCCATATTCCGTCGCGTTATAAAAATGATGAGGTGCCTCGTGGAGGGGCTGTAAGAAGGCGGTGTGGATGGCGATTCCGCCTCCCGGCTTTAACACGCGGTAGATTTCCTGCGCAGCGGCTTTCGGATCGGCCAGATGCTCGAAAACATTGAAGGCAAAGACACGGTCGAACGTCGCATCGCGAAAGGGAAGATGGTGCGCGTCGCCCACGACGTCGGTGTGCCGAAAAATCTTGTGCTCGAATTCGATGCAGTTCGGGTAGCGCTCGGCCGTGCCGCCCGCTCCGATGTTAAGAACAAAGTCATTTCCCTGCCGGAGAATTTCCTCGAACTCGGCGCCGAGCGGGTTGCTGGTATGCTCCCGCGCAACTACCACGTCCTCGGCCACGAAAATCGGCACGCCCTGTTCCACGCGAAATTCGGAGCCGCACTTGGAGCACTGAATCGTCGAGGAACCGGGCTCAAGGAGCGAACCACACCGCGGACAAGCGAGGATTGAAGTCAGACGTGGAGCAAGCGCCGCTGGCATCGAGGGGCGAGTCTAAAGGAACAATCCTTGGAGGCAAGTAGAGGCGCCGGTTCCAGCCTTTGACCGCCGGTCTCCTCCTCTCACGTTCGCCACGCAGTTTGTATTGTGTTGCTCCAGCGCGCGCGCAATAGTCGCCGCATGACGGGGAGGGTGGTGAAGCGGCACCCTGACGCTATGGGAGCCCGGGTTCCTTGCGACTCGCGCGCTTGAGCAGCCCTTCATCCAGAAAAATGTTTGCCATCACACGACTGGCTCTTGTGGAGCGAGCCCGCGAACATCGCGCCATCTTGATCCTGATCGCCCTCGCCATCGTCGTGCGGATTGGCCTGATGTACCTGTACTTCCCCGCTCTTTTGCTAGCGTTCGATTCGCCGCGTTATGCTCGCGTAGGCGGGGCCCCGATGTTCGGGGATTTCTGGATGCCGGCGGGTTACCCGTTCTTTCTGTGTCTCCTGCGTAGCGTCACCGTTGAGCTGTGGGTTACTACGGCGGTGCAACATGCGCTGGGAGTCGCAACAGGCGTATTTTTATACATCGCGTTAATTCGGCTGCCGGTGCGGCACTGGGTGGCCTGTATTCCAGCCGCCGCAGTGTTTTTTTCCGGAGACCAGTTGTACCTCGAGCATAGTCCAATGGCGGATTTCTTTCTCACCTTCTGCGCGGCGGGAGGGTTTCTCGCGGCTGTTGTGTGGCTAACAAAACGGGAGAGCTGGTGGTGGCTGGGCCTCGCGAGTGCGGTGTTTGCCTACGCTGCGCTCGTTCGCAGTGTGGGAGTGGCGTTGTTGGCCGTGCTGGCGTTTGTGGCGGTGCTGGCCGGCAGAAATGGGCCGCGGGATCGTATTGTCGCGATATGCTTTGCTGTCATTCCAGCGGTGTTGATTTTCGGACTGTACTTTGCTGTGTTCTGGCTGAGCGGCGGCCGCTATCTCGGCATTTCGGATATGCGCGGCTGGAATTTATACTCCCGCGTCGCGCCATTCGCCGACTGCTCCAAGTTCACGCCTCCGAAAGGCACGGAAGTCCTTTGCGAGGCGCGGGCGCCAAGCGAGCGGCCGGGACCGTTCGGGTATGTGTGGGATCTTCAATCTGTTCCGCGACGAACGTTTGAGCTGGGGCCTGAAACTGGCAGGAAGCTGGAGAAATTTGCCTATGCTGTGATACGCCATCAGCCCGCGGACTACGCGCGGGCAGTGTTGTTAGACCTGGCGCGGTTCGTCGAGCCGTCGCTCGACGGAAATCGGCCCCTGGCAGGTCAGCCGCGCGAAATCATTTCATTCGGCTGGAGGGACGCAGAAGTTGAGAGCATGGTCGTGCGAGCGATGGCTTCGGATTACCGGGGGACCGAAGTGACGGTGCGAGCCCAAACGTTCCTTGGCGCCTACCAGCAATATGTCTCGATTCGATGCTGGTGGCTGGTGCCGCTGGTATTCTCGACGCTCGTGGGTGTTTGGTGCGCGCGGGAAAACCTCCGATTCGCGATTCTGCTATATGGGCTTGGCGCTCTCGGGCTCTTTGCCTTGCCGGTACTCACCCTTTCCTACGATTTCAGGTACGGGATTCCGCCGACCACATTCCTGTTTGTGGCCGGGATCCTTGGCGCGGTGGCGTGTCGCGACGGCCTCGCGAAATCCTAAGCGCTATTCGATTACTCAATCCAATTATTCGGGCTGCCGACCTGCCCGACTCTGCCCAGTCCATTCGAGCCCCAGGCATTGTTGCCCCCGCTGTTGTAGCTCGCGTCCTGCAAGTAAACGCCCCAATTGGTGTTCGCGAACGGTTGTCCGGCGCTGTTCGTTCCAATCCAATTGTTGTACACGCCGTTTCCAACCCCACCGTATATCTCGATAGCGTTGAGAAAGTGATTACAAATCATGTTCCCTTCGATCGAATTTCGAACCGCGGCGACACCGGGCGAGCGGTCCATGTCGACGTTGACAACAATCCCGGAGTTTTGCCCTCCGATCGCCTGCGTCTGTGCTCGATTCAGCCCAATGGTGTTGTTCCAAATCCAGTTTCCATCACCCGATGCGACGATAATGCCGGCGAAACGATTCCCG
Source organism: Verrucomicrobiota bacterium (assembly GCA_003218305.1). Lineage (GTDB taxonomy): Bacteria > Verrucomicrobiota > Verrucomicrobiia > Chthoniobacterales > UBA10450 > AV80. The sequence goes on from QHMY01000203.1 coordinate 3,705, forward strand.
GCGGCTACGTTTCCCCAGGCGCCGTTATTTTTGGCTCTATTGCCAATCAAGATTCCCTGATTGTTCGTCAGACCATCGACGACCCTCGTGCCCCCGTCATTGACCCCCAGATAATTGTAATAGATCCGGTTGTTGGTATCGCTCGGATGGAGAATCTCAATGCCTGAACCCCCGTTGCCAGCGACGACGTTATAGCCGCCGATCCAGCTGCTTTGAACCCCGGCTCCCAGAAAAATTCCCGTCGACGTGTTTCCGTATCCGACCGTGGTCTGGCCCGTGGGGTCGGTTCCGATGCGATTGTACTCGAAAAGATTGTCGCGACTGACGAGGCCAGTTGTGGTCTGCTCGATGGCTTCGCCGATATTAATTCCGTTGTAGACGCCGGAGACCGTGGTGCGCCGGACCTTGTTGTAATTGCCTTGAATGCCAATTCCCGCGCACAGAGGAGCGCGGAGTGTGTTATGAAGAATCCCTCCCGGCGTTCTCTTAAAGCCGATGTAATCGTCGTCGATGAAATTCCAATGGGCATCTGCCCAGATCGTGATGCCGTTGTTGTCGTAGTTGTAAATCCCGAGGCCCTTGATCGTGGTCCCAGAGTGATTGGTCAGGAAAAAAACACTGGAGACTCCCGGGCCGCCCTCTACGTAGACCCGGTTAAAGGCGCCGTCGTAACCGGGTTGGGTCGTTCCATCGATGACGACCGGCGTGATGACCCAAAGAGTCGCCGTCGTGATCGTCCACGGGCCGTTTCCGGGAAGATTAAAGACGATCCGGTCCGGTGTGGCAGTCTGGTTGGCCATATCCAGCGCAGCAAAGAGGGAGCCGGGCCCGTTTGGGTTGGCGTTGGTGACGATAATATCCGCAGCATTGGCCTTGTTCAAAGAAAGGCAGGTGGCGGCGGCAGACAGCACCAAGAGGAGGAATTTCGAGAAACGACTACGAATAACCATAAATTTCATATAGCAGCATCCGGACCCTGTTCGCCCGTCCGTTCCCGATCCTAGCGTGATTTTTACCATCGAAGCCAAAAAAATGGATCATCGCGATGACCGCGAGCGGCTAGCCGACAGTGAGGACCGGCTTCAGTTGTTGTCTAAACGGCTCAGACCGTCAACCGGCGTAAAAGGATGATATGCAGGACCGGATGGCGATGTGCCTCGCGATGAGTGCCAGATAGAATTTGCCAGAGTGAGCGCTTCGTAACGCAACTGTGTCGAAGGTCCCAGCGGTTTCAGATGCACCGATGAGGCGAGTGGCCACGCCCTTTCTGCCTTGAGATCGATCGCCCATCCTTCAATCGCAACATCGCCAGCAGGAAGATTCGCCGCACTGAACGTCCGGGAGAAAAAGCCGGCCCGTTCGATCTCGGGGAGTTGATCGCGCTCGGGTAAATACTCGCGTCGCACGCCGGGGTTGAACACAGATAGCGGTTTGAAATTTCTAGATGCGTTCTTACACCCGATGACCACGTAGTCAGCGCGCTGGTTTTTGCCGGGCAGCCATGCCCAGCCCGCAACGAGCAACGAACCTTGGTGGTCGAGGCTACAGGTTTCAATCCGTCCCGCCGACTCACTGCCGTTAGCGGGGGACTGCCGCACTTGGTCAGCGAGCGGTCCCCTAATAAAGGGGACTCGCCAAATCCCGTGTTCCGCCAGCGAGTGAATCCGCCTTGTTAGGATTTCCACAGACGGATAAACAAGCGCCAGATCGGGATTGTCCGGGATCACTTCCATCCATTTCAATGCGTCGAGAAGTTTCACCCTATACTCGCGATGATGGGGAAGCTGGGCGACGCCTTTCTGGTAGCACCCAATCCAGCCAACTGCCGCGAACGCGACCGAGCACGCGGCAAGCGTTAGGACGCGACGCCGTGCGGTGGGACTCTCCCGCATGTGCGCGCAATAGAGAGAAAAACTTCCCCCCACGAGGGCCAGATAGAAAAACAGGCTGAAGACTGTGTACCGACTTTCGAGAGCCTGTTGGACTCCGAAGTTGAGGCGTCCGAATGCGGTAATGCTGCCAGTCAGCACGGCATAAGTGCCGATCAACACCCAGGGATAGGGCGTTCGCCACTCTTTGGTGCGAAAAAGGAGGAGCAAGGTGCTTGTGCCCATCAGGGCAAACAATCCAAGCGCGACAATTCCGGCGATGAACGGGCTCGCGTAATCCGACGAAAAATACGATCCGACCCAAAAAACGAAGTAACGCCCCAAATCGACCGCACGATCCTGGAGCGAAACAAACTCCGGGTGGTACGATGGCCGTTGGTAACCAACAAAGTAAAAACCAATCGCGGCAGCAGCAGCCAGAAGGTAGATGCCGGACCAGAGGATTCGGCGGTGACGCGGGGTAGAATCCTGTGGAGCCGCCAGGGGGAACGCCAGGAGCCAAAGCAACATGCCATTGGCATAGGTGTAGGTGGCGACGAGTGCGAAAAGGAGATTGATCAATGTCTTTGAGCGGAACGAGAGCGAGGAAAGATTGACGGACGCCGCTGCGACCACAGCGAGTCCGACAAAAAACGGCTCGAGCTGAATGCCGCAGAGAAAGTTCTCAAACTGCACGGGAGAGAAGCAGAGGAACATCATGACAACCCAGGTGACGAGCGCCGCGGGAAGAGTGCTTCCCGGGCTCCGGCGCAAGAGCCGCCAGAGCAGCCAGCTCAGCAGACAGACTTCCAGGAAGACAACGTCCATCTCCTTGCGCACATCCCATCCGCCCACGGCGGCCAGCGCCAGATAAAGAAGCCTCGGAAAAAGCTTTCGGCTCTCGTTATGTTGACCAAACAGCTCGCGCAGGGGCATTAGTCCGTGACTCCACCATTCAAATTGGACTCCAGGCGTATGCCACTCGTCCCAAAACGGGACCTGAACCCAATTCGACCGGACGTGGTAGAGCATGAGCATGGCCGGCAGAAGCCCAAGACAGATCAGGGCCGCGCTTGCGAGCGTCCACCGATTCAGCGCGACGCCTCTCACGGTCATCGCGGCGATGGTGCGCGTTGATTCAGGATGGGCTTAAGGCCGTCCGCGATTTTCCTGGCGACGATGGCATTTCCTCGGTCGCCAAAATGGTAGGAATCGAGAAAGATCTCATCAGTCGCATTCAAGCCGGCGAAGGCGTCCGATTGATCCAGATAGAAAAATCGGTCGGCGTGGAGGGAGGAGAGACGGGACTTCATCTCCTGATAGGATTTGGCGAAATTCTCGAGCGCCGGCGGCAACAGGCGTGTCCGCATTTTCTCTTCACGCGCGGATAAGGGCTTGCTCGTGAGGGCAATGGTCGGTTGCAGAACGTAGACATAGTCCGCGTCTTTCATCGCCAATGCTGTCGCGCTCAGGCGCACATTCTTTTCCAGGCGCGCACCGACGAAGGTCGGACTCACTGGAGTTGCGGTCCCGATGACATCCGTCATAGGCGGGAACCGGCCCAATTTCCTGGCGGTGTTCAGGATGTCCCAATAATGCTGATCACCGTACGTTCTTAGCCAAAAGATGTCACGCCCGGCCCCGGCCCAATGGACGTCATTGTTTCCCGAGAATGAGATCACCGTGTCGGGCTCGAGTTCGGAGAGGCGATTCTCTATGGCGATGCGTTCGTGCGTCGAGGTCCAGGCGGGGTTCGCCAGCGTAAACACTTCGTAGCGCAAATGGGTCGTAGGGCTCACTTCGGCGCTGAGCAAGTTCTCGAGGTATTGGCCGATAATCCTGTCCTGACTCGGGGCGCCCGAACCGAAGGCGGTCGATCCCCCGGTTAGAAAGATGCGATAGACGCCTTGAGGTTTTGGCATCGCAACCTCTTTCGTGGAACGGAACTGCATCGAATTGATAAACGCGTTCTCATGCTGGCCGGGCTCCGGTCCGGTGCCCACGAACGGCGTCAGGACATTCGGAATAGAATAGGAATAATGGTCCATTTCCCGCACCGCGGCGGCTGGATCTTCATAGGCCAGAGCGTAAGTGCACTTCTCGTTCTCAGTCAGCATTCGGCCCATCGTCTCGCTTCCGAGAGAATCTGCGATCTGGCGCCGGAGTGTTCGCGTCACCTGATACCGGCCGATGACGAAGCCGAAAGCAAAAATCACCAGAGCGAAGACGCTCGGCAAGATCGCCAGGAACATTCGGCGCAGAGTCATTTCGGCTAATGATGACATCGCCCTGTCGCGCCCGCCGAGCATTTTTCGCGATTTTACCCGGGTATCGAAAGTCCAATGCGCCAAAGCGGACCACGCGAGCCCGAGTCGCCGCCGCGACCTTCCCCTACGAAATGCGCCTTGCTTTCGGCGCGTTAGCTTCAATTCTCCTTCGGATGCGCAAGACAAAAATCATCTGCACGCTCGGTCCTGCGACGGAGAAGAGCGAGACACTGCGGCAAATGATGCGGGAAGGCGCCGATATCTTCCGGCTGAACATGAGCCACGCGAGACACGACTGGGTGCGGGAGATCGTTCCGCGCCTTCGCCGAATCGCTGGGGAAATTTCACGGCCGGTGGCGATCCTGCTCGATACCCAGGGGCCGGCGATTCGAACAGGCGAGCTGAAGACCGAATTGGCGTTGAAGCCCGGCGATATCATCGAGTTCACCGTTCGCGGCGCGAAGAGTGAAGAAAAGTATTCCGTAGACGTAAATTACGACGGACTGATCAACGACATTTCGGTCGGCGATACCGTGCTGGTCGACAACGGGGTCATGCGCCTGCTCGTCATGGAAAAGAAGCGCAACCGGATCCGTTGCAAAGTGCTTACGCAGGGGGCGCTCGGCTCGCGCCGCCACATTAACCTTCCCGGTGTGCGCGTAAACCTGCCTCCGCTCACAAAAAAGGATATGGAGGACGTGGCGCTCGGTGTGGACGTCGGGGTGGATTTTATCGCTCTAAGCTTCGCCCGACAGAAAAGCGACGTCGAGGAACTCCGGAGGGTGGTCACAAAACTCGGCAGTGCTGCGCAGATCATCGCGAAAATCGAAGACCAATCCGCCGTCCGGCAGATCGACGATATGATTGACGCCGCCGACGCGGTCATGATCGCGCGGGGAGATCTCGGGATCGAGTGCCCGATGGAAGAACTTCCGATTATTCAGCGGCGGATCGTGCAGCGTTGTCTGCGGATGGGGAAGCAGGTCATCGTGGCCACCCACATGCTCGAATCGATGATCGAGAAACCGGTGCCGACCCGGGCCGAAGTTACGGATGTGGCCAACGCCGTTTTCGAGCAGGCGGATGCGATCATGCTGAGCGGCGAAACCAGCGTGGGCCGCTACCCGGTGGAATGCGTGAAAGCCTTTGATCGAATTGCGCGCCGGATCGAGCGCAGCGGTGGCGCGGGTTATGGCGCGAATGCGCTTCTGGAAGATGATCGGCAGAAAATGGTGGCCTCGGCGGTCGTTCTGGCCAACTCGTTGGAGCACGCGAAGCTCATCGTCTTCACCCATCATGGGACAATGGCGCGACATGTCTCAAACATGCGGCCCGAAAGAGCCCACATTTTTGCATTTACGTCGAGCGAGCGAGTTTGTCGGCAGATCGTGCTTTGTTGGGGAACCCATCCGATCTTGATTGAGTTTGCGGATGATCCCAACCAAACAATTGAAGCTGCGCTCAAGTACCTGTGCGAGAAAAAGCTGACGGAGCCAGGCGACAAGCTCGTTATTCTTAGCGACATGCTCTCGAGCGGTCTGAAAGTCGATTGCGTGCAATTGCGGCAGGCGAAGGGGTCGAAAACGTCCCGGCCGCGGAAGGCGAACAAGTCGATGATGGACTAGCGCCGCGCCCTACGACTTCGGTGGGGTGCCGGTGTAGAACGAGTGGCGGCTGGCGGCACGGTAGAAGTCCGCCTCCTCGGCTGGGAGGCGGTGCTCCGCATACCAGGGTAAGTGACGCGCGGTATAGCGACCGGCGACCCTGATCGCGTCGAGAAAATTCTCAGCGCGAAAAAATTCCTTATTGTAAACGGCGAAGGTGGTGTCGACCGAAGCGCGATACGCCGGATCGCCTTCCTCCTCCAAGGGCGCATGCCAGAACTGCGCCTCCCATTCCCAGATGCGGAAGCTTTCCTCCCCGATCTGGAACGGTGTGGAAATCATTTTTTCCGGCTCGGAAATGTCGAGGCTGAAGCCTGCCTTACCGACATGATATTTCCTGGTCAAATTGGTGAGACGCTCCAGAAAATCGGGCGGCAAATCGGGATTGAACTCCAGATCGGGATCGGTGAGGCAGAAATATTGCGGGAGCTGATCGTAAAGCGCGGCGTCGCGGAACAATCGGCGTGGGCCGCTGTTTTCGTTTAGCCGAATAACGGTCAATTTTTCTTCCAGGGAATCCAGATATTCAAGGAAGGGCGGGTAGGTCGACCCGTTATCGACCACGATAATGTTCGGCAAGCCGATGTCGCGCAATTGCCCGATCATCTTCCGTAAATAGGTCGGATTGTTGAAAACCGGGACCAGCACCGGGATATCCAGGTGGGGGTATACGTGGGGACGCCGGAGGACGCCATCGAGCGCGTCACGATCGGCCGCGCGAACGAACAAGACATTAAACTGATCGTCGCCGTACTCACGGTCGCGCACGAGGGGAACAAATCCACGCTGGCTGAGCAACTCGATCACTTGATCGGCAGTTCTTTGTTCGCTCCAAAAGGGGTGACCTTCGACCTCAACCAGCAGGGCCACGGTGGTTGAGAGGACCGTTTCCGCTCCGGCCAGGACGAGGGTGGCGGCGCCTTCGACGTCGATCCAGAGGGCGAAGCGACAATCCGGAGACTCGCGGATCTTGGAAGCAAAGAACTCGTCCAGCGAACAGGAAGCGACGGTAAATTCCCTGTAGGTAGCAGATTCATTGCGACGCAGCAGCGACGTCTTTCCGGTGGCGCAGGGTTCAGTAATCGAAGCATCCAGAATGCTTCCGTTGTCCCAAATTTTCGAAAGCGTGCGAGGCGCGTAGGCTGTGACCTCGCCCGAGCGCTCGCTGATGGCCAGGTTCAAGTAATGCACCCCGGAGTCTTCCAGGCGCCGGTGGTGAAGTTGGTAGATCTCCGGATTGGCCTCGAAAGCGTAAACATCCGCGGCCGGAAGGATTGTCTTGGCTTTTGCGGCTGCCTCTCCGTCATGAGCTCCGATGTCGCAGCAGACGTCGGGCTGAAGACGGCTCAGCAGATCGAAGTAAAGGTTGCGCAGAGTGGCATTGTCAGTGACGAAGCCAGTCTTGACGGCGGCAAGGGGCAGGTTGCGCACAGCAATTCAAAATCGATGCGCCAGCGGCTCTCCGCAAACCGCGCCTGAAAACAAAAAGCGCGCGGACGCCTTATCCACGCGCTCTTTTTCTTAAGCCTCGACCGGCAACTCGACGTCGACCGGGCGCTCTTTCTTGCTCAGGGCCCGGCGCAATTTCGAGAGCGCGATATTCTGCAGCTGGCGAATCCGTTCGCGGGTCACGCCGAACTTTTTGCCAACTTCCTCGAGTGTCTTTGGCTTCCCCCCGTCCAGACCGAAGCGCGAGAAAATGATCTTCCGTTCCCGGTCATCCAGGACGTCGAGCAAGCCACCCACTTCGTTGCGGAGATTCTTGTCCCGAAGCAATTCGAATGGAGTCTGCGCTTCTTCGTCGCCGACGATTTCACCGAACTCAGTCGAATCATCATCGCTGATCGGCGCATCGAGAGAGGCCGGACGAATCGAGACGGTCTTGAGCTGCGAAACTTTTCCGCTCGCGATGCCGATCTCCTCGCCGAGCTCGTCATCGGTCGGTTCGCGGCCGAGTTCCTCGCTCATTTGCAGCGAAACCCGGCGCATCTTCGAGATCTTATCGACCAAGTGAACTGGCAACCGGATCGTCTTGCTCTGGTTGGCCAGGGCGCGCTTGATCGATTGCTTAATCCACCAAGCCGCGTAGGTGCTGAGTTTGCCGCCTTTGGCTGGATCGAAACGCTCCACAGCCTTCATCAAACCGATGTTGCCTTCGGAAATAAGGTCAAGCAGCGGAAGCCCGAGATTCGCGTAATCATGCGCGATTTTGACGACCAACCGCAAATTCGAGCGAATCATCAGGGCGCGCGCTTCGCGATCGCCTTTCTTGATTTTCGCGGCCAGTTCAATCTCCTGATCTGGCGTCAGGAGAGGGATTTGCCCGATTTCCCGAAGGTAAATCTTTATTCCAGTATCGCTATCTTCAGCAGCCATATAACTTTTCATGAAAAGGGTAAAGGGGTCGTGCCAACAAAATTCCGGTTGTGACGCCTCGCAGGCGTCTGTAGACTCTCTGTTTTAACATTCCCAAAAGTAGTTAACAACCTTAAATATCGCAATTCTGACAGCCTTCGTCGGGCCGGTGTTCAATCTTTCTGCGATTAGGTTAGATTCGGTTCTCGATCGAGGGTTGGCCGGTAATTTTAGCGTTGGCTGATAGATCCGCGTTTCGAGGCCGAATGTGGGGCGAATTCACTCGGAGGAACCCTCGCGATTGCTCTTTTCTTGGGTCCGGTTCCCTGCCACAATCTCGCCCGAGTCCCCCCGGTTCATGCTCGCTAAGATATATTCCGCTGCGGTTTACGGTGTCGATGCCTACGAAGTTGAAATCGAGGTCAACGGCGCGGGCGGCAACCCCCTTGTTATCGTCGTTGGCCTGCCCGATACAGCGGTAAAAGAGAGCCGCGATCGCGTCACCACCGCCATTAGCAACAGCGGCTACTTTTGGCCGCGGGGACGCACGACCGTCAACCTCGCACCAGCGGATATTAAGAAGGAAGGGCCCAGTTTCGACCTGCCCATTGCCCTCGGGATGATCGCGGTGAGCGAAGAGCTGGACAGCTCGGCCTTCGAGAAATTCAGTTTTGTCGGAGAACTCGCGCTAAATGGCGCGGTCCGGCCGGTTAAGGGGGTGTTGCCGGTCGCGCTCGAAGCGCGGCGCCGCCACAAACACGCCATCTTCGTTCCCGAAGCGAACGCCCACGAAGCCGCCATGGTGAAAGGCATCGATGTCTACGGCGTCCAGAATCTCCGCCAAACCTTCGATTTCATCCGCGGCGAGGGGACTATGGAGCCGACCCCAGGCGATCTGACCGCATTTTTCGAAACACATCAGAGCTATGAGGTCGATTTCAGCGACGTGAAGGGGCAGGGGCACGTGAAACGGGCAATCGAGGTGGCTGTCGCGGGCGGCCACAACCTGCTCATGATCGGGCCCCCGGGCTCCGGGAAGTCGATGCTGTCGAAGCGGATCGCGACCATCATCCCGCCGATGTCGCTCGAGGAAGCGATCGAGAGCACCAAGATCCACAGCATCTCCGGGATGCTGAGCGGCGAACAGGCGTTCGTCTCCACTCGCCCCTTTCGCTCGCCGCACCACACCATATCTGATGTCGGACTGTTGGGCGGGTCGGCCATTCCGACGCCGGGTGAAGTCAGCCTGGCCCATCACGGCGTCCTCTTTCTCGACGAGCTTCCCGAGTTCAAACGCTCCACGCTCGAAGTGATGCGGCAGCCCTTGGAGGATGGCAAAGTCACAATCTCGCGCGCGGCCGGCAGCGTTACGTTCCCATCCGAATTCATGTTGGTGGCTGCGATGAATCCCTGCCCGTGCGGATACTTCGGCGACCTAAAACGCGAATGTCGCTGCGGCCCGCTCCAGGTCACACGTTACCGCCAGAGAATTTCCGGACCCCTGCTCGATCGCATCGATCTCCACATCGAAGTTCCTGCCGTCGAATACCGCGACATCGCCAGCACCCGTGCGGAAGAGGCCTCCGCCGCGATCCGGGACCGCGTCGGTCGCGCGCGAGAACGGCAGCAATCGCGTTTCCGTTCCGACAAGAAAGTGAACTGCAACGCCCGCATGGGCCCGCGCCAGATCAAACAACATTGCCAACTCAGCCACGAATCCCAGGAACTGATCCGGATCGCAATGACCGAATTAAACCTGAGCGCCCGCGCCTACGATCGGATTCTGAAAGTCTCCCGTACCGTCGCCGACCTCGCTGGCTCGGAGTTCATTACGCCAGAGCACGTGAGCGAAGCGATCCAGTATCGCACCTTCGATCGGACACTCTGGGTCTAAGGACCCGCGGCAGCCGTTTCGACAGTAAGACTGTAAACTCCACCAGGATTGCGCTCGGCCATCGGCGATTCGTTTCGCGCTGTGCCGAGATCAGCGGTTAAAGCGTCCGTAAGAAGGCGACCAGGTCGGCTTTTTCTTCAGCAGCGAGCTTTGTCTCGAGCACGAGGTTGAAAAATTCGACCGTGTCTTCCAGCGTAAGCAGCCGTCCGTCATGCAGATACGGCGGGGAGTCTTTAATACCGCGCAGCGGGAACGTTTTAATGGGGCCATCAGCGGAAGCCATCATGCCATTGATCATGCGCGGCTTGAAGAAACGCTCGGTCCGCAGATTATGCATGCTGAGATCGGTATAATACGGCGGAGCGTGGCACGTCGCGCATTGCGCTTTGCCGTGAAAAAGCGCCTCTCCGCGCTTTTCCTGCTCGCTCGCTTTCCTTGGATCAAGTTTCCCATCAACACCAAGTTTCGGCGCCGGTGGAAAGTCGAGCAGGGCCTGGAATTCTGCCATGAAATGCACCTGGCTTGCGCGCTCAAGAATATTGACCCCTTTTTTCGTGGCGATGACAGGATCGCCGTCAAAATAAGCAGCGCGCTGCTCGAACTCGGTGAAATCCTCTACCGTTTTTAGAGCGCGTTGGGAACCAAAGAGCCGCTGGATATTCACCCCGCGCAGGCTGGGCGTTTCGATCCGATGGCGGAAAGCCTGCGGCCGGATATCGCCCACGAGATGCGTGGCACCGTTGGTGTGGCCGTTAGCATGGCAATCAAAGCAGCTGACTCCGCGCGAGGGACGCTCGGTGCGGCGATCGTCGGTTTGATTGAATTGTTGTTGCATAAAAGGCGTAACCAGGAGCCGCACCCCTTCGAGATCCTTCGGATTAAGGATGTCGTTAAAGATCTCGAAGAAATTGTCGATCGTGACGAGCTGGCCTTTCGAGACATCACCCAGGTCGGGTCGTGTGGTGAGGAAAATCGGGGCGGGAAACTCGGGCAGGAAATGATCGGGGAGATCAAAATCGAGATCGAAGCGGGTAAGATCCCGTTGCTCCTGTTTTTTGATTTCCTCGATGTGAAATTTCGGGAAGAGCATTCCGCCTTCCGGATGATTCGGATGGGGGAGCGGCAGGAAACCGGCGGGCCACGCATCTTTCTCACGGATCTGGTCGGGCGTCATTTCAGCGAGCGATTGCCATGTCACTCCGGCGGCGAGCTTCGCCCGCACGCCTTGCTGGACAGGTTTACCGCGGAACATCGTCACGCCGGTCGCAGGTTTGTTCGCCAGATCGTACCGTTCCGCGAGCAAGTCCTCATGCTTCTTTTCGATCGCGGATTTCTGCCCCTTCATCCGTTCCATCACGGTTTTGAAATCTTCCTTGGGAACCACCGGCATGTAGCTGGTGGGAACGGGAGCAGGCGGTGCTCCAGCCGGTTGAGCTACCGCTGGTTTGCTCGGTGTGGGACTACTTTTCTTCGGTGTTGGATCAACGCCGAATGCCGGTTGAGCAAGAACAAATCCGAGGGTGAAACTTGCAACCGAGGACAAATACAACCCTGTTTTCATGGCAGTAAGGATCTTGATGGTTCACGGAAGGCCGACCGTGCAGATTGCCTTTGGTCAATCAGCGACCACGCCATCCAAAAAAGATTCGGATGTGATTCGCAATCTGCGTTCCTTTTTCTCGCCACAGAAACTCTGGTTTTTTACGAGAACGCGATTCGGCTCAATGCCGAACAACACGAGCAGGAGCGTCAGCTGAGTTGAGTGAAGTTAGCGCCAATGATCGGGAGAGAATCCCAGTTGCCTGATTGACAGCGCTCGGGAAACGCGGTTCATCAGTTAACTGATGAGCAGGATCCTGATCGCGGACGACCAGAACGATGTGCTGGAGGCGTTGCGCATTTTGCTCAAGGGCGAAGGACATCAGACCGACGCGGTCACGTCGCTCGCGGGCGTTTTTCAGGCGCTCGAAAAGAAGGATTACGCGCTTCTGATCATGGACCTGAATTACACGAGGGACACGACTTCCGGACAGGAAGGGCTCGAGGTAATCCCGAAGATCCAGGCGCTCGATAATACGCTGCCGATCGTGGTGATGACGGCGTGGGCGACAATCGATCTGGCGGTGGAAGCGATGAAACGCGGGGCGCGCGATTTCATTCCAAAGCCGTGGGACAATGACCGGCTCCTGACGATCGTGCGGACTCAGATCGAACTGGGGAGCGCGCTGCGGAAGGGGCGCCGGCTCGAAGCGGCGAATCAGTTGCTGCGCGGGAACGCGCCGAACATCATTGCGGAATCGCCCCGAATGCGTCCCGTGTTGGAGATCGTTTCCCGGGTCGCGCCGTCCGACGCAAACGTTTTGATCACGGGCGAGAACGGGACGGGCAAAGGGCTGATTGCGCAGGCCATCCACGCGCTCTCGAATCGGGCTTCGCATTCGATGATCACCGTGAACATGGGCGGATTGTCCGAGGGAATTTTCGAGAGCGAATTGTTCGGGCATGTGAAAGGCGCGTTTACGGACGCGAAGGCGGATCGGGCGGGACGATTCGAGCTGGCGGACGAGAGCACGCTCTTCATGGACGAGATCGCGAACGTGCCGATGAACCAGCAGGCGAAGTTACTGCGAGTCATCGAGACAGGCGAGTTCGAACGGGTCGGATCGTCGAAGACGTTGAAGGCAAACGTCCGGATAATTTCGGCGACGAACGCGAACCCGCACGAAGAAGTGGCGCAGGGACGTTTTCGCCAGGACCTCCTTTTTCGGCTGAACACGATTGAGATTGCGCTGCCGCCGCTGCGGGAGCGGCGCGAAGACATAATGCCCTTGGCCAACAGTTTTCTCCGGCAACATGCGAAGCGTTACCGGAAAATGCTGACCGGTTTCGAGGAAAAGGCGCGTGATGTTCTGATGCAGCACCAGTTTCCCGGCAACGTGCGCGAGCT
>QHMY01000204.1 GCA_003218305.1 Verrucomicrobiota bacterium
AACACGACGGGCAACGGGCTGGTTGAAGTGTATGACCGTGGGACAGCGGCGCCTGGCCCATCAGCGTCACCCAGTCCGGTAGTGTCGCCAAGTCCAGGAGCGTCGCCGAGCCCGGTAGTGTCACCGAGCCCCGGTGCTTCGCCTTCACCTGGAGCGTCACCTTCGCCCGGTGCGTCGCCAACCGCGACCGCTACCGCGACAGCGACCGTGGCGCCGAGCCCGAGTCCAAGTGGACCGTGCGTGGAGAACTTCGACGGAGTAACAGCGCCGGCGTTGCCAGCGGGATGGACCGCGACTCTGGTATCGGGAACTGCGCCGAGTTGGGTGACCTCGACGACGAGCTCGGACAGCGCGCCCAACAACGTGTTTGTGAACGATCAGGACGGGATCAGCGAAAAGACGCTGGACTCGCGCAACATCGTGATGGGTTCTGGAGCGCACCAGATCAGCTTCCGCAACAACTTCAACACGGAACACGATCCTCCGCCGGCTGAAATATTCTGGGATGGGTATGTGCTGGAAGTGTCGGTTAACGGGGGAGCGTTTGTGGACGTGACCGATCCGACGATTGGCGGAACCTTCGTCAGCGGACCTTACACTGGGGAAATCGACGGCACGGCGAACAACCCGCTGGCTGGGCGTCTGGCGTGGAGCGGCAATTCGGGTGGATACATCGACACGGTGATCAACCTTGGCAACGCCGCGCTCAACGGGCAGACGATCAAAATCCGGCTGCGGATGGGGACGGACGAAGCGACGGCAGCACCCGGGGTGCACTTCGACACGCTCTCCATTACCGGAGCCTCCTGTCCGTAAAACCGTAAGACTCCGCAAGGAGTCCTGATCTAAATCTAAACGTTACTGTCGGCCTCTCCTCGCAAGGGAGAGGCCGACCTGCGTTTAGGGGTCGCTTATCTCGAGGCGGCTATCGAAACAATTCACCGAATGCCGGTATCACAACTCCACGTTACCTTTTTCATCTGGCCCGCGGTGACATCAACCTCGAAAGGGCCATAACTGCCGATCGCGACCCTCGCGCCTTTCTTCGAAACAGTGTAGTGACCCGGCGGTAGTGAGATTTGGAACCGGCCCTGTTCGTCGGTGGTGAAGGTCGCGATAGTGCGACTTTCTTTTTCGACCACAAACGTCGCGTTTGGCAGCGGCGCGGAGTCAGGAACACCTTGTCTGGCCGGTCCGCCGCGAACGGGGCCGATCAGGATCACCCCTTCCAGCCCTGTCCCGGGCTCTGGGGTTGGGGTGGCCTGCGACCCAGCCATTGCCGCGAAATGAAAAATCAAGCCGACGAGTCCTGCGAACAGCGAAAAGAAGAAGCGCATAACGATAATAACAATCCAGTACGGCTGTTCTTACGTTGCATCAACCGACTGAATTGGTCCTCAAGGTTGACGCCGAGGCGAGCCGCGACCATATTCGGCCTCCTCAATTTCGAGGAACTCGTCCCATGGACAAGATTCGTAACATAGCCATCATTGCGCACGTTGATCACGGCAAGACCACCCTTGTCGATCAACTCCTGCGCCAATCCGGAACCTTTCGGTCCAACCAAAAGGTCGAGGAACGCATGATGGATTCCATGGATCTGGAGCGGGAAAAAGGAATTACCATCCGCGCCAAGAACGCCGCCTTCCAGTGGAATGGTTATCGCATCAACATCGTAGATACTCCCGGCCACGCTGATTTTGGAGGCGAGGTCGAGCGGATCATGAAAATGGTGGATGGGGTGCTCCTGGTCGTCGATGCCCACGATGGTCCACAGGCGCAGACCCGCTTTGTCTTGCGCAAGGCGCTCGAGAACAAGGCCAAGCCGATCGTCGTGATCAATAAGATCGATCGCGAGAATGCGCGTCCGCACAAGGTGCTCGACCTGGTTTTCGATCTCTTCGTCGAGCTGAAGGCCACGGACGAGCAACTCGATTTCCCCATCATTTACGCCAGTGCGAAGAGTGGTTTCGCCATGCGCGAACTGCACGAGAACAGCGAGGACATGACGCCATTGTTCGAGGCTATCGTGAAGTACGTTCCGCCGCCGACCGTCTCACCCGAGCCTTTCTTTCAGATGCTGGTTTCGAATCTGGACTATAGCGATTACCTGGGGCGCATCGCGCTTGGGCGCATCGTCAGCGGTCGCGTCAGCGTTGGAGACTCCATTGTTTGCATCCACCGCGATGGCCGCCGTGAGCGGGCCAGCGTGACCGGGCTTTATACCTTCGCTGGCATGGGCCAGGTGGAATTGAAGCACGCCAGCGTCGGAGATATTATCGGCCTGACCGGGTTTGAAGAGGTTTACATCGGTGAGACGCTGACCGATCGGGAAGAACATCCACCGCTGCAATTTGTCGACATCGATCCGCCCACCATCCGGATGCGGATTTTGGTCAACGATTCGCCGTTCGCGGGCCGGGAAGGAAAGTTCGTCACGGCGCGGCATGTGCGCGAACGGCTGGTCCGGGAGACGCGCGGAAATGTCTCCCTCCAGATGAAGGAGACCGAGGTCGCGGGAGCTTTTGAGATCAACGCCCGGGGCGAAATGCAAATTGCCATCCTCGTGGAACAGATGCGGCGCGAAGGTTACGAAGTGATGGTCTCCCGACCGGAAGTCATTTTCCAGAAGGACGAGAATGGCAAGCTACTCGAGCCGATCGAGAATGTGTATGTCGAGGTCCCGAACGAAAATCTTGGCGATGTGCTGCAATCGCTGGCCGCGCGCAAAGGGGAGATCGTGAGCATGGACCATCACGCGGCGCGCGTCTCGGTAGAAGCGATTGTGCCGACCCGCGGCTTAATCGGTTTCGAAAGCGATCTGGTCAACCTGACTCGCGGTGAAGGCCTGATGAGCCATCTCTTTCGCGAATACGCCCCTTACAAAGGCGAGCTGGAAGGGCGAAATCGCGGCGTAATGATCTCGATGGAACCGGGGACCAGCACGGCTTACGCGCTTAACAACATCCAGGCGCGCGGAAAGCTCTTTATTGGAGCACAGGAAGAGATCTACGCCGGCATGATCGTGGGCGAAAACGCACGCCCCGAGGATCTCCCGGTCAATCCCTGCAAGGCGAAGCATCTCACGAACATGCGTAGCCAGGGGGATGGAAAAGGAATCCAGCTCGAAGCACCGCTCCGCATGACTTTGGAACGTGCCATCGAGTACATCAGTGCGGACGAATTTGTCGAAGCCACCCCCAAATCGCTTCGCCTGCGCAAGCGCATCCTCGATCCGACCGCCAGGAAACGGGCCCAAAACGCGGCTTAACGGCTCAGCGCAGTTTCCTTGACAACGACCGCCCGAGACCGTTGAATGTGACCGTTAGTCTGCCTCCTCGATCACGATCTTTTTCGAGGCGCTTCGGTTCCGGGTCTCTCCGGAGCCAGGTTTGGCCGGCAGCGTCGTTTTAAGCAGAATTCCCATCTCATGTCGGGACACAGCAAGTGGTCCAAGGTTAAGCGCTTCAAGGGGGCGCTCGATGTAAAGCGTGGCGCGCTCTTCAGCAAGCTTTCGCGGGAAATTACCATTGCCGCAAAGATTGGCGGCGGCGATCCCGATGCCAACGTCCGTCTGCGGAGCGCGATTCTCTCCGCCCGCGGGCAAAGCATGCCGAACGACAACATCGAGCGCGCGATCAAACGCGGCACCGGCGAGGGGATGGAGGCCCAGCATTTCGACGAAATCGTCTATGAGGGATACGCTCCGGGCGGCGTAGCGGTGATCGTGGAGGCGGCCACCGATAATAAGAACCGGACCGCTGCCGAGATCCGAAGAATCTTCAGCAAGAACGAGGGCAACCTCGGCACCAGCGGAAGCGTATCCTACATGTTTCATAAGAAGGGGCGGATTACCGTCCCGCGAAATGGGATGGCCGAGGAGCGGATTTTCGAGCTGGCTTTGGAGGCTGGCGCTGAGGAGTTGACAACCGAAGAGGAACAGTATGTTATTACCACTTCCCACGATCAGCTCTATGCAGTAGCTGAGGCGCTCAAACAGGCGGGCGTCACAACCGATGGGCAAAAGTTTACATTCATCCCCGATACGACAGTTCCGGTCAGTGATGAGGCCGTTGCGCTGCAGATCTTGCGCTTGTGCGACAGCCTCGAAGAGGACGATGACGTTCAAAACGTCTATTCAAATTTAGATATTTCCGACGACGTGCTGGCGAAATTGCCGGCGTAGAAAGCTGCGGTTGACTGAGCAGCATCCTGCTTCGGCAGAATTGAGATCATCTCTGTATTTATGAACGAAGAAACTAATAACCAGCGACCAGCGCAAAGTGACGCTGCCGTGGAGCGCCCGCGGCGTCCCCGCCGAAGATTTCCTCGGCGCCATGATGGGCCGCGCGGGCACGCCCCTGAGGGACAGCGGGGGGACCTGAACGGGCCGGCCGACCGCGTCGAAGAACTTGAGGCTCCAGCTGGCTCCAATACGGAAGGCCGGGACGGCAATCAACGCTCGGAGCAGGGGGACGATCGAGCCCCGGGCGCAGAGGGCGATTTGCGCGATCGTGGTTCTTCTCAGAATGGGGAACTCGAACGCGAACCGGAGTTTGGCGACGGTATCATTGAAATTTCGGGCAAAGGTTTCGGCTTTCTGCGGGATGCAAAACGTAATTTTGTCCAGACGCCGCAGGACATTTTCGTGACGCCGGAAATTGTGCGTCGCTTTGGATTGCGCGACGGGATGTGGATTCACGGCGAAACCCGCCGGGGAAATCGCGGGCCCCAGTTGACCCGGCTCCTGAAGATCAACGACGACGAACCGACGAAATACCAGGGACTGCGGCCATTTGAGGAGCTGACGACGATCAATCCGAATCGTCGCATCAAACTCGAGACCGTGCCCGATCGTTACACGACGCGCATCATGGATTTGATGACGCCGCTTGGGATGGGTCAGCGCGGCCTGATTGTCGCACCGCCTCGCACCGGAAAGACGACCCTGCTGCATCACATCGCCGACGCGGTCGTCAAGAATCATCCGGAAATGAAATTGATCATTCTCCTGGTGGACGAACGTCCCGAGGAGGTCACCGACTTCCGGCGGTCCTGCCCCCTTGCTGAAATCATGGCAAGTTCGAATGACAGCGACATCAAGAGCCATACCCGGATCGCCCAACTCGCGGTCGAACGGGCGAAACGCCTCGTCGAAGCGGGCAAGGACGTCTTTATTCTGCTGGATTCGATCACCCGCACGGCCCGCGCCTTTAACAACGCCACGGGGGGCGGAGGCCGCACCATGAGCGGCGGTATCGACGCGCGCGCCATGGAGATTCCGAGAAAGCTTTTCTCCGCCGCGCGTAACACCGAAGAAGCCGGGTCGTTGACGATCGTGGCTACGGCCTTGATCGACACAGGCAGTCGCATGGACGAGCTGATCTTCCAGGAATTCAAAGGCACGGGAAACATGGAAATGGTGCTCGATCGCAAGATCAGCGACCAACGCACCTACCCAGCCGTCGATATTTTCCTTTCCGGCACCCGTCGGGAAGAGCTGCTCATGCAGCAGTGGGAGCTGGACAAGATCAACATGATCCGACGCGGATTGGCCGGGCATAAGCCGGGCGAAGCCATCGAGCGTTTGCTGATGTTCGTAAAGAAATTCCCCACGAACACCCAGATGCTGAAGGAAATCCCGGGCTAGGGAACATTTGCGAATTGTGAATTGCAATTTGCGATTGAAGCAAATGCATTGAAATCGCAAATCGAAGATCGCAAACCGCAAATTCTGGAGTGGGAAGTTCTCCCTCCGGAGGAAAAGCGAAGGCGCCAGGGGCTCGAGCCTTTGTTCAAATGGCTCTCGCTCATCATGGACGAGTTCATTCGGGTCCCGGGAACGAAGTTCAAGTTTGGCCTCGATCCCCTGATCGGGCTTCTGCCGGGGCTCGGCGACACCAGTTCCGCTCTGGTTTCCGCCTTTGCCCTGATCCAGGCCGCGCGCCTGGGCGTGCCGAAAATCCTGCTCGCCCGAATGTCGCTCAACATTCTCATTAATGAGCTTATTGGCATCGTCCCAGTGGTGGGTGACGCGTTCTCGTTCTGGTTTAAGTCAAATGCCCGGAACTACCGAATCATCCAGGGCCACATCGCCACCCCGGGTGGCGTTTCGCGCCGGAGCGACTGGGTTTTTGTCATCGCGGTGCTGGTGCTTCTTTTCGGGATCGTTTGCTGCGGATTGGTCGTCAGCTTCCTGTTGCTTCGAGAAATCGGGAAGCTGCTGGCCGGAGGTCATTGAGCCGCGGCTCGACCAGGTTTTACCCTCCCGAAGGACAACTATCGGAGGTAATGAGAGGCGATGGCGTGAATGCTCTCTCGCGCTTCTCGATACCGTTTCGCAAACGAGTCCAGATCGTCGGCGCCGACGCGTTGTGCCAGTTTTCGCTGTTCGGTTTCCTCTGTGGGAAGAGTGGAGACACTCTTATTTTCCCAACGACGAAGAGCTGATTCAATCAAGCGCAGGTATTCGTAACTCTTTTTCAAGAGCGCGGCCTCTTCGTCCCGGAGCAACCCCTTGGTGGTCAGATCGTGGAGGGCGCCGATGGTTTGCGGATTCCAGATCCCGGCGCGCATCTGCAACGCCTGCACCAGAAACTCCGCTTCGATCACACCGCCGGTGCCCGTTTTGAAATCGAGCAGATCCGCCGCGCTTCCTCGCTCGTGCCGAATCCGTTGCAGCATTCCCTCGATCTGCGCATAGAGATCCGGCCGGCTCGCCGCTTTTCCCCAGACTCGCCTGGCCAACTCCATGAATTGCTCCTGGAGCGGGCCCGCGACGGGGCGAGCGCGGGTCAGGGCTTGAACTTCCCAAAGCTGCGCGCGCGCTTCGTAATAGGCGGCGTAGGCGTCGAGCGAGGAGGCGAGACTTCCTTTTTCACCTTCCGGTCGCAGGCGCGCATCGAGCGTGGCGATGCTCCCTTCCGCGGTCGGCTGCGCCATTGCGACCACGAGGTGTTGAGCCGCGCGGATATCGTCCCCGACAAAAAGCACATCGAGATCGGCTCCGTAACCAATCTCGCCGCCGCCGAATTTTCCCAGGGCAATGATTGTTATTTCGCTCGCGTTTCCCAACACCTGGTTGACGAAAATGAGGCAGGCTTCCGCGAGAGCGGATTGTTCGGCGAAGAGGGCGGGGAGCTCCGCCAAGCCGAGGATATCACGGAGAAGAATCCGCAATAACTGGGTCTGTCGATAAATGCGCAGTTGATCGAGGGAGCGCGGGGAAATCTGGAGGGCATCAAGGCGTTTCAGATGCTGAGCTGTCGAAACCTCGCGATCCAGCATTCCCGCCCGGGTAATTTCCTCCAGCAGTTGCGGCCGGCGAATCAGCAGATTCCCGGCGTAGCGGCTGGCATCGAAAGTCTTGATGAGGAGCTCGAGGAGTTTTGGATTCACCACGAGCAGCTCGAACAGCATGCTGCGCAACCCGTAGGCTTCGACGAATCGGACGAACTGGTTCAGGGTCGCATCCGGATCTGCGGCGCGGGCCAGCCATCGAAACAACAGCGGACGCAGATTGCGCAAGACCTGGCGGGTGCGAGCCGCGATGTGCAAGCCGCCGGTGCCCCGGCCCAGGTCCGCCAGCGATTTGGCGGCCGCTTTCTCATCGCGAAAGATGTGCAGGCTCTCGGCGGACGATTCCGCTCCGGCAGGGGGCGCCGATATGATGCGGCGAAAAACTGTGCGGACCTTCTGCATGTGATCCTGCAGCGCATTCGTGAAGCTCGCCTTGTCGGAAAACCCGAGGCTTTGCGCGAGCCGCTCGAGGGCTTCGCCGTTTTCAGGAACCGTGTGGGTTTGCTGTTCCGCTTCCACTTGCAAGCGGTGCTCCACACGCCGGAGGAAGCGGTAGGCCGTTTCGAGGGCGCGTGCTTCTTCGCGTTGAATCAATTCCAATTCCGCCAGGACGGGGAGCACCTTCAGAGTGCTGGCTTCCTGGAGGAAGGCGTGCCGCGCTCCGTGCAAAAGCTGAAGCGCCTGCACGACAAACTCGATTTCACGAATTCCGCCGGCACCCAGCTTCACGTCGCGGTCGATATTTTCATAACCAACGATGTCCCGTTCGATCCGCCTTTTGATGGCGGCCACTTCATCAAGCAAATCGGGGGTAGGGCTCCTGGGATAAATGAATGGCTGGTGCTGGCGGAGGAATTCATAGGCCAGCTCGCGGCTGCCCGCGATCCCCCGCGCTTTGATCAGCGCGAGCCGTTCCCACGTTTCGCCGAAACCGGCATAATAATTCTCCATGCTCTCGAGCGAGCGGGCGAGGGGCCCGGCGGTCCCTTCCGGTCGCAGGCGGAGGTCGATCCGGAAAAGCGCTCCATCCGGGCTGGGAGCAGCAAAGGTTTCGACGATCTTCGAGCCAAGAAGGTTGAACCATTCATGATAGGTGAGGTTCGGAGTGACCTGGCCCTCCTCGCCGTAGAGGAAGATCACGTCGATGTCGGAGCTGTGATTCAACTCACGTCCGCCCAGTTTTCCCAAGCCAAGGATCGCGAATTGCGTCTCCGGCACACCCCGACGGTTCCCAAGCTCATTCTTCCAGTGCAGGTAAACTTCCCGGACGCAAATTTCCGCCATGAGCGATAACTCGAGGGTGGTTTCTTCGAGCGGCGCGACGTCGGCTATTTCCCGCAACGCAATCCGAAGCATCTCGCGTCCCTTCCAAAACCGGAGCGAACGAAAGTTTTCCGCCGAGACCGATTCACCTCCGAGTAACCGGAGGTCCGCCAGCATGCCAGCCTGGCTTCGTGGCATGGAACAAATTTCCGGATGACCGAGCCAAAGAAGAATCTCGGGATTTCTCACCAATCGCGAAGCGCAGATGCTGGAGACGGAGATCAAGTGCAAGAGAGTCTCCGCGCCCAGCGGAAACTGCTCGATCAACTCAGGCAGGGGCGGCTCCTCTTCCGGCCAGCTCCGCTGCATCTGTTCCAAAGTACTCTGGACCTGCGCCGGGTTAAGGGTGCCGGCGGCCCTGCCTTCAATCCAGGCTGAAGCGGAGGTCATCTACGAGGGAAAGGAAAGCGGCAAAGGCACATCACGGGAATTGGCGCGACGAAGCGAATCGCCCCGGGCAATCAGCCAGCCTGCCTCTTGCCCGCAATTTTTTCCTGAGCTTGGGCCAGGGTTCGCCGTTCGCTTCGGGTCAGACTTTGCAGGCCGTCG
Source organism: Verrucomicrobiota bacterium (assembly GCA_003218305.1). Taxonomy (GTDB): domain Bacteria; phylum Verrucomicrobiota; class Verrucomicrobiia; order Chthoniobacterales; family UBA10450; genus AV80. The sequence goes on from QHMY01000204.1 coordinate 9,172, forward strand.
CGGGAAATCTTGTCGAGAATCGGGTCGACTTTTTCGGCGATAAACTGCTCCGGAGTCATCACTCGAAGGCGTTCGGTCTCCGTCCGGCGCTGCCGCAACGCCCGTTGCACGACGGAGGCCCGCCCGAAACCCAGCAGGTGGGCATAGACCCATCCCGCGACAGCTCCACCGAGATACGCGCTGTGCGCAATTGCTCCGCCGCGATCGAGTGTCACCCCCCACAAGGCAAGTGCGAAAGCTCCATAGGCCAGGTATTTCGCTTTTAGGCGCACAGGCAGAATCTGCAAGATCGAGGTCAATTCCAATTCGGGCAGGATGGTGGCATAAGCCACGAGGACGGCGATGGCGCCGCCGGAGGCAGCGAACAACACCGAGGTCGTGGGCATGAGAAACAAGTGGCCAAGTTCGCCTGCCACTGCTCCCGCAAGATAAAGCAGGAGAAACTGGTGTTGGCCGATGATCGATTCAACGTCCCGCCCGAGCAGATACAGGACAAAGGTGCTTCCGATCAGGTGCCAGGGTCCCTCGTGAAGGAAAATGGCGGTCAAAAATTGCCATCCGTAAGCGGCGCTGACCCCGCGATCGCTCAAACCGAGATATTCCCGGACAAAGCCCGGCTGATAAGTGTCCAGGAAAAGCTGCGCCATGAATGCCGCAATGTTTACCCCGATCAGCCCGAGCAGGACGATGCGCGGCCGCTGCGTCCAGCGCCGGGTAAACGACGTAGATTTTCGGCCGGAGAGGCGCATGTCCCCAGAGTATCGCACCGGAAATCCGTTGTCGATGAATTGTGTAACTCAAGCCCGGCTGGGCCCTCGCTACGAGGGGGCCAGGACCCGCAATCCGCCGCTCCGGATCCGGAATTCCACCGGGCAATTACCGATGAGTTCGCCATCGATTTCCACCGGAACGCTTTCCTCGGCGGTGACGCGGAGCCGACTCGTTTGGAAATATTCTACTTCGGGTGCCGTGATCTGCGCCGTGAAAATCACATTTTGCAGATAGCGGATGATTTCCACGTAGTTGAGCCGTTTGAACACAATTACGTCGAGGAGGCCATCGTCGATGACCGCCTGCTTGAAGAAAGGGAATCGACCTCCGTAAAGCCGCCCGTTGCCGATGAGGACAAACGATCCCTCCTCTGTCACGGCGTTCTCCGATTCAATCCGCAAACGGGGCGGTGGGCGCGATGCAATCTGCGCCGCCGAGATCATATAGCTGAGCGGGCCGAAATTTCGCTTGAAGGCCCGGCTCGTTTCCTTGACCACCTGCGCGTCGAGACCCACGCCGGCGAGTTGGACGAAATGTTTGCCGTTGGCGCTGGGCAGGTCCACGGGGCGGGTTCGGTTTTCTTGAATGATTTCCCAGCACCGTGGCAGGTCGTTCGCGGGCAATCCCAGCTCCGTCGCGAAAACATTCATGGTCCCCACGGGGAGCAGGCCGAGCGCGACGTTGCTTCCCGCAATCCCGTTCACGATTTCGTTAACGGTGCCGTCACCTCCCGCGGCGACGATTCTTTCAAAGCCTTCCGCGGCGGCGTGCCGCGCCAAAACCTCTGCTTCCCCGGCGCGGGAAGTCGCGCAGAGGATCGCTCCGCGGGTGATGGATTCCACCTGCCCGCGCAACCGGCTGGCCCGTGTGCTCCGGGCGGCGGGGTTGAGAATAACAACGGTATCTTTCAAAAGCGGATCGGGATCAGGGCTTTGGTCTTTTCTTCAAACTGGGAGGGCGTAACGTTCCGGCGTGAAAAAGCTAAGCCGCGTTCTGCTCATGGTGCTCGCGGTCGTTTTGGGTGGAGCGGTCCTCATTTTAATCGGGGTGAACATGTATGTGCAGTCGCAAGGGACACAAGCCAGGATTCAGCAGGAACTGAGCGAGCGGCTCGGAACCACTTTGCGGATCCGCCGGATCAGCGTGACCCCGTGGGCGGGATTGAAACTGAGCGGCATCACCATACCGCAAACCCAGCCGGGAATTCCCTCCGACTTCCTGACCGCGAAGGCTTTTCGGCTTCGGATCAGGTTCGGATCGCTTTTCGAACGGCGGCTGGTGATCAAGGAGGTTTCGTTGATCGATCCCGAGATCGTGTGGGCGCAGAACGCGGATGGAAAATGGCGGCTGCCCTCCGTCCCGGTGGAACCGGTGGTGGAAGCGAGCGTGGTCCCGGCGGTGGACCCGAAAGAGCAGCCAGCGGCCGCGCTGATGGTGAGCGAGCCGGAACCGCCGGTGCCGGTCGAAGTCGAAGAGCCGGGCCCGTTCAGGCCTGAAATTCAGCGAGTCAATTTAGTGCATGGGCGCTTTCAGTTTCTCGACGAGAAACTCAAAGGCGTGGCGACATTTGATGACGTTCAATTTCGCTCGGGTTTCCGGACAGCCAACGATTTGCAAGGGGATATCAGGATCGAGAAAACCTCGTTGGGCGATCGGTTCTTTCTCGAGCAACTGCGATCGACTCTCCGTTACGCCCCCGACGAACTCGATTTTTCCCAGATCATGGCTCGCGCGGGCGGGGGTGAAATAACAGGCCGCTTCACCCTTCTGCCGCAGACCGAGAACTCTCCCTTCATGTTCAACGTTAAGTTTCATGATGTGCAGGCCGATCGCATTGTCGCGGACGCCGGCGGCACGCGTGGAATGATCACGGGCCGGCTCGAGGGCTACCTTGACGCCAGCGGCACAATTGCGGACGAGAAGGCGCTCGCCGGCGCGGGGGAAATCATTTTGCGGGATGGCCAGGTCCAGCAATACAGCCTGCTCGTCGCGCTTGGACAATTGCTCCAGATCGACGAGCTGCGGCAGCTTCATTTCGAACAGGCAGAGGTGAAATATCGTGTCAGTCCCGGAGTGGTCACGATCGACCAATTGGTCTTTCGCTCTCAAAATCTTCGCCTATCCGCCACCGGAACCGTGTCTTTCGACGGCAACCTTCAACTCGAATCACAACTCGCCATTACCGAGAAAATGCGCGGTCAGCTTTTTCGGGCTATCCGCGAGAGTTTCCAGCCGATCGACGATCCCGGGTATTTTGCGGTCGGGTTTCAGGTCAGCGGCAGCGTGGCCCGGCCCAGGACAAACCTGATGGACAAACTCATCGGTCGTGATTTGAAGGATTTGGGCAGCGTCATCAACAGCCTTATTGGCGGAGGGAAATCTGAGCGAGCCAAAAAGAAAAAGCTGGCAGAGGCGGCTGCCGCCGCCGCTCCGGACGCGTCGCCCACGCCGGCGGAAAACTCGGCCACGGCGGTGCCCGCCACCGGCATGGAATCACCCCAACCGACCGCGTCGCCATGAGAGTAATCGCAGGTGGGGCCGGCGGAATTCGGCTTGATGTCCCCAAGGCTGAGGTTCGCCCGACGATGGATCGCGTCAAAGCCGCGATCTTCTCCAGCCTGGGCGAGGAGATTATTGGGGCGCGTGTTCTCGATCTCTTCGCGGGGACGGGGGCCTTGGGAATCGAAGCGCTCAGCCGCGGCGCGGCCTCAGCCCTGTTTGTGGAGGACAATTCCGCCGCTATCGCGGCGATCGAGCGCAACCTTGCCCGGACCAAACTATTGGGTCAGATCCGCCGGCAGGATGTTTTCTCATTCCTGCGCTCGGCGCCACCACGGGAATCTTTCCGAATCATTTTCGCCGATCCGCCTTACGAGAAGGCGAAATCAGGACGCGCGTTTACCAGCCTCTTGCTCGAGGACGAACAGTTGGCGGAAATGCTGGAGCCGTCTGGCATCTTTGTGCTGGAAAAACTTCCGTCGGAGCAGTTGCCCTCGATGCCGTTATGGAAGGTCATTCGGGCCAGGGCGTATGGCGCGACCGAAGTCCTGTTCCTGCAACGAGCAGGTGTCCCAGCGGAGGCGCGCGCACTGTCTGAATGATCCGGCTATTCTACAATCTTCTCTACCCGCTCGGGCTATTGGTTTTTCTCCCGGGACAGATTTCGAAGCTGCTCCGGCGCGGAAATTACCGGCATAAATTTGGACAGCGCTTCGGCGTTTACGATGGCGCTGTCCGCGCGCGACTCGCGCCCCGCCGTTGCACTTGGATCCATGCGGTGAGCGTGGGCGAAGTTGCGATTGCCTTGAAGCTGGCGGCGAAACTGAAAGAGCTCGATCCCGAATTTTTTTGCGTGCTCACCACAACGACGACCACCGGTTTTGCGTTCGCCACGCAGGAAGCCGGTGCTGAAACGGAAGTGCTTTATAGCCCGCTCGATTTCTGGCCGATCATGCGCCGGGCCTATGCCGTTATCCGTCCCGTCCGGCTGGTCTTGGTCGAGGCCGAAGTCTGGCCGAATCTTGCGGCCGAGACCCGTCGCCGCGGCATACCGCTGGCGCTGGTCAATGCGCGCCTCTCGCAGCGATCGGAGCGCCGGTTCCGCCGGTTCCTTTTCCTGGTCGCGCCGACTTTTCGTTGTCTCGATCTCGTCTGCGTTCAGGAACCCGAGGAGGTCGAACGCTGGGTCGCGCTCGGGATTCCGCGCGAGCGAATTCACCACGTCGGCAGCATCAAGTACGATCCCGCGGAGACGAGCGTAAATCCCGCGGTCCCTTTGGAAGTGTTGCGGGCTTTCGGGATCGAGCGCGGCCGGCCGATCCTTTTCGGTGGAAGCACTCATGCCGGCGAAGAAGAAATTCTCGGCGGAATCTTCCAAAAACTTCGGAGCAGCTTTCCTGCGGCAGCCCTGATCATCGCACCGCGGCACGTGGAGCGGGTCGCTGATATCCGGGCTCGTCTGACCCGTCTCGGGTTGAGCGTGAGCTTGCGGAGCGAGGCGCGTGCAGCGCCCTCGACGCCGCCCGATTGCATTCTGCTGGACAGCACGGGCGAGCTTCAAAATTGGTACGCCGTCGCCACGATTGTCTTTATCGGCAAGAGCCTCACCGCTAGGGGAGGACAGAATCCGGTGGAGCCGATTCTGGCCGGCAAACCCGTTCTCTTTGGCCCGCACATGGAAAATTTCTCCGTGCTGGCCCAGGCGCTGATTGCAAATAAGGCCGCCATCCAAATCCGCGATGCCGATTCCCTGGAGGCTGAGGTCACTCGATTCCTTCGTGATCCGGAAGCTGCGTCTCGTCTCGTGGCGAATGCCCACGCCGTCCTCGCGAAGCACAGCGGCGCCACCAGCCGAACGGCGGCGCTGGTGACCAAGCTGGTCCCGCATCTGGCGGGCTAAACCCGGGGGAGCCGGACGCTATTCGTTCCGGGCCGGTAATTCACCTTGCA
>QHMY01000040.1 GCA_003218305.1 Verrucomicrobiota bacterium
GTTCGCCTGCATGAATGCATTGATTTGGTCGGCAATCTCACCTTTGTAATAAGCGTCCCGCCCTTTCTCGCCGATCAGGCGCAGGTTGCGGGCGAGCGCTGGATTCTTAAAGATGTCCCCTTTTGCCGGCGTGCGCCCTTTGCCGTCGACCGTATAGGTTTCGAGAAACCCTCCCGGTAAATCTTTGTACAGTTCGGGACCCAAGTGCCAATAAAACGCGATGAGCTCCGTGACCGGAAAACCTTCCTCAGCATACTTCGCCGCAGGAGCCAGATCTTCGCTGAGCTTGAGTTTGCCGAATTTCTTATGCAATTCGCTCCAGGCATCCACTGTTCCCGGCACGCTGATGGGCAGCATGCCGCGCGGCGGAATGGTGGTGCGGTGCAACTTGTCGAGCTCGGCTTTCATCTGCTCGTAACTCAAGCCCAGCGGTGAGCGGCCGCTGCCGTTCAAACCGTAGAGTTTGTTCTCCTTGGCGCTGTAAACGATGGCGAAGAGGTCGCCGCCGATGCCGTTCGAGACCGGCTCCATTAATCCGAGAGTGGCGTTGGCCGCGATGGCGGCGTCGACCGCGCTTCCGCCCCGTTTCAGAACGTCGAGCCCAACCTGGGTCGCGAGCGGGACACTGGTGCAAACCATGCCGTGACGGGCGAGGACTTCTGAACGCGTGGCAAACGGCTTGCCCGTGATGCGATCGATTTGCGCCGGTAACCGCGATAAAGTGATGGAGAAGAACAACGCGAGAATTGCGAAGCGGCTCATTTTGGAAACTCCCACCTCAATCGGCGCCCGACAAGCCTGTCGCCGCCTTTCCGGCCATCACTCGTAGCGCAGCGCTTTTACCGGATCGAGCCGCGCCGCCCGATAAGCCGGGATCAACGCAAAGATCCAGCAGATGACAAAGGCGCTGATGCAAATAATTGCGACGTCCCGGGGCACCACTTCCGCCGGAATTTGCGAAAACTGGTAAACCTGTTTTGGAAAAACCTCGATGTGAAGCGTATTGGCCAGCCATTGGCTGAATTCATTTCGATAACGGATCAGCGTCATGCCCAACCCCAGACCGGCCAGGGTTCCGAAAATACCCACGACCACACCTTGACCGAGGAAGACCCAAACGATCTGCCAGATGTTGGCGCCAATTGCTTTCATAATCCCGATGTCGCGGGTTTTTTGCACTGTTACGGTGATGAGCGTGTTCATGATGCCGAAGGCGGCGACGATCACGATGAAGAAGAGGAGGAAAAACATTACGGTTCGCTCCAGCCGAACGGCCTCGAAATACTGGCTGTTCATGTCGATCCAGGTTTGGGCAAATTGCGGAGGCTCAAGAAACTCTTGGATATCGCGCTTCACGGCTTCCGCGCCGTACGGATCCACCGTCTTGACCGTGATGCCGTGAAGGGCATCCCCTAGTCCGTACAGTTCCTGGCCAATGTAAACGGGCACGAGCAGGAATTCCGAATCGTGCATGTAATGGCCGGTTTCGAAAATGCCGGTGACGGTCAATTCCTTGGGCAGGACGACTTCCCGCAATTTATCGATGGCCTGGCGCTCGTCGGGTCCCTTGGTCTTTTCCAGGAGGATTTCACCGAGATTCCCCGGAGAATAGATCGTCAACTTGTCGCCCACGTCGATATGGAGTTTCCGGGCCAATTCCACCCCGAGCACAGTCGATTCTCCTTCGAGATCGAGCGTGCCTTTCTTCATGAATTTTTTCAACGGCACAACCTTCTCCTCCTCGACCGGATCGATCCCGCGAATCAATGGCGCTAATCTCTGATTCCTGAACTCGACGATGACGGGGCCTTGGACGTAGGGTGCCGTCCCGACGACTCCGGGGGTGTTCCGGATTTTCACCGTGAGCTCCCGCCAATCGCGCAGGACATCCTCACTGCCAACGAGAATGTGGGCGTCAAAATCGATCACCTTCTGCCGCAGTTCGCGGTCGAATCCCGTCATCACGGAAATGACGAGGATGAGGACGGTGACACCCAGCATGACACCCGCCATGGAAATGAGGGTAATGATCGAGACGAAGGTGCGCTTCGGTTTGAGATAACGAAGCGCGAGAAAGAAGCTGAACGGCAGTTTCAAAACGGCGATACGGTGGTCGGGATCACGTTACAATTCCAGAACGGAAATTCTGCCCAGTCCGCGCCTTCCTGATCAGGATCGGGATGAGGATCAAGAGCAGGAGAGAAAACGGTTACTCCTTGAGCGCGTGGGCCTTCAGCTCTTCGAGCGTCACGAACTCGATGGCGGAGGAATGCGTCGCCTCAAGATCCACGGGTGGAGCGACACCGCGCTGCAGAGCTTCCTGATAACGTGCCGCACACAGGCACCATTTGTCGCCCGGCTCGAGACCGGGAAAATCCCACTCGGGATGCGGCGTAACCAGGTCGTTTCCCTGAAAAACAGAATCATCGAGAAACTCCCGGGTTACCTTCACGCATACCGTATGCTGCCCGACATCCTCCATACCGGTCCGGCAATATCCGTCTCGATAAAATCCCGTCATCGGGTCGCGGCAACAGCACTTCAGCTCGGTCCCCAAAACATTCGTCGGCATGCCGGAACAATAGCACATTGGATTAGTCCCAGCCTATTTGCGGAAAGCTAATGAAAACCAAGATTTTCGGAGAACACGATGACGCCACGATCGCGCAAATTGACCGGTGCGTCGCGGCCGGTGGCGACCGAGCGGTCCTGTGCGCCGATGGCCATAAGGGTTACGCCCAACCAATCGGAGGCGTCGTGGCTTATAAGGACAAGATTTCGCTCTCGGGCGTAGGGTTTGACATCGCCTGCGGAAACCTCGCCATCCGGACAGATGCCACTCGCGCGCAAGTCGCGCCGGCCATGGAAGCAATCATGAACGATGTCGTGCGGGATATCTCGTTCGGCGTCGGCCGCACGAACAAGACTCGGATCGATCACCCATTATTTGATGATCCCGCCTGGGCCTTGCGGCCCCTGGCCGAATTGAAGCAAACCGCGGCGGCGCAACTGGGCACTGTCGGTGGCGGCAATCATTACGTCGATATCTTCGCCGATGAGGCCGATCGAATTTGGGTCGGAGTGCATTTCGGATCGCGCGGCCTCGGGCACAAAACCGCGACTCACTTTCTGAAGGAGGCCGGCGGAAAGGACGGAATGGATGTGGCACCGACGATCGTTTCCGACGACTCCCCATTAGGCGAAGATTACCTTGCGGCGATGACTCTCGCGGGTCGTTACGCTTATGCCGGCCGCGAAGCAGTAGCGCGCCATGTCGTGCACGGAATTCTGCACGCCCAAACCCTGGAGGAGATCCACAACCATCACAACTTTGCCTGGCGGGAAGAACACCTCGGCGAATCATACTGGGTCGTGCGCAAAGGGGCGACGCCGGCATTTCCCGGCCAAAAGGGCTTTGTCGGTGGAAGCATGGGCGACGATGCCGTTATCGTGGAAGGCCTGGATTCGCCGGTTTCGCGGGCCGCCCTTTTTTCCACGGTCCACGGGGCCGGGCGAGTCATGTCGCGGACTGCGGCGAAAGGCCGATTCGTCAAGGTTGGCGGCAAACGGATTCGAATGGAAGGCCTCGTCAGGCACGACGAGATGATCCGCTGGATCGCCGAGAAAGGGGTGGTGCTGCGCGGGGGCGATCTCGACGAAGCACCGCAAGCGTATCGGCGCCTGCCGGACGTCCTTGCAGCGCATGCCGGCACGATCCGGATCCTGCATACCTTGACGCCCCTGGGCGTGGCGATGGCGGGAAAGGATGTGGTCGACCCTTACAAAGACTGACGTCATTGCGCGATTCAGGATGACAGGCCGGTGCGCTGCCCGTTAATTCGTGACGTGGACGACATTGTTGGAATCGATCTGGGCACAACAAATTCGCTCATCGGCGTGATGGACTCGGGGTTTCCCATCCTCATCGCGGACGCTGGTGGCGCGCGTCTGACTCCGTCCGTCGTTCATTTTCCGAGCGATGGGTCGCCATTCACGGGACAGACGGCGGCGCGCATGCGAACGCTCAAACCGGCCCAGACCGTCTATTCCATCAAGCGATTCATGGGCCTGCGTGGTGGGGAACTGCGCGAGAAAGATACCGACGTTTCCTACGAGATCGACCGCCGGCGCGGGCAACCGGTGCGCGTTGTCGCAAACGGCCACCCCTACGCTCCTGAAGAGATTTCCGCCCTGATCCTGCAAAAACTGAAGTCCGACGCCGAACGAGCGCTGGGTCGGCCGATCTCGCGAGCGGTCGTCACTGTCCCCGCCTACTTCAATGACGCCCAACGAAACGCGACCAAACGCGCCGGCGAGCTCGCCGGTCTTACGGTGGAGCGCATCGTCAATGAACCTACAGCGGCGGCACTGGCCTACGGCCTCGACAAGCTTAAGGACCGCTCGAAGATCGCAGTTTTCGACTTGGGCGGCGGCACCTTCGATGTCTCAATTCTTGAATTGAACAACGGCGTCTTCGAAGTGCTGGCGACCAATGGAAATACCCGCCTCGGGGGCGACGACATCGATCGAGCGTTGCTCGATTCGATTTCGGATACCGAACACCGAACACCGGAGAGTTTGGCGAGACTCCTGGATGCTCTGATTGCAGCGAAACATCGGCTCTCGACGGAGGAAACCGTTTCGCTCGACCTTCCGTTTTTTGACGGCAGCAAAAACCTGCACTTCGATCTTGGGCGAGAAGAACTGGAGAAAATCGCGCGCCCGATTATCGAACAGACGCGCGCTCATTGCCTTCGCTCTCTGGCCGATGCCAGGCTGGCGCCCGCGGATCTCGACGAGGTGATCCTGGTCGGCGGCGCCACCCGCATGCCGTTGGTAAGAAACATTGTCGGCGAGATTTTCGGACGCGAACCGAATCTCTCCCAAAACCCGGATGAGACCGTGGCAATTGGAGCGACGATTCAAGCCGGCATTTTGTCGGGAGCGGTCCGCGATGTCGTGCTCCTGGATGTGACCCCGCTGTCGTTGGGCATCGAAACGTTTGGTGGATTGATGAACGTCATTATTCCGCGCAATTCGACAATTCCGATCAAAGCGGGCGAGATGTTTACCACGGCCGTAAACCACCAGCGGTCAATGTCGATCAAGATTCTGCAGGGCGAACGCGAGATGGCGCGGGATAATTGGCCTCTCGGTCAGTTCGAGATTGAATTCGAGCCTGCTCCTAAGGGAGTAGCCCGCGTGGGGGTCCAATTGGAGATCGACGCGAATGGAATCCTTCATGTCCTGGCCCGCGACACAAAAACCGGCGGGGAAAAAACAGTTGAGATCACGACCGCGGTCGATGTCTCGGACGAGGCAGTCGAGGCGATGATCTCTGAATCGCTCGACCACGCTTTCGATGACATGAGCGAGCGCGTTTGGACCGAAGCAAAATTAAAGGCGGAAGAAATGCTTGGGGCGGTCGAGGCCGCCTTTACACGCGTGGGCGAATCCATCGACCCCACCGAGAAGGAAACGATCTTAAGTGCCGCAGCAAAACTGCGAGAAGCGTTGGACACCAACGACACCAGGCGGCTCCAGGCCGCCAATGCCGTTCTTGACGATGCCACCCAGGGGCTCGCCGCCGCGGTCGTGGAAAAGGCGATGCAGGCTGCGCGCTAGTTCTCGTTGTAGCCCGCAATTACGGAGTCGCTGTCTGGCTCGGTGCGGCGGCCCTGGCTTTCGCCTGCGCCTCGTCGAGCAGCTTTTTTTCCTCCGGGAAAATTGGACCGGATTGCGCGGCTGACACGTATTCCTGGGCGAGGCCGATCTGATTTCCATCGAGGAGCAAGAGGGCCGCATAGACTGCGGCATGGGGATCGTGCAATCCCTCCGGGGGCAATTGTTTCAGGATCTCGATTCCTTCGTCCGAGCGGCCAAGGCGGTAAAGTGAGAAGGCATACGTTATCGCGGCGTTCACCTCTCTCGGCGCGCGGTCATATGCTTCCTTCGCAACCCGGTGTCCTTCTGCCGCATTCTGATCGATCAAAAGAGCCAGACGGGCGTAATCCGCGGCCAGGCTGGTTTCGTTAGGTGAGTTCTCGTGCAAACGCTGCGCGGTGCGATGGAGATTCGGCAGATCGTTCCTGGCGCGGTAAATCCGGAAAAGCGCGTCGAGCGCCTCGCGGCGGGCTGGTCCGTCGTTTGAAACCCGGAGCCAAAGTTGCTCGGCCTCGACGGGGAAATTCCATTTCGTGGCGAGCCGCGCCAGGTGAATCTCGCGCTCAGGCTGATCCGCGGCAGCCTGTTCCGCGGAATGCCAGAGCGATGAAAACTCAGCGCCGGCCGCGGATTGGTGCGACTGCTTTGAGCCATAGGCCTGATAAGCGAAGCGAAGATATTCCGACTCGTCCCAGGAGTTGCCGCGCGTCCAACGTTTCAAACGCGACCAATTCCTTGCCTCCACGAAAGCCTGCGCTATCGCGATGGCCGCAGGCGGCTTCGTCGTGATTTCGGAGGGCAGTTTCTCGATCCATTTAAGGACGTCGGCGGCAAGGCCATTCTCATTCAACCAATCCATCATGCGCGCGAGGTCAGAAGCATTGCGGGCTGCCACCGGCTTCACTTTTTCGAGAAGGACGGCGAATTTTGCCTGGTCCAGTTTTTGATAAAGTTCCAGGCAAAGGAGGTAGTCACTGAAGGTCACTTGCTGACTCATTTGCAAGTCCTGGGCGAACCCGTCCGCGCGCTCGATCTCGTTGCGTTCGATCGAATCGCTCAGCAACGCCCGAAGCGACCCGGCCCGAAACCCGGATACCTTACTTAGCTGCTCCAGCACCTCCCGGGCTTCGTCTCTTTGTTCCGGTACATCCGAGTGAATCCGAAGCACCGCGAGATTAAACCGGTAGACGTCGTTGCCGGGTTCCTGAGTCGCCGCCGCGGCAAAGTGCTGCTCAAGGTCCGCCTCGTTGCCTTGAGCGCGGGCCAGCCAGCCGGCTACGACATGATAGGCGGCGCGTTCGCGGTCCGCCGGCGCCACGTTTTCCAAAGCTTTCCGGGCGACATCGAGCTGGCCAAAACGAAGCGCGGCGGAAGCGAGGTTCAGTTGGCTGTCGAGATCTTGCGGCTGGAGCCGGGCGATCTGCCCCCGCCAGGCCACAGTCTCGGGCCGGTTCTGTTTCTCGCTCGCCTCCGCCAGGATTTGAAAGGCGGAAAGAGAATTCGGACGCTTCCGCACAACCTCTTGCGCCGCCAGCGTTGCCCCATTGAAGTCCTGCTGCGCGAGCAAAGCTGTGGCGCGCTTCAAGAGGTGCTTCTCGCGCCAGCTTCCATAGGTCTCAGGGCCGTACGCGAGAATGAAAAGGCCGACCGCAAATCCCACCGCGAGGGCGCCCCCCCAGATGGCCGCCCTGGCCGGAGTAAAGCGGCCGGCTCGCAGAGGGTTCTGCCGCCCTTTGCCTCGAGTCCGTCGAGCGTGCCTTGCCATCGCGTTTCTATCCTGCGGGAGACGCGAAACGCAACTCCCGGCGCTACGCGTTCGCCGCCCGCTCCGATTCCTTCACTATGGGAACGTCGTCGACAGCCTCCGCCACTTTTTCGCGCAAGCGGCGACCCCAAACATAACGGGCCAAAAGGACTTTGACCGTAGCCGTAAGAGGGATGGCAAGAATCGGCCCGAGCAAGCCTCCGATAAGCAGGCCCCAAATGAAAATGGAAACGATCACGGTCATCGGATGCAAACCCACGGAGCTACCGACGATGCGCGGGGCGATCAGGATCCCTTCAAGATTTTGCACGACAATAAAAATGATCGTGACCCAAAGCGGGTGGTACCAATCCCCCCATTGGGCCGCGGCGATGAGGACAGCCGGCACCCAGCAGACGATGATGCCGACGTAGGGAATCATGGTCAGAATGACCACAAGCACCCCAATCAACGGTGCAAAATTCAACCCGACCAGGAAGAAAAGCGCGCTCCCAATGAGCAAGCCGTCGATCAGGCAAACGAGAAGCTGGCCACGGAAGTAGGCGATGATGTAGCTATTGATCTGCGAAAGGACGGCCGCGACTTCATCTTTCAGGGGCGAATTGCGCAGCGGAAGGTATTCCCGCCAGCTGCGTTCGATCGCGGGCGCTTCCTTCAGAAGGAAAAACAAATAGATCGGCACCATGACCAGGCTCAGCAAAAAACCGGTTACTCCCAGGAACCCGCCGATGCTTTGCTTCAGCAGCTCCCAGATTTTCTCGCTTAGATAGGGCAATTGCCGCTCCAGGTTGGGCAACAGTTTTTGGACCCATTCCTGGATGGCCTGGCGATCTGCCGAGGTAAGCGGGGGGGCAGCAGGGCTGATCGTTTCCCTTGCCGCTGGCGAAACGGAGGGGTTGGCTGCCACCACGGCAGCCGCAACCGCGGACGACGGCGAAGCCGTTGAAGATGGTTTCGGCGAGGCCGCAGGAGTGGGTGACGCGAGCAGCCAGTTTACAAAACTTGATGTTGGCGTTGACCCCTTCTTTTCGCGTTTACCACCGCGGTCGCCAAAAATGTGTTCGTAGCGAAAAATGAGATCGACCACCTGATCGCGCGCTTTGAGCGTGTATTGGGGCAGTTCGCGGGCGACACCCGCCGCCTGCATGGAAACGATCGGGGCGAGCCATGCGATCAAAACAGCGAGCGAAAGGATCGCGATCGTAAAAACCGCCAGAACTGCCTTCGTCCGGCTCAGCCCATTTGAGGTCAGCTTTGTGATCAGCGGCTCGAGCAAATAAGCGAGGATGACCGCAATCGCGACCGGAATCAGGATCGGTTGAAGGAATCCGATCACGTTGGCCGCCAGCCAAACGACCGAGCACGCGACCGTAATGAGTATCACGACGAAAAGCGCCGTGAGCGCGGCCCACATCGTCTTGCGCTGCCAGAGAGTAGGATATTTCGTCATGCGGTGTAACGCGAAACCAGCGCTTCGCGGCGACGCCGTTCAGGCGTTCCCGGTTAGTCGATTCGATTAATCTTCCCGGGTGGACCCTGGCTTATTGTTGTTTTGGTCTTCTCGATTTTGTCGGCCAGTACTTTGTTGGCCGGATCCAGGGCGATCGCTTTCTGCCAGAATTCGAGCGCTTGAGCGATGCGATTCAACTTGGCGTAAGCATCGCCAATGTGATCGAAGACGATGGGATCGTCCCGCGTGAGATTGGGAAGAGCGCGCAACAAGGCGTTGAGGGCTTCTTCATACTTGCCTTTGCGATAGTAGACCCACCCCAGGCTGTCGAGATACGCCCCGTTGTTCGGTTCCAACTGGAGGGCCCGCCCCACCATCTCCTCCGCCTCGTCGAGATGCAGATTGTGTTCCGCCCACATGAATCCGATGTAGTTATAGGCTTCGGCAGCGTTCGCCGGATCGAGCGCGATCGATTTCTTCAACAGGTCGGCGGCCTTCTCATAAAAACCCGCCTGGTCAGACGCAGCGCCGTAGTCGAAATAGAATCGGGCATTGAGGATTCTGTCGTCGTCCTGGGCTTCGTTGAGAGCTTCCTCGAAAGTGATGACCGCCTGCTGAGGGTGTTTGGCTTCGCGGAGCGCAATCGCCAGGTAATAGGTGAAGGCCGCACTATTGGGAAAACGGCGGCGACCTTCTGTCAGAAAGTTGATGGCGCGTTCGCTATCCTTGAGGGGCCCGATAAGCAACTCGGCCAGGCGCAGGCAGGTCGCCGCGCGGCCCGGATTTATCAGGAGGCTCTGCTCATAATTCGCGGCGGCCCTGGCAAATTGCGCCTTGGCCAGATCGGCTTGGTTTGTGCGTGCCAGGCCCCGGGCATCTTCATCCAAAAGCTGGGCGAGCAAATCGTAGGGTTGATACCTGTCTGGATGTTGCTTGATGATTTCCTGCAACATCTCGATCGCGTTCGCCCGCTGATTGGTCAGGATAAAACCAGAGGCAAGCTTTTCGCGCGCGTTCGAATCGTCCGGCTGCAGCTCCAGAACCTTGAGGTAGAGCGGAATCGCCTCCTGGATTTGCTGGGAGGCCGCGAAATAATCCGCCACTTCCTTCAGCACGCCAGCGTCTTCGCCGGCCTGCGCCACCGCTTTCTTGAAGAAATCGTTGACGCGTTTGATGTCTTCGGCCTTCGCTTCACCTTCTGCCTTGAAAATCACGGAGGCGTAGAGCTTCCCCAGCCTGATCCAGAACGCGGGATCGTCGCTCTTTACTCCCGCCGCACGTTCCAGCACCTGAATGGCCTTGGTTGGATCACTCCTGGTCAACTCGATTTCATACAGACGCTGATAGGCGTCGAAATTCTTTGGATCGAGCTCGATGGCCTGACTCGCGTATTTCAGAGCTTGGTCCGTCTTCTTGAGATACTTCGCGTAAATAAACGAGAGCTGAAGGTAGGGGGCGGCTTCCTTGGGCTTCGCTTTGATCGCGTCCTTCAAAACATCGATTGCTCGCGGAAAATCTCCCTGTCGACTGAGTAACGCGGCCACGCGCAATGCCAGTTCGGCCTGGCCGGGATCGACGTTGAGCACCTTTTGATATGCGGCCAGTGCATTCTCCATCTCGGCGTTTTCTTCCAGGCGGACGCCCTCGACGAAATCGGCCAGGGCATCGGCTTTGCGCACGTTTTCGGGCTGGAGAGCCAAATCCTTCGCCGGCACGAAGGTAAACGAATCATCCTGCAAGGGACTCTTTCTGACCGGCGCTGGTTGCGTCGCCGCCACGCCCGGAGCGGGCGATCGAAGGTCTGAACGAGCCGCGGCCAGATCACCCAACGGGAAACACAGCCCACCGAGAAGAACGTGCCGGAGTGCGCTGCGCCAGTTCCTCCCGAGAATCATTACGGAGGACTGTAAGGGCGACGGGAGCGACGCGCAAACCAGCACCGCATCTCCCCGCTCTGCCCAGCCGCGAGGGAAAGCTTAACGAGTCGTCCAAGAAGCGCGCGTGTTTACGACTTGTAACGCAAACGCTTCTTGTGGCGATTCTCCTTCATGCGCTTGCGGCGCTTGTGCTTGGAGATCTTCGCTTTTCGTCGTTTTTTCAGGGAGCCCATAAAGGTGTAATCAGAATGCCGGTTTCCCGGAGCGCAACGCAAGCATCGGATGCCCCTATCCGCAACCGACTTCTTTCGTTAAGATGCGGCTACCCGCAAAGCCTCGCGGAGGATCGCGACGTGTTCTTCCGGTTTAACCTTGCGGAAAATGGCGGAAATCAGCCCCGCGCCGTCGATAACGAACGTGGTCCGCTCGGCACCCATGTATTTCTTTCCATACATGCTTTTTTCCACCCAGACCCCATAGGCTTCGACAATTCTTTTGTCGGCGTCCGAGAGCAGCGGAAAGGGCAGTTGATACTTCTTGATGAACTTTTCGTGGCTGGCGGATGAATCCACGCTCACGCCGAAGATCGTGGCGCGCGCGCCAAGTTCCGCCCAGGCATCTCGCAAACCGCAAGCCTGCACCGTGCATCCCGGCGTATCATCCTTCGGATAAAAGTAGAGAACGACGGGCAAACCGCGGAAATCCGCGAGTGAAACAGTCTCCCCACCTTCGTACTTTCCGCCGATCGCCTGAGCGCAAAACTCCGGCGCCGCATCCCCCACCTTCAACTGGACAGACATGGAGAAAAATTGCCCGAGTGCGGGGCCATCGTCGAGAGTGAATGTGCGCCAAACCGCGGAAATCGGGCTGGCGGGATTCGAACCCGCGGCCTCCTGCACCCGAGGCAGGCGCTCTACCAAGCTGAGCCACAGCCCGAACTAATGGCGGGCATCTATCTCGCGTATTCCGGTTGCGGTGGCAAGATCGAATACGTGCGGCCTCCGCTGCCAGCACGCCACTTGATCAGGCGCGCAGCGCTTACCATGTGCGGCGGGGGACGGGAAGGCGGCGGCCCGGAGTGCACGTCGCGCTTTTTAACAGGAGTCCGGCCGACGCGGACCTGCTTCGCACCACGGTTCAGAACGCGGACCAAGCTCACAGCTCATTCCCTGTCACCGGCGAACCAATGACAGGAGAATGAATCGTCAGATTCTTAGTTGTAGGGCGACCAGAAGGTAGCATCGACCACGTCCGAGAGCGCATTCTTCGACGAGGTCGGAACCGACGGAAGGCTGTCCACGGAGACAGCCGTGTAGTCGTTCCCCAGGATGTCTTTGCCGGTCACGTAGAGGTTCGTGCCAGCCTTCAGGTACTTAGTCCATTCGGTAAGAGGAACCAGGAAACCCGAGGACTTGTTGTTCTCGATCGCGTATTGGTCGACTGCAGAGTCGATCAAGCGAAGATCGTTAATGATGCGACTTGCTTGAGAACGCTTACGGGCGCGGAGGAATCCGGGCACCGCGATCGCTGCCAGCAAGGCGATGATCGCCACTACGATCATGATTTCCACGAGGGTGAAGCCCCCGCGGCGTTTATTGAGTTTGTTTAACATTGTTTGCTTTCTTTCTTGTCTTGTTTGTTTGACTGGCATCCGCGATATCAACCGCGGGAAAAGGGCGGGAATAGGGCCTGTTGAAAGCAGTATATGTGCCGTCCATAGAGCGTTTTACACAACTCGCGCACTAGGAGAAATTCCCTTTCTTCTGGAAGAAGGTGGGGGATTCGACATCCGAAAACGCAGCGAAGAACGCCGCGCCGGTTAGCCAGGAAATCCAGTCTGAGAAACGAACGAAGGCCGAACAATCCCGACGCCTTACCAGCGATGCTCAGTCCGCTCTGCGAGCTTACGCGCTTCGGTCTGGCCAGGCGTCAGGTCGCTGAACCTTGGGGACGACGTAAGACACCTGACGAAGTTCAGTAGGTAATGCCGCGGACAGGAAGTGAGTTGTCTTCGAACCAACTGGCGTAGGAGTAATTCCCTAAAATATTGCTATTGCCGTTGATATTGAGCGCTTCGTCGTAATGAAGGCCGGCACCGCCGCTGATCGTAAGCGTATCTCCGATGAGGGCGCCGCTAATACCGCCGCTCCCCGAAACTGTTACTCTGTAAGCAGGCGCATTGATCGTCCCGACAAAGGTGGCCGAGCCTGAGACGGTGAGCGTATTATTCGTCCCGTAACCCACGAAATTAACGTTCGAAGCGATCCCGCTGCGATTGTTATAGGAATCGCCGCTGGTGGTGATGTTGCTGCCCACATACCAATCGGAATGGACCAGCGTATTTTGGTCGACGTAACCACTGCCCGAGATGGTGTACTTTCCGGTCACCCAAATCTCAATGTAGTTATCGCCGCTTGTGCCATTGAGGTTATTGATTGTAAGCACGTTTCCACCGCTCACCGTCATGTCGCCATTAATCTTATAACGAGCCGGGTTAGTCTTTGTGCCGGATGTTAAAATCACCGGATTACCAGAACCCAGAGAAGTGTAGGTGCCGGAGGCCCAGTTTGGCGCCGAAACGGTGGGTATGGTTGGATTGAACGGGGTAGAGATGGTACCCTGCACGTTTAACGTGTTTTTCACGGCGGGCCCGCTGTATTGAAGATCTCCATAGACGTAGGTGCTCCGCAGATCGGAGTTGAGGCTGTTTGCCGTCCCGACGTCACCGTTGCTTTGGCGCTTAAGGATATCGTACTGTCCCGCGACTCCATTTATCGTAGACGACTTAAATGGATTACTTGAATCAAAGCTATCGATCACACCGCCACCGCTCATATTGATCCAATCCCTTAGTGTGATCCCGCGCACCCAAATGCTCTTCGCCACCGCGGATGCGATGACTTCAATCGTACGCGTAGCTCGCGGGGTTACTGACGTGCCGGGTGCGTTCCGGTCGGCGAAAAGACTGAGCTTCCTCAGATCATTATCGAGTTTCTGATTCGAAACTCGTCTCGGGCCGGCGGCGGCGGCAATTCCGGTGGCACGAATTCTATACCATTGATTGCCATTCTTATCCTTGGGCAGATTTGCCGTGTCGACCGTTACCCAACTGCTTACCGTGCTGGCACCCTCGCCTTGCAACGACAGGGCCGGCGGTAAATAGTAATTGTATTCAAAATTAGGAGCGGGTGAGGGCACGGAGGTTGCCGTCGAGCCAGCGGTGGGCTCCGCGGTTGGCAGAGAGGTAATTCCGCTCACCTTTTGCCAACCCGTCCACTGATTGGTGTTCAGCGCGTTGTAGGCTGAATCGACCGCGCTTTCGGCTCCTGCGAGGGCAAGCTGCCAGCTGGCGGTTTGCATGCCGGAATTAGCATTTTGCGACGTGATGTACAAACTGGTGGCGCAAATCATCGTGAGGATCGTGATCGTGACAATACAGGTGATCAGGACGCTCCCTTTTTCGGACTGTGCGGTAGGATCGATTTTCATGTTTATTATTGGCGCGCCGCGGCGTTGCGGAGAAAGGTGCTGGAATAGACCGTTGTGCCTGCGATAGGACCCGGGCCTGGCAAATTCGTAAAGCGGGGTGCGAACGTGATGCTGCAGTTGAGGCTCGAGGTAACATCCTGCGGAGTGACGGTAAACGACGAAACATTCGTCGCGATCGGGCGCTCAACGCCATTGACCTGGCGCATGAAATTGCTGCCGCTTTGGTAATACGAGATTGCGACCGTCCCGACTCCGTACTGAAGCGCACCAGTGGCATTGAACGAAGGATCTTTCGGGCTTCCGTCCACGTTGTAATAGGAGGGTACGGTCACCGTCAAAACGTTGTTTACCACAGTGGCGCTCACGGCGCGGCGGCAGTCCATGGCGATGTAATCCAAGACGCGCAACTGGTCGCCTTGTGAGATGGAATAGCCTTCCACTGCCATAAAGCTCCGTTGCAGCGCCACACCTGCAGTGATCACGGCCGCCAGAACCAGCGAGCCGCAAGCGACCGACATCATCATCTCGACCAGCGACATGCCGGACTGAGACATCTTGTCCAGGCGTTTCATTGCCCGATATTTCCTTTCCCGAAAATCTGCGCTAGCTCGCGGGTGCGGGTGCGTCCGTTTGGTCCGTTCCAGGTGAGCAGGATGTCGACTTTGAGAAGGTTATAATTCGTCGCCAGGTTATCGTTGTGATCCGTGGTATGGCCAGTGGGATGCCCGTCATCACGCACCCATTGGTTCACGTTGGAGCCGTCCGTAGGATACCCCGCTGCTCCTGCAGTCGTAACATACCCGCTGACCGTAATCGTTTCAGTTAACGAACCCAACGTTGCCTCCGAGGTCGTGGAGTTTCTGACGATATTGTTCTTTACGTAATCCTTGTCTGCGATATTGGACCAGGCCGTGGCCCGGAAGCTTTCTATCCGTTCCTGCAACATCATGGTGGCCGCCGTGGTCTCTTTTTGGGCCCTCAGCGTTGTAAGCAGTTGCTGGTTCGTCGCAAAGGCAGCCGCTCCAAACATAACGGAGACGACAATCGCGACACACACCTCTACGAAGCTGAACCCGCCTTCGGCCGGGGCTTGGACGACCCCGGAGTTAGCTCGAGTAAAGATGCGCTTCAGATTCATAGATGCGCTTCGGATTGAGATGCATTATGGGAATTATGAGCAGCTTGGATGCCAGTCTCGCCGAAACGGACAGGCGCAGGCGCCGAACGATCTCGTCCGTCTCGTGAGATCAGAAGAGGGTCTCACCAGCGGCAATCGGCCGAATGGTCGAGCTTATGGTTGGCTCGGAATAGCCCCAAAAGGAAAGACGGGCAGGCTCTTTTCGAGCCTGCCCGTCTCAACAAACACAACAAACAAACAAACCAACAACTGCTAAATTCGCGGGACCGACTCTGGCTCGGCACTTCTGCGCCTAAGCAGGCGGCGCGACGAGATCAGGACCAAAACTCCAACGAGACCAGGGACCAGAAGTCCCGCATTCGACAAGAAAGTAGAATTCCTGGCGCTAGCGAGGTAATCCAAGAAAGCGGCTTGGGCGGAGGCGGCGCTACCGAGAAAGAACAACACGCCTGCGGCGATGGCGCAACAGAGCGCTCGGACGTGCCTGGTGGATTTAGTTCTCATATATGATCGGTGTGGGATTGGGGGTTTTGATTTTTATCGGCTTATTAATTTGCTGTCGATACCTATCCGAAAGCATTGGAAAATATATATTATAAAATTCATAACATTGTCCAGCATTATTTCTGCTTTATAATTATGAGACTCAGAACTGCGACTTCCGCTGCCGCACGAAATTGCACTGGGCGATCCCTTCCCGCCACCGTTTACCCGCCTCACGAAGCGGCGTTATTCCTCCGGCAAGAGCCACCAAGTCCACAACCGCGCGCCCCTGATGGCCCGTATTCCGCGAGCGGAGGCGAATTTCTTCGGCGTAACTGAGCATCCGCGTCCTCTGGCTTGTTATTCGCCTGCCGCCAATTCGGCCCATACCGCGCGATAGTCGGCAGACCGCGTTCCTGCTCTGAAACGTTCGCGAGCACGTCGCAAGCGATTGCCGGCAATCGAGGCGTAATGGCGTCCGTTGCTCGCACATATTGTCCGCAGCCTAATCGGTGCGCGTCGTCTTTGCCTCTCGCCCTAACAAATTCGGTTGACAGCGACTTTGGCCAATCGCAAAGTCACAATTCTCTTTTTTCCCGCCGAATGCTCGCTTCAAACATCATTCCAACAGCCGTTTCAGGCAGCACACCGTCCATTCTTCAGTTTCCGACGGATGCCACCCGCGCCGTCCGTTCATTGCGAAATATGACCACTCAACTCCTGCAGGAAGCAGCTCTTGTGATCCCGAATCAGCAACTCCTGATCAACGTCGTCTCCCGGCGCGTGCGCCAACTGGGGTTGGGTCATCGCCCGCTCGTTGAAGCCACCCCGCGGTCCTCGCTCACCGACATCGCCCTCCGGGAAATCATCGCGGGCAAGCTCACCTTCGAGCTGGCCCCCGAGAAACCTGCCGCCGAAGACGCCGCTTAATCTCGCGCTGCGTCCGGAAGCGCGATCATGGCGACCGAGACGATCCTCAATCGCAAGGCTCTTCGCGACTTTCACATTCTCGAACGCTACGAGGCCGGCATCGAGCTGAAAGGCAGCGAGGTCAAATCGATCCGCGCCGGCAAAGCGAATATCAGCGACGCGTTTGTCCGTATCGAGAAGGGCCAGGCCTTCCTTCATAACGCCGACATCCAACCCTACGCCCAGGCAAGCCACGAAATCCCCGCTCCGAAGCGTGTCCGGCGGCTGCTTCTGCACAAACAGGAAATCGACAAGCTGTACGGGTTGACGGCCATCGCGGGCCGGGCGCTGGTGGTGTTGAGCCTGTATTGGAAAAACGGCCGGCTGAAATCTGAGATCGGGGTGGCCCAGGGCAAAGTTGCTCATGACAAACGCGCGGATCTCAAAAAGCGGGCGACCGATCGTGAAACCGAACGCGAAGTTGCGCGATTCAATCGCAAGCACGGGTGAGGGATCATGAAAGGCGGGAATCCTCGTCCCCTTAGCGATTCACCCAGAGATATTCGGTTCGTGCGCGGGTTCGGGGCCAGATCGCTTTTCCGGTGAAGGGCGCGAATATCCCTTCGTTAGCGGCTGGTCAAGGTCTTCGGCAAAGTAGCCCTGACCCGAGCTGGCGTGCTCCCGCCGCCCGCCTCGCTGAGCTTGCTGGCCAATAGGCGGCATCACAGGGACTGCACTTCGCTTCGATGGTGGCCCGCCCGTCAAAACGCGGCGACCGCATGCGCAGCCAAGTTCGCGACCACCGGCTGCTAATTTAGAAGCGAGGCCTCCCTCAAGTGCCCCTAACCGTTTTTTGGGAATCGCGTATTAACCCTTCTTTTAGCTAACCAAGCACCCATCGGCCTACCCAGCCAAGGAAAATTATCGGTCGAACTCTTATCCGCACGGCTAAAAAACCGTGTCCTCTGTATCTCTCATCTTCTGAATGGTTAACAGAGACTTATGATAGATAAGGAAGGGGCCGTTGCCCGCCAAAATACGCTGGAAGCTAGTCTACATATTCTCAATACTGACAAAACTTTACCAAAATCTCATATTGTAGAAAGGCTCTCGCAATACCGAGAAAAAAGGCACGTGAAGTGCTTTAAATTATAATTACCATAACGACCAAAGCGATGAAACAACCCTTCTCGACCTCCGTTCGTGGCACGACCCTGCCCGAGGCACTGGTCGGGGTGCTCTTACTTGGGATTTTCTTTGCCTCGATCTTCGAACTGAATGCGGTCTGCCTCCGCTACATCGACGCGACCAAAGAATCGGTGGCCGCTCTCCAAAGTGTGCAGGATCGCTCGGAATCGTTGCGGAACCTGGCCTTCACCGACCTGACCAATACGTCAGCGCTTGCGACCCTGTTGGCGACCCCGCCCAATGCGGCTCCTTTCGCCCAGAAGGCGACCGAAACTGTCAGCCTCAGCGCCTTTCCGACACCAAACGGAATTACTCAGCTAACCCGGCTCCCCAACGGGAGCGTCACGACAAACTCGGTGGCGACCAGCCTCGGAAAGGGGCTCGTGAAAATGGATGTACGCGTCACCTGGACGATGACTCTGGGCGGACGAGCCCGGACGGAGCAAACAACCAGCATCCTTTCAAATGGATCAAAAAAATGAAACGAACAACCTCACTCAAAACCCGCGGCTTCACTCTCACTGAAGTAATGATCGCGCTGGGCATCGGCGGCGTAGCTCTCGGCGCCACCCTGACGTCCTCGATCTCTTTGCAGAAGAGCTTCAGGGCGATTGACAGCTATTTCGCGACCCACATGCAGCAGATCCGCATCGTCGATTATCTTAGCCGCGACGTAAAGCGCGGTCTGATTGTGACGACTTCCGCCGATCTGCAAACCGTTACAATCACCATCCCAAATTACATCTACCAAAAGACGGACCCGGAAGCCATCGCGAACCCAGCCTTGGTAGGCACCCCGCGCCAACCAACGATCACGAACACGCCCAGCGGACCCCAGGTGAATTACGGCACGACGACCAGTACCGTCGTCTATTCCATCAACGGGCTTTCCATTTTGCGGACGGAAAATGGAGCAGTGACCACAATTGCGTCGAGCACCGATCAATTGGTGCCGTTGACGACCGATGTTGAGTTGGCCAACACCGAGTACACTAAAACCAGCATCACCTTCCAGCCCATTTTCTCTTCGGGTGGCTCTGTCGCGTCACGAAGCGGCACCACGGTTTACTCGACGGCGTATCTGCGAAACAAACGCCGGGGCTAGCAAGTCTCGGCAACTGGAGGAACAGTATGAAACTCAGAAAACAGCCATTCCAAGAAGGCAACGTGCTCATTTGTGCGTTGTGCACAATCCTGGTCATATCTTTGATCGGGGCCAACGTTTTGCAGAATTCCACGACCCGCTTCAACGTCGCTTCGAGTCAGGTCCGCAGCTGGAAGGAAGCGCTTTTCGCCGCAGAAACGGGCGGGGACATTGGGTATGCCGAAGTCAGGAAGACCGTGCTCGATCCCAGTCACGCTTTTGAAGGATGGACGACCTCCGGCCTTCAGCGGACCAGCCCCGTTATCACCTTTGGAAACAATAACCTCTCCACAAGCACCGTTATCGATGTGTTCTATTACGATCCGGCCACGGGAAATCCGTGGTATCGCTCCCGAACCCGGGGCACCGCCCCCGTCAAGGGATTGCTTCGAACGGGCATGGACGATCGCATGGACGCGAACACCAAGGGGGACAGCTTGCTCCGCAAAATCGACTTCTTTACGGATCATTTCATCGCCACCTACGGCCCGAACGGAGATGGAGTTGATAAGGCAATCGTGCCTGTCGCCAATCCGCAGGTTACCCGCCGAATCGAACAGATCAGCGCACCAATTACGCCGTTTGAAGCAGCCATCAGGGCGAACGGAATATTTTATGGTCTGGGTTCAGCTGCATATGTCGACAGCTATCGGTCGAAAAACGGAGCCTACGACTCCAGTGTTAAGGATAATCCCTCTCATCCCAACTTTGGGGATTCGCGAAGCGGCACGGTGGAGATAAACACCGCGGTAGCGACGATCCAGGGAAGTATCTACGGCAATGTCTACACCAACGGTGGAACCGTCACCAAGAGGACGACAAATATCACGGGAGTCATCGATAACAATGTCCCTTTCTCCCTTGTCCCTTTGGAAATGCCCAGCGCTGCGACATGGAATTATGTGGCTTCCCCTAGCGCAGTAAACGGCAACACGACGATAACACCGGCTGCCCCGGGAAGCGCGACCAGTCCCAACTATTACCTGATTACTTCATTCGCGAATAACGGGAACCTCACCGTGACCCCTGCGATGAACGCCGGCTCACCCCAGGAAACATATGTGACCCTTCACGTTACGGACAACATTGGTAACAGCACCAGTAGCTCGCCGAGCATCGAAGTACCATTACACGTTCACCTAAAAATCTACTTCGACGGAAACCTTCAGACCAAGGCCCAGAATATCATCAACACAAGTGGTTATGCCGGTAATCTTCAATTCTATGCGATCAGCCCAACAGATCCGAGCGTTCAGCAAACGATCGATCTAAACTCTGGCGGTGGCTCAACCACCGGTTTCTCCGCGGTATTTTATGCCCCGACAGCCAATTTCACAATCAATGGCGCTCCAGACATAACCGGCGCTATTGTCTGCAAAAACTTCTACGCCAACGGCAATATCCACTGGCACTACGATCGTGAACTCGATAACGAGGGCGTTGCTGTCGATTACCGCATCGTCAGTTACGTGGAAGACACTCGTTAGCCGCAAATCCGGCGGGGTGCGCGTCGCTCTCGCTGACAAACCGGTTGGTGACTTGCGCCCTGCCAAGTCAAAATTTCCAGCAATCGCTTCGGCTGGCCCGCCGGCCATTTCAGTTTCCGAAGGTTGGCAGCCAACGAGCCACCCGTTCCTTGCGAAATAGAACCTCTCAAGTCCTGCAAGAGGCGGCCCGAAAAATCTGCCGCTTCACGATTTGCGATTTACACTCCTTGTCAGTTCCTGCTTCCGCTTCAAATTACGTGCTCGCATGTCCCGGCCACGCTCACCCTTATTCGTCCTCTTTCTCACCGTCTTCATCGACCTCGTGGGCTTCGGCATTATCATCCCGGTGCTACCCCTCTACGCGGAGCATTTCCACGCCTCACCGGTCGCGATCGGCTGGCTCACCGGGATTTACTCCGGGATGCAAATCATCTTCACTCCGATTCTCGGAAAGCTTTCCGACCGGTTCGGTCGCCGCCCTGTCCTGATGGTGAGCATCGCGGGCACGGCTATTGGGTTCGCCCTTATGGGAATGGCGACGGCTCTCCCTCTCCTATTCGTCGCGCGAATTCTGGCCGGAATCACCGGCGGGAACATCTCCATTCCCCAGGCCTACATTGCCGATGTCACGGCCCCGGAACAACGTTCGCGCGCGATGGGCATGATCGGCGCCGCGTTCGGCCTCGGTTTCACTTTCGGTCCTCTCATCGGTGGCGTCATGAGCCGCATTTCCTACAGCGCGCCGTTCTATTTCGCCGCGGGCCTCGCTGTCGCTAATGCCCTCCTCGTTTACCTGATCCTGCCGGAGAGCCTTTCGCGCGAACACCGCGTCAGACCCCACGCCGACGCCTCCATCGCTGAGGTCTTCCGCCACGGACGCGGGATGTTTGCGATCGTTGTGGCGACCTATTTTTTCCTGATCGCCGGTTTTTCGATTATGACCACGCTCTTCGCCCTCTTTACCGAAAAACGGTTCGGTTACGATGCGCGCGCCAACGGCTATCTCTTTGGCTTTATCGGAATTCTCACCGTCGTCGTTCAGGGCGGGCTGATTGGGCGCCTGGTTAAAATCTTCGGTGAAGTAACTCTCGCCCGCGTAGGCATGCTTCTGACCGCGGCCTCACTGGCAATCCTCCCGTTCAGCAACCACCTGCCGTTTCTCCTACTTGCGTGCGCCGGTCTTTCCTTCGGCAGCGGCTTCGCGAGCCCGCCCTTGAGTGGATTGGCTTCGCAAATGATCGATCGCAGCTGGCAAGGGCGTGCCCTCGGCGTCATGCAATCCGCCGGAAGTACCGGACGTCTTCTGGGCCCATTGCTCGGCGGATGGTTATTGATGTTCGATCTTGGCAAGCCCATCGCTGAATACAGCCGCACCCCGTTTCTCGTCGGCGCGCTTCTCTGTTTCGTCGGCGCTCTTCTGGCGCTCTGCTTAAAAAAACGCACTGACGATCGATCCGCGGAAAACATCGCCGCCGTATCGAGCGCGTAACTGCAAGGCCGGGTCGTTGACCCCGCCCCTTGGAGATCGCACAATGACCTGTGGGGTCCGTGTCCCCCGCCCTACCAAAGCACCAATCGTCCATGAAACGCTCCCTGATTCTCACGCTTGGCGGAGTTGTCCTCGCCGGTTGCCTGATCTCACGAGCGACTCGCCGGACGTGGTCGTTCGCCGGCAAGATCGTCCTGATCACAGGCGGATCGCGCGGGCTGGGACTGGTGCTCGCACGCCAGCTTTGCGCGGAGGGCGCGCGTGTCGCGTTGCTCGCTCGCGATCCGGACGAGTTGGCGCGGGCCCGCGCGGAGCTCGCCGAACGGGGCGGCGAAGTCCTCACCATTTCCTGCGACTTGCTCGAACGTGAGCAGATCGAGACGGCTGTGCAAAAGGTCGTGGCTCATTTCGGCGGCCTCGACGTCATAATCAATAATGCCGGCATCATCGAGGTCGGTCCGGTCGAGCATATGCAACGGGCTGATTTCGAGCGCGCGATGAATCTGCATTTTTGGGCGCCGTTCGATCTGATCATGACAGCGCTTCCGCACCTTCGTCAGCGCGGCGGAGGACGCGTCGTCAACATCGCTTCCATCGGCGGTAGGATGGCGGTGCCGCACCTCGCTCCCTATTGCGCGAGCAAATTCGCGCTCGTCGGGCTTTCCGATGCGCTCCGAGCTGAACTGGCCCGCGATCGCATTCACGTCACTACTGTTACGCCCGGTTTAATGCGGACCGGTTCGGAGGGGAATGCCAAATTCAAAGGCGATCACGACAGCGAATTAACCTGGTTCTTTTTGTCCACGGCGCTGCCTTTTTCCTCCGTGAGCGCCGAACGCGCCGCCGCCCAGATCATCTCCGCCAGCCGCCGCGGCCTGCCTTCCCTGACGATTCCACTCACGGCGCGCGCCGCTCTTATCGGTCACGCGCTCTTTCCCAACATTGCCGGGAACGTGATGAAAGTGATCAACAGGGTGGTGCTCCCCTCACCGGTCGGACCCGAAGGAGACGCGGCGCGTTCCGGCCATGAGTTGCGCCAGTGACCCCGAGTCGATCGGGAGGGCGAGACTCTGTCGAGCAACGCGTGGAAGTATACGTTCGCGTTCAGGTCGATGGAGTCTCGCCCGACCAAAGGTGAGATGAACACGAAACGGCTCTTTGTTAGCATCGACCTTCCGAGTTCGGTGACAGAACGTCTCGCCGAATTGGATCCGCATCTGCGCGGCGTTCGCTGGCTCGAGCCGGAGCAAATGCATCTGACTCTCAGCTTTCTCGGCAACGTTCCGGACGATATCGCAGAAGCCCTGAAGAAGAATCTCGCGGTCATCGCTTGGAAAGCATTCTTCCTTCCTCTGATTGGCGTCGGCGTTTTTCCGGGGAAGGGTCGGCCCAATGTTGTTTGGATCGGCGTCGGCAGTGGTCACCCGCATTTGTTCCAGCTGCACAAACGCGTCCAGGAAGCGGCCCTGGCCGCCGGGCTCGAACCTGATCTGCGCTCGTTCCATCCGCACGTCACGATCGCGCGGTGTCGTGACGTTTCGCCCGAAGCCATTCGCCCGTTCCTGAAAACGCAGGCTGCATTCGACGCCGGAATGATTCACGTCGAATCGTTTTGCCTCAACTCCAGCCTGCTCACGCCGGCCGGCTCCGTTTACACGCGCGAACTCACGATGCACCCGCGGTAGGCCGAAGCCCGAAATGTCTTTCCGGTATCCGCGATTCGGGTATCGCCGGCTCACGCTTGCCGGTAGTGATCCGCCACCGGATAACTGCGGGCGACCAGGCCGAAAGCCAGCGCCGCCGCGAACGCAAACAGCGCGAAGAAAAACATCTGGAACGCCGTCAGGCCAAACCCGCTCGACTTAATGAAGTCGATGACCGCGTCGTTTTTCACGCCGGCATTGACGACGAGCACCCAAAGATTGCCAATCGTTACCGAGAGGTTCCAAAACGACATGAGCGCACCTTTCATCGCCATGGGCGCCTGGCTGTAGGCGAATTCAAGACCGGTCGCCGAGACGAGCACTTCTCCCAGCGTGAGGAACGCATACGGCAACACCTGCCACGTGATCGAGAACGCGTTGCCTCCGTCGAGCACCACTTGCATCACACCGACGGCGATCCACGAGACGCCGGCCAGCGCGATGCCGATCGTCATTCGCCGCAGCGCGGTCATTTCAAAACCGAACCGCTTCAGGAATGGGTAAAGCACGAGGTTGTTGAACGGAATGAGAATCATCACCAGAGCCGGATTGAGCGCCTGCATTTGCGACGATTGAAACCAGCTCGGCTTTGCCATCGCATCCGCCTGGAGCACCCACGTGGACGCCTTCTGATCGAAGAGCGACCAGAATGGTGTTACCAGCGCGAAGAGCACCAGAACGCGGAGCACGGCGCGGACGCCATCGATCGCGTCATCCGGGTGCTTGCCCCTCGCCCTCTCCAGTTGAAGCGCGACGCCGATCCCACCGAACCCTATCACTGCCACGAGCGCCAGACAGGCCGCTATCACGAATCCGAGCTTCGGGATAAACACGAACGACGCAATCGCCGCCATGACCCCAATCCCCGAAAACATCCAGCCGGTCACTCCTGACGCGAGCGCAGTCCGGCACACATTCAGGAACGAATGCGGATTCCGCGGTGATGGCGGGACCATTACGTATTGCTTCCGCGCGAGCCAAAGAACGAATGTCGAAACGAACATCAGCACGCCGGGGATCCCGAACGCAATCGCAGGGCCCAGTTCCTTCAGGAAGATCGGCATCAAGGCCGACGCGAAAAGCGAGCCGAAGTTAATGATCCAGTAGAACGCATCGAACACCACCTTCGCGCGATGTTTGTTCGTCTGGTCGAATTGATCACCTACGAATGCCGCAACGCACGGCTTGATCCCGCCCGACCCGAGCGCAATCAGCGACAGCCCGATATAAAACCCGTGCTGGTTCGTCACGAAAAACGCCAGACACGCTTGCCCCAGGCAATAGACCAGGCTCAGCCAAAAGATCGTGTTGTATTTCCCGAAGAACCGATCTGCCAGCCAGCCTCCCAACAGCGGAAAAAAGTAAACGCCAATCACGAACGTGTGGAAAATCTCCTTCGCTGCCGGCCCACGCGCCTCCGGCGGCAGATAGGCGAAGAGCGACATCGACAGATAGACCGTCAGGATGTTGCGCATCCCGTAGAAGCTGAAGCGCTCGCAACCCTCGTTGCCAATGATGTAGCGAATCTGCCGGGGAATCGGAGCCTTCGGATCAGGCGCCGCAGGAATGCCGCTGATCGGGACTTCCTTCATAGCCGCGAGAGTCGGTTGGGCCAACGCGACACGCAATAGTAAAGACAAAGCGATTGGCCTGCGGCGCCATCCACATCCATTCCCCCTTAGGCGTCAACCTGTGGGCGGCGTCGGCTCGGCGTTTTGAACCATGCAGTTTTTGTTCACGTCGCCCATAGGGCGACGGCTACAGAAGAGCGCAAGAATTGCGACGCGACCTGCCCGAAAAAGCAATCGCCTTCGCTCGAAAACTTTGCTCTATTCCGGGAGACCAAATTTCCCATCACCGAAATGAAAAAATACTCCTTCGCCGTCTGCGCCGTTTTGCTCTCGCTGTTCGCTTCATCCCACGTTTTTGGAGAAGAAGAAAAGAGCGATGCCGGTCCGTCGGAAGCGGTAGTCCGAAAACTTGGGGCCATGATGCCGGATCAAACGTTCAAGCGCGAGGCCACCACCACCTCCGACGGCAAGATCGCGCCGAAGGGCACCACGGTCTATCCCGTCCAAGTCATGAACGCCGACAGCACCCCTCTGATGAAGGTGTTCTTCTTCCAGGAAGGCGAACTGTGGGCCATCTACGATGAAGCCGGCCAGGTCATGCGCGAAACCAAGTAGATCCTGCTCCTGATCGGCCATCGTGCTCGTGCTCGATGTTGGAATCCGAGCACGATTACCCAGCGGACATTGCAGAAGGCGGTTGCCTGAGCCCAGCCGAACCCACCGCCAAACGCCGGAGGCGTTTCGAAATTTAGCCGGGGTGCCAACCAGCGGCTGCTGCATGCGAAAGCGACAAGCCCCGGAAGGGCGGCGGAAATCTTGCCCCGCTTAGTAAGCCCGCCCGCGGATAAACTCCGTGAACGTTCCATGATCCGTTTTCACTCGAAACGGCAAGGTCAGCTTAGTCTTGCCGTCGATTGCCTGAAACACGGAAAAATGCAGATGCGGCGCGCTGGTGAACCCGGTCTGGCCCGACAGGCCAATCGGCTGGCCCACTTTCACCTCGTCCCCGATTTTCACCAACGCCCCTTCGGGTTTCAGATGGACATAATCGGCGAACGTTCCATCCGCGTGCTTGATGATGACGTAATTCGCGAACGGCCTGAACTTCCGATCCGGACCGCCTACCGTGGAATCCTGCCTGACGCCGACGACGCGGCCTTCGCGCGCCGCGCAAACGACAGTGCCTATTGGGCAAGTCCAGTCCACCGCGTTTTCGCTCCCTGATCCCGCGAAATGGCTGTAGCTGCCCCGGGGTCCTTGCATCACAACATAGCGGCCCGGCGTGAGCGGCATCGCGTAATCTGCCTCGTTGGTGGTGGTGGAGCGGCGGCCCCCTACCTGCCGGTAATATTTATAATCATATCGCCAGGCGAGCCCTTTGTTCGTGGGCCACAACCGGATCAGCTCAAACGAACTGCGCCCCGCGGCGTCCACCGTAAACGGCACCGGCCGCGACGCTGTCGTGTTTTTCAAGGTCGCCTCGAAAGTTACCGTGAATTCGCAGGCGTAATCACTCTTGATCGACAACGTGACCGTATCGCCGTCGCGTTCCTTCACAATGTGAAAGCCGGTGTTCTCTTCCGCGCCCTCAAGCCCCCGCGAAAATAGAATCAGGAGCGCAGCAATCATCGCGCAACTCTTCCGGCCAGCGATTCCGGCAAGCATCGCGGTTCGGTCGTAATTGCCAGGATCGATGTTCATCGTCGTCGACGCTGGATATCAGTGCGATCGCGCGGAAACAAGGCTCGCCATGACTTGCGCCCGATCAGCGTTGCGCGCGAGAAAAGAGCGGTGAAATATCTCTCTTGTCCACCGCGCCTGATAGCCCCATCGCCGCTCCCGACATCGCGGGCGGCGCTCTCCGACCCGCGGGCGGGCCCCGCGCCACCGCGCCGGTGCTCGGCGTGCTGACAGCGTTGAGTTTTTCACATCTGCTCAACGACGCGATGCAGTCGTTGATTCCTTCGATCTATCCAATCTTGAAAAATGCGCTGCATCTGGATTTTGTTCACGTTGGCCTCATCGGTTTGACCAATCAGCTGACGGCCTCGGTCCTCCAGCCTTTCGTCGGCCTTTACACCGATCGGCGGCCCCAGCCATTTTCACTCGCCGTCGGAATGAGCTTCACTTTGGCCGGCCTGGTCCTGCTGTCATTCGCCGACAGCCTGGCGCTGGTTCTCGCCGCTGTGGCGTTCGTGGGCGTCGGTTCGTCGGTGTTCCATCCGGAAGCTTCACGGATCGCCCACGTCGCTTCCGGCGGGCGCCTCGGCTTCGCTCAGTCGCTCTTTCAGGTCGGAGGCAACGCCGGCTCCGCGTTTGGCCCTCTTCTGGCGGCCGTCATCGTGGTCTCCCGAGGCCAGTCATCCATCATCTGGTTTTCCCTGCTGGCCTTGGCCGGCATCGTCATCCTGACTGGAATCGGACGCTGGTACCGAAGCAACCTTGCCGCGGTCAAAGCCGCAAAGTCCGCCGCCATTCGACATCACCAGACGCTGCAGCTGACGCGCGGCCGGGTGATCTTCTCCCTCGCCATCCTGGTCGCGCTCATCTTTTCGAAATATTTCTACCTGGCGAGCATGTCGAGTTACTACACGTTTTTCCTGATCGAAAGGTTCGGACTCTCGGTCAAGAGCGCGCAACTCCATCTCTTCGGTTTCCTTTTCGCGGTGGCGGCCGGCACGTTGCTTGGCGGGCCGGTGGGCGACCGAATCGGCCGCAAAAGCGTGATTTGGGCGTCGATCCTGGGCGTCGCGCCCTTCGCCCTCGCCCTACCCTACGCCAACCTGTTCTGGACCGGCATCCTCACGGCGATCATCGGATTGATCCTGGCGTCAGCCTTTTCCGCCATCCTCGTTTACGCCCAGGAGCTGGTGCCCGGCCGAGTTGGGATGATCGCCGGCCTGTTTTTCGGTCTGGCCTTTGGCCTGGGCGGCATCGGCTCCGCCGCTTTGGGCGCCCTGGCGGACCGGACGAGCATCCGTTTTGTCTTCCAAGTCTGTTCCTACCTGCCGCTTATCGGGCTGTTGACGTGGCTTTTACCGAACCTGGAGCGACCAGGTCGAACACCCATCTGACCCAGCAAGAAAGGCCACGAATAATCCGGCAGATGGCATGAAATGTTCTCCAAAAAGGGTCTATGCGCGTGCTGATAGCAGATGACCAAAAAGGCGTCGGCACGACCCTCGCGGAACTGGTTTCCAAATTCCACCATGAGGTCGTCGAAGTCGTGGGCTCGGGCTTTGATGCCATCCAGGCCTACCACCGCCACCGACCGGACGTAGTTCTGATGGATTACTTCATGCCGCGGCTCAACGGCGCGACCGCATGCCGCAACATATTATCGAGATACCCCGCGGCCAATGTCATCCTGGTTTCAGGTGTGGCCGGCGCCGAAGATCTTAACTACTCCGGCGCGACCGCCGTGCTTGCGAAGCCGATCGATCTGGTCCGGCTAAAGGATCTGCTCAGCGCTCCCCCCTCTCCCACAACAGCAGTTACGGCCTCGGCAGCCTAACTCCTACCCTTGGCGCTGCACTCGGGCGCCATCCTCAGAGATATTGGGACGGGATCGGATACTCCACGCTCTCCTGCTGCCAGTAGATATTGACGATCCACCAACGATTGCCGTCGTGGAACAACTGGATGCTGTTGATCCCGCGCATGAACGGTTCGGGATCGGACGGATCGTGGCGCGATTCATACGTACTCCACGCTTGCGCCATGCAACCAAACTGTTCCGTTCGGCGCGCAATTTCCTTTTCGTAGAACCCGGTCGTCGCAAAATACGGTTCCACCCGCGCGATGAAGCCCTCGATATCCAAAATCTGCGGCGCCGGATCGACATTCTCCCCTGCCTTCGCCGTAGGAATCAGGCGCGCACCGGGAAAGTACAGCGATCGTTCGCGGTCCCAATCACGTTTCTTCCCCGCCGGACCAGAAATCCCGTCGTACGCCGCCGTGATAATGGCATCGATCGACTCGACATCGGCCCGGTTCGCGGAGATGGGCGTGGTCTTCATTAGTGTCCGTAACTGAGCACGCGCGAAATTTTCCACGACTCGCCGGTCTTTCGCCAGACCATGGCGAACTTGAAGGTGCCGCAGTCGTCTTTCCCATTCTCCTTGTGACAGAACCGATGCTCCCCGATCTCCATCGCGCCGTAGTCTTTCACGGGGTAAACTTCCAGGCTCCCTTTCACGAGATCGCGACGGATATCGGGCGTCGAAGCAAACATCCTCCTGAACCCTTCCGCGTTTTGCCGGTAATCCGCCAGGCCACCGGTATCGTGGTAAAATTCCAGGTCTTCGGTGAAGAGCGACATCAGGCGATCGACGTCATGAGCATTGAACGCACCGAAGACATCGCCATCCAGCCGCGCGATTGTCTCGAATAATTCTTCGGACGTCGCGGCCTTCTTCCCCGTCGTCTCAGGTTCGCCCGCCCGGGCGGAAACCAAAAAGGCAGCCACGATCAGGAATGGTATGGGGAAAAATCGCTTCATCCTTCGACGATGGATAAAAACCAGCCGCTGAGCAAGGCCGCCTCTCTCCGTCACTCGTCATTCGAAATTCTCCATTCGTCATTTCTCCATACTTCAGCCTCGCCATCGCTGGTCGGCCCAACTAAGAATCTCAATCGAAAGCTCCGAAAAGAATCTCATGAACACCATCTCTATTTCTCGACGTAAATTTGCCCAACTTCTCGGCGTCGGCGCTGCGTGCGCCGTGGCCAGGCCCACACTTTCACTCGCGGCGCCGCCAGCCGCGGAAACGGCGGCCACGGGAATCGTGCGCCTGAGTTCGAACGAGAATCCGTATGGCCCTTCCGCCACAGCGCTTAAGGCGATGACCGATGCGTTCGGCCTTTCGTGCCGCTATCCGGATGATACGGCCGAGCCGCTGATCGATGCGCTGGCAAAACATAATGGCGTCAATCGCGATCAGATTTTGCTGGGCGACGGCTCCGGCGAAATTCTGAAGGTTTGCGCGGAGACATTCACTGGCCCGCTCAACAACGGGAAAAACGCGGCCGGCGGACGCGGAAAACTTGTCGTGGCCGACCCGACGTTTGAAGCGATTCTCGCCCACGCCAAAATCTACGGCGCCGATATCACGAGGGTCCCGCTTACCCTCACTTTTGCCCATGATTTGCCCAAGATGACGAGCGCGGCCAAAGAAGGGCTCGTTTACATCTGTAATCCCAACAACCCCACCGCCAGTATCACGCCAAAAGCTGATTTGGCCGCGTTCATCGCCAAA
Organism: Verrucomicrobiota bacterium; assembly: GCA_003218305.1. Taxonomy (GTDB): domain Bacteria; phylum Verrucomicrobiota; class Verrucomicrobiia; order Chthoniobacterales; family UBA10450; genus AV80. Next base: position 30,616 of record QHMY01000040.1, read on the forward strand.
GCCCCGCGCCAGACGATGATCCTGGTGGACGAAGCGTACCACCACTACGCCGACAGCCCGGATTACGAGAGCGTGATCCCGCTGATCAAGGACAACCCAAATCTGATCGTCGCGCGCACCTTCTCAAAAATTTATGGCATGGCGGGTTTACGTTGTGGCTACTGCGTTGCGCAGCGCGAGGTGATCGAGCGAATGCGCCCGCATCAATCCTGGGACAGCGTCAACCTCATGGCATTGGCCGCCGCGACCGCGAGCCTGAACGACCCCGACCAGGTCGAGAACGGCCGGCGTCTCAACAGCGAAGCCAAGGCGTTCGTGATCGGCGAGCTCGACAAGATGGGCTACGAACAAATCCCTTCGCAGGCCAATTTCATCATGTTCAACGTGAAGCGTCCAGTTGTTCCACTGATTCAGGCGTTGAAGCAGCGTAACGTGCAGGTGGGCCGATTATTCCCCGCTCTGCCGAATCACATGCGTCTCACTATCGGCAAGAAGACCGAGATGGAAGCCTTTGTTGCGGCCTTTCGCCAGGTCACAGCGTGAGACAGACAAGGCATCGTCCGGAGTCCACAAAGATCACAACGCCCGCTTGCTCCTCGGCTTTGACAAATCCGACGGCTTCCTAAGTTTGCGCCATGACTCGGTTTTCAAAATCTTTCCGCTCCTTGATTCTCGTCGCGCCGATTGCACTCTGCGCGCTTGGCCAGCCTGCTATGTTCGCGGCGTCAGATCTTCCCAGCGGATCGGCCAAAGGTTCCCTCACCTTCGAGGGTGCCACCGTGGCGCTCACCCACGCGGCTGCTTTCACCGATCAAAAGGACGAGCGAAAGCCTGTCATCCTCCTGCTCAGCGACAAAAAACTGCCGGTCGAGAAATGGAAAAGTGAATTCGACATGATGTTCGACCGATCGAAATTCAACGGCCTTGTCTTCTTCCTCAACCAGGAAGGCCAAGTGTTCCGGATCGACGTCCACATGAACGACAAACAGACTGGCGTAGGGGGCATCTTCGATTTGAAACTGGACAATCCCGCGAGCAAGGAACTCACTGGTTCAGCAACCGCCAGCGCCACCCAAGGCCGCAGCGACAAACTGGATGTCACGTTTCACGCCACCTTGAAATGACTCTGATTCGCTTCCTGGATTCTTTGGTTTCCAGATCAACTCCCGTAGGTATGGAAAGTTCTGCCTCTGCCGTATGCGCGTCTTGATAGCCGACGACCAGAAAAGCGTGGGCACCTCACTCGCTGACCTGGTTCGCCTTTGCCAGCACGAGGTGGTGGAGGTGGTCGGTTCCGGCTTGGAAGCCATCCAGGCCTACGAACGTCATCGCCCCGACGTCGTCCTAATGGATTATCAGATGCCAAAACTCAACGGCGCCACCGCTTGCCGCAACATCGTGGCCAGGTTTCCTAACGCCCGCGTTATTCTGGTTTCCGGTCGGTCGACCGACGACCTCGCTCCGTCAGGCGCACTGGCCGTCTTGGCCAAACCGGTCAGCCTCGAACAACTCTACGCCGCCCTTTACGAAGCCGCCTCACGTCCGTTGTAGCACCTGTCACCTTAGGGGCGGGGTCGCTGACCACACGGTGACTATCCTCGTGCCTGCGACAGCTCTTCAACTTTCTTCCAATCTTCGGCAGGGAGCTGAAGTTTCGCCGAGGCCACGTTCTCCTCGAGATGTGCGATCGACGACGTCCCCGGGATCGGCAACATCACCGGCGACCGGTGCAGCAACCATGCGAGCGCAAGCTGCACCATGGTGGCGTTGTGACGTTTTGCTTCCGTTTCCAAGGACCCGCCGGCCTTGGTCAATGAACCTTTGCCACTGCCGCCAAGCGGTGCCCACGGCAGGAACGCCATCTTCTCCTTCTCACAATAATTGAGCGCCTCCTCGGAGCCGCGGTCCTCGATGTTGTATCGGTTCTGAATACTGACGATCGGCAACACCTTTTTCGCCTGCTCGATTTCTTTCACCGACACCTCCGATAATCCGACGTGCCGAATCTTTCCCGCATCCTGCGCTTTCTTAAGCGCGCCTAACGATTCTTCGACCGGCACGTTCTTGTCGATGCGATGCAGCTGGTACAAATCGATCCGCTCCAGTTTTAATCGCTTCAGACTATTATCGACGCACTCCGCCAAGTATTCCGGGCGGCCATTCGGTACCCATTGGCCCGGCCCCGGCCGGGTGTGGCCGCCTTTGGTCGCGATCACCAACCCTTTCGGATAAGGATGCAACGCTTCGGCGATCAACAATTCGCTCACCTCGGGACCGTAGGCGTCAGCGGTATCGATAAGATTCACGCCCAGCTCGACCACACGCCGCAATAGCTTCTTCGCGCCCTCGCGATCTGCCGACCACCCCCAAATCCCTTCGCCCGTGATGCGCATCGCGCCAAAGCCGAGCCGGTTCACAGTCAGATCGCCGCCCAACTGAAAGGTCGAGGCGTCGCTGATTGCCGGAGTCGCTGCTCTCACAAATGTCGGGAACTGTCCCGCCAATACCGTAGCGCTCCCCGCCATCGTCGCCCCAAGAAATTTCCGTCGCGTCATGGCTGCAAGCTATGTCGCCACTTATCGACTCTCAACTATCGGATTTGCTCCGAAATCCGGGATCCTTTGATACCGGGAGACTCCGTCGAGCCGCGGGTCACGCTGCGAATAACCACCGGCCGATATCGCTTATCCTCGTACAGCCACAAAGCAGCATCGCTTCGTCAAGTTCGCGGCGCAGAATGCTCAGCACCTCCACCGCTCCCCGTTCTGCATTGACGCACAAACCCCATAGAATTGGCCGGCCGACCAACACCGCGCGAGCGCCGAGCGCGAGCGCTTTCACCACATCGCTGCCGCGCCGAACACCGCCATCGACGTAGATTTCGCAAATATCTCCCGCCGCGTCGACCACGCGCGGCAGCACCTCGCAAGTAGCCGGCGCAGTATCGAGCTGGCGCCCACCGTGATTCGAAACCACCACCGCTTTCGCGCCATGTTCGGCTACCCGGCGCGCATCATCACCGCGGCAAACGCCTTTCACCACCAACGGCAACCGGGTCGACCCGCACAACCAATCGAGATCGGTGAATCCCAGATCCGCCTTGAAATTCTCCCGGACATACGCCGCCAGGCCCGAGCCCGCGACCTCCGGCATTTGTCCCTTACCCAGCGGCGCCAGATTTTCGACACGGAGGCCGTCCGGCAACCGAAAGCGATTCCGTGTATCGCGTTCGCGCGTGCCCAAACCCGGCGCATCAACCGTCAGCACAATCGCCTCCGCCCCTGCTGCCTCCGCTCGTTTGACCAGATCGAGTGTGATCGCCCGGTCCTTATAGATGTAGAGCTGAAACCAGCAGGGGCTCGCCGCCTGCGCGAAGACCTCTTCCATCGCTGTATTCGAAAGCGAGCTGAGGATGAACAAAGTCCCAGCCGCTTTCGCCGCTCTTGCCGTCGCGATCTCTCCCGCATCGCAAGCCAGTTTATGAAACGCCGTCGGCGCCACCACGATCGGCATCGAGATCGGCTGACCGAGAACGGTCGCGGTCATGTCGCGATTATCCACTCCCGCCAGAACCCGGTAGTAAAGCTTCAGCCGTTCCCATCCTGCCGTGTTTTCCCGCAGTGTAATCTCATCAAGAGCACCGCCCTCGAAGTAATCGAGCACACCCTTTTCCACGTTCCCCGTCGCCGCCCGCGCATAATCGGCGACGCTAATCAGTAGCTCTGGCTCCGCCATGTCACTCGTCCCTAGCGCCGCTCCGCGTCGCCGACGAACCAGACCGGGTTGAGATGCGCCAGAGGCCCTCTCAGCTTGTCGAGCTCCGCCGCCGGTCCGTGCACTTCCAGTCGGGTCAGGTCGGCGATCTTGAGCGCTTCCGCGAGCATCGCACCAACGCCGTCCAGATGCGCCAGCAGGCCCTCAGCGTCGGCGTAGGCCTCGCGGCAGAAAACCTCATCGCCGTTGACAGTAAATCCATAGAAAAGATTCTTTTCCTCGCCCGCAGTTTTCTCAACGAACGCCGGGAACGCAGCTTTGAAAGCCTCGAGTTTCCCCGGGTGAGCTTTGAAATAGGGATGCAGACTGACAAAATTCGAAAGCGGATTCATCTGGGGATTTTGCACGGCGGGGTGAATCAGGTCGAGAAATACTCGGGATCCATTGCCTCGCTCAAAGTCCAGAACGGGGACGCCCACAACTGCACTCGCAGGCCAAGAACGTCCCGCAAACGTGCCCGAGGCGGGTCCGATTGCACAGACAGTTCAACTGCCGAGATAAGTGCTTTCCCAAGTGCAACTTGGGAACGAGGTCGGTAAAGTGCGCCACGGCAGAAAGGTCCGCGGCTCTCAACTCTCAACTTTCAACTCTCAACTTTTCACGCAAAGATACGCCCGGACCGATGCACATCACCGACATCATGCAGGGAGGTTCCCCGACGTTCTCGTTCGAGTTCTTTCCTCCGCAAACGCCCGAGGCGGCCGAGACCCTCTACCAGACGATTCGCGAACTCGAAGCGTACATGCCGCATTTCGTCAGTGTGACTTACGGCGCTGGTGGCTCCACCCGCGACCTCACCCACAACCTCGTCGAGCGCATCAAGACTACGACGAAACTCGACCCGATCCCGCACCTCACCTGCGTCTGCCATAAACATGAAGAGATCGAAGCGATCCTGAATCGCTACGCGCAGAACGCGATCGGCAACATCCTCGCCCTCGGCGGTGACCCGCCACGGGGCTGCGCCTACGACAAATCGGCGGACGTTTTTCAACACGCGGTCGACCTCGTGAAGTTCATCAAGAAATTCAACGAATCCGGCGCGCATCCCGACCGCCGCGGCTTCGGGATCGGCGTGGCCGGTTTCCCCGAAGGCCATCCGGCGACCCCAAATCGCCTGGTCGAGATGGATCACCTCAAGGCGAAGGTCGATGCCGGCGCCGACTACATCGTGACCCAGCTCTTTTTCGACAACCGCGACTTCCTCGATTTCCGCGAACGTTGCGCGCTCGCCGGCATCCATGTCCCCATCCTCGCCGGCATCATGCCGATCACCTCACTGAGCGGCTTCAAGCGCATCGCCGAACTCGCCGGCGGCGCCCGTTTCCCCGCCAAGCTTTTGCGCGCCCTGCAACGTTGCGAAAACGATCGAGCCATGGTCAGCCGCGTCGGCGTTCATTTCGCCCTCGAACAATGCCACGACCTCCTGGATAACGACGTCGCCGGAATCCACTTCTACACTCTCAACCGCTCGGACGCGACGCGGACCATCTTCGACAGCCTCGGTATTCCACGTCAGCGCAATCAGGAGGCACCCCTCGCGTAGATACTGGAGCCGCAAAACCTTGTCGGACCAGATGGTTGGCCGCAAACAACCATCGTGATTGCTGACAGAAGAATGACTAGAATTGTTATCTTCATCCTGGCGCTGACCGGAGTTGCGCAAGCTCCTGCCGCCGAGCGCACTGACAAGATTCTCATTCAAGGCAATCCGGCCGGAACCCAAACCGTGAAGGAGGAGACCGGCGGTGCAGTGCGCGTTGAATATTCCTACAACGATCGCGGGCGCGGCGATCACATTGTCGCGACTTGGAAGCTCGATGCTGCCGGGGTGCCGATTGCCTACGAAGGCAAAGGCAACGATTACATGAAGGCGCCAGTTGAAGAGCGCTTTGAAATAAAGAACGGGAAAGCGAGCTGGAAAAACCGCAGTGAAGAGGGCGAGCAGGCCGTCACCGGCGAGGCGTTTTATCTGCCGATGAGCGCGCCGCCGGAATTCTCCGGAGTGCTTGCGCGCGCCCTTCTCAAGGCACCCAACCGCAAGCTGCCGCTCCTGCCCGCCAGCGAAGCGAGCATCGAGGAAGCCGGCAAAGTAAACACCGGCAAAACCGAGTTGACCGAATATCGCATTGTCGGTCTCGGCTTTTCACCGCAATCGATTTGGCTCGATCGGGACGGGAATGCGTCGTCGGTCTCCGGGTGGTTCTCGGTGGTGCCCGATGGAACGGAGACCGCGATTCCCCAGTTGCGAGCAGCCCAGGAGAAAACCGACGCGACCTGGTCGGAACGCCTTGCCCGCAGCCTCGCGCAAAAACCAGCTGCCGATCTTGTTATTCGTAACGCCCGTTTATTCGACCCGCGGGATCTCAGCGTTACCCCCGGCAGCAGTGTTGTGATCCGGGGCGAGCGCATCGTGCGGGTCGGCTCCGACGCCGACATCAAACCCGACGCCAAAGCGGAAGTGATCGATGCGCAGGGCAAATTCCTCATGCCGGGCCTCTGGGACAATCACCAGCACTTCGGTGACATCGATGGCGCCCTGGATCTAGCCAACGGCGTCACGAGTGCGCGCGATATGGCGAACGACCTCGATAGCTTCCTCGAACGCCTCGCGCGTTTCGATAATGGAACCGAGCTGGGTCCCCGCGTTTTAAAAGCGGGCATCATCGACGGAACCGGGGAACTGGCCGGGCCCACGAAGATGCGCGTCGATACCGCCGAGGAAGCGATCAAGGACGTCGATTGGTACGCCGACCACGGCTACGCCCAGATCAAAATCTATTCCTCAATCAAACCCGAGCTGGTCCCGATCATGGCCGATCGCGCCCATTCTCGCGGCATGCGGGTGAGCGGTCACGTCCCCGCCTTCATGTCCGCGCGCCAGTTCGTCGAGAACGGAGCCGATGAAATCCAGCACATCAATTTCATCTTCCTCAATTTCCTTTTTCCCGAAGTAAAGGAGACCCGCAACCGTGACCGCTTCATCAAGGTGGCCGAGCGCGCCCGTGAGTTTCCTCCGGATAAACCTGAGGTGCGCGACTTCCTCAATTTCCTCAAACAACACCACACCGTCCTCGATCCGACGCTGGTCGCGTTCGAAGGACTTTTCTGTGGCGATCCGACCGCGATCACGCCCGGTTTGGAAGACATCATCCCACGGTTCCCGCCACAGGTCCGCCGGAACATGCGCAGTGGCGCACTCGAAGTGCCGAAGGAGAAGGAAGCGGCCTACCGCGAAGCGTTCCCGGCAATCCTGCGTCTAGTCAAGGCTCTGCACGATGTCGGGGTCACCATCATTCCCGGTACCGACGCGCTCGCCGGCTACATGCTGCATCACGAGCTCGAGCTCTATGTGCGCGCGGGCATTCCCGCCCCCGAAGTCCTCCGCATGGCGACACTCACGTCCGCAGAAGTCATGGGCGTTAACAAGGACCGTGGCGTCATCGCGCCCGGAAAACTGGCCGACCTGATTCTCGTCGACGGCGACCCGTTGAAAAACATGCGGGACCTCGACAAGATCACGTCCGTGATCAAAGGCGGCACTGTCTACGACCCGGCCGCGATCGAGAAAGCTCTCGGAATCGCCCCTCGCCCGGCGGGACGATAACGTTCCAACCATTAGCCGAGGGCTGAGACCGGCTTCGGTCCAGCCACGGGCAGGCAGGGCCAGGGGCCATCTGGAGTAAAAATCCTCAGATTAGTGCAAATTTCCTTTTGACGAGGGGGCGAGACGCAATATGTTGTCGTCCCGCTGAAACGCGGATCTCGCAGACGCGGGATGTTCTTCTCTTCGGGCTCATTGCGAGCCGGTTTGTCAGTTCGCTGATTGGATCGGATTTCGTCGTGTACCGAAAACGGAAGAGCGTTGATCTTTGACAGTCTGATTTTGGATTTCGTCATCACGACGGAATTTATCGAAATCCAAAAGGTGAAGTAAGTCAGCGAAAATTGAATTGTGCGTTATACGTCAGAGCCCCGAAGCAATTCGGGGTTGTCTATTCCCTAAGCTAATTTGGGAATGGGTAATTTCTTTGATTAAAACATTTTTCCAAACGCCCTTCACGGGGCCGAGGAAATCTTAATTTATAAGATCGGACGAACCTGGATCCGGCTCTCACGAGTCGTTTTCAGGCAAGAATGGTCAGAATTTCGGGCACTTTAGCGAGTGTCTCGACAAACTTTGTCCGGTGGCAGCAATGACACCGGCTCCAAATTTTTACGGAGAGTTTGATTCTGGCTCAGAACGAACGCTGGCGGCGTGGATAAGACATGCAAGTCGAACGGGATTATTTTTGTAGCAATACAGAAATAATTCAGTGGCGAACGGGTGCGTAACACGTGGGCAATCTGCCGAAAAGTGGGGGATAGCTCGCCGAAAGGCGAATTAATACCGCATGTGGTGAGGGACGACATCTTCCTGAATCCAAAGCCGGGGTAACCTGGCGCTTTTTGAGGAGCCCGCGGCCTATCAGCTAGTTGGCGGGGTAACGGCCCACCAAGGCTATGACGGGTAGCTGGTCTGAGAGGACGACCAGTCACACTGGAACTGAGACACGGTCCAGACACCTACGGGTGGCAGCAGTCGAGAATTTTTCTCAATGGGGGAAACCCTGAAGGAGCGACGCCGCGTGGAGGATGAAGGCTTTCGGGTTGTAAACTCCTGTCATTTGAGAACAAGGTGCGAGTATTAACTGTGCTCGCATTGATAGTATCAGAAGAGGAAGGGACGGCTAACTCTGTGCCAGCAGCCGCGGTAATACAGAGGTCCCAAGCGTTGTTCGGATTCATTGGGCGTAAAGGGTGCGTAGGTGGCGCCGTAAGTCGGGTGTGAAATTTCGGAGCTTAACTCCGAAACTGCATTCGATACTGCGGTGCTTGAGGACTGGAGAGGAGACTGGAATTCATGGTGTAGCAGTGAAATGCGTAGAGATCATGAGGAAGACCAGTGGCGAAGGCGGGTCTCTGGACAGTTCCTGACACTGAGGCACGAAGGCCAGGGGAGCAAACGGGATTAGATACCCCGGTAGTCCTGGCAGTAAACGGTGCACGTTTGGTGTGGGAGGATTCGACCCCTTCCGCGCCGGAGCTAACGCGTTAAACGTGCCGCCTGGGGAGTACGGTCGCAAGATTAAAACTCAAAGAAATTGACGGGGGCCCGCACAAGCGGTGGAGTATGTGGCTTAATTCGATGCAACGCGAAGAACCTTACCAGGCCTTGACATGCATTTCTAAGTTGGTGAAAGCCAGCGAGTCTCGAAAGAGACAACTTGCACAGGTGCTGCATGGCTGTCGTCAGCTCGTGTCGTGAGATGTTGGGTTAAGTCCCGCAACGAGCGCAACCCCTGTGAACTGTTGCCACCGGCGCAAGCCGAGCACTCTGTTCAGACTGCCCTGTGAAACGGGGAGGAAGGTGGGGACGACGTCAAGTCAGTATGGCCCTTACGGCCTGGGCTGCACACGTACTACAATGCCCAGTACAGAACGATCCGAGACCGCGAGGTGGAGGAAATCTATCAAAACTGGGCCCAGTTCGGATTGGAGTCTGCAACTCGACTCCATGAAGCCGGAATCGCTAGTAATGCCGTATCAGCTACGACGGCGTGAATACGTTCCCGGGCCTTGTACACACCGCCCGTCACATCATGGAAGTCACTTGTAGCCGAAGCCGGCGCGCCAACCAGCAATGGAAGCAGCCGTCTACGCTATGAGCGGTAACTGGGATGAAGTCGTAACAAGGTAGCCGTAGGGGAACCTGCGGCTGGATCACCTCCTTTCTAAGGAGAATTCGTCACCCTGAGAGCTTGCTCTTCAGGTGTGATTGAATAGGTCGACGGCTAAGATCGACCCCGAAGCAATTCGGGGTTCGGTGACGCCGTTAAGCCCTTGAAATCGAAAGAAATCGAGGCTTGAAGAACTCTGAAACGGTAACGCACAATTCAGTCTTTGCTGCAAACATGAGACATGCCGGAGAGCGAGCAATCGCCCTCCGGCATTTTCGTTTGGTAGGGACGCCGCGCTGCGGCGTCCGGGGACAGCGCAGTGTGCGCTGACCCCTACCAAGGGGCGGCGGTTTCCAAACCGCCGTCGGGTCTGGCGGCGGACTCGAGACCGCCGCTCCTTAAAAAAATGGAGGCAAGGGGATTCGAACCCCTGACATCCAGCTTGCAAAGCTGGCGCTCTACCAACTGAGCTATGCCCCCGGAGGAATTCCGAATGTCGAATGCCGAGTGGCGAATGCAACCGCAAAAAGACCGAGATTGGGGGCGGACAGCACGGTCATTGACGGGCTTTCAAATGCTTGGGTGATCGATCCGCTGCGAGAGGTCCCTCCCCGTCTGCGCGGCTCGGGATGACAACACCGCATCTACTTTCCGGTATCCGGTATCCGCAATCCTGTTTCTATTTCGCCTTCAGCAGGTCTGCCCGGTTCAGATCGAGGTCGGCTTGCGGAATGACCCGCACTTCCGGGAAATCCTTTTTCAGCGCCTCCAGAAATTCTGACCCTTTCCCGACGATGATCAGGCTCGGAGGTGTGCTGAAATATTTCGTGGCGAACGCGCTCACGTCCGCGGCGGTAATGGCGTTGATCGTCGGGATAAACTTGTTCACGGTGTCGAGCGGGCGGTCGTAGGTTACAAGCGAAGTGATTTGGGCGACCAGCCCGCGATTCGTTTCCAGATTGCGCGCATACGCGCCAGTCAAGACAGCCTGGCGCGACTTGAGTTCGTCGCCCTGAACCGGCTCCGTGCCGAGACGTTTGAGCTCAGATTGCAACAGACCCGCTACTTCCGCGGCGGATGGGTTCTTGGTCTGGGCCGAGGCGATGAACGCTCCCCCACCCCGCCGCGAATCGAGCGCGCTCCGGGCGCCGTAGCTGAGACCCCGCTTGATCCGGATCTCGCGGTTCAAGCGCGAGACGAACCCAGTCCCGAGCGCCGCATTTGCGACTAGTCCCGCGTAGTAATCCGGCGAGCTTCGCTTAAGGGCCGGCTTCGCCACGGTGACCGAAGCCTGGCCCGCTTCCGGCATATCGACGATGATGTTTTCCGGTTTCCAATCCGTGGTGGCCGGTGGAGTGGATTCCTTGGTCACGGGCGCGCCGGCTTTCCAATCGCCGAAGAACTGTTGGGCGAATTTCTTGCCCTGTTCGAGCGTGACATCGCCCGCCAGGATCAACGTGGCGTTTTCTGGCCGGTAATAGGCCTGGTAAAGCTGCACCAGATCGTCGCGGGTTATCGCCTTGACGGTTTCCATCGTGCCGCTGGCGGCGTGCCCATACTCGCTCGATCCGTAAACAACCACATCGGTCACGTAGCGCGAGAGGGCGCCCGGTTGCTGCAGAACCACGCGCAAGCCGTCGAGCGTCTGGTTTTTGAGCCGATCGATTTCCTCCTGCTTAAACGCCGGATGCAGAACCACGTCCGCGAGAATGGCCAGGGCGGGTTCCGCTTTGTCGGACATCACCACAATGTTGGCGCTCGAACCATCCCACCGCGCCCCGGAATCGATCGAGCCGCCGAGCGATTCGATCGCGCTGGCAATTTGGGGCGCCGTCATCTTGTCGGTGCCTTTGGTCAGGAGCGAACCCGTCATGCTCGCCGCACCCGCCCGGCCGTCGGGATCGACCTCCGCGCCATTACGGACCAGCAGCTCCGCCGCCAGTAAGGGCAACCCGGGGCGCTCCGCCACAATCACGCGCAAACCATTCTCTAGCCTGGCTTCCTTCGGCTCGACGAAAGTAATTTCATGCGGCGCGGCCGGACTCGGCACCCCATCGATGCCGCCAATGGCAGACGCAAATTGTGGCACCGCGCCAAAGGCAAGAACGAGGCTGACAACAAGGCGCATCTTCATCACGATTTTTTCTCGACCTTCTCCTTGCTCACGGCCTTCATCGATTCCGGCAGGTGCTCGATCACGACCCTCTTCTTGCCCGTAATGTATCTGTTAAGAACCTCTTTGATCTCCGCGGTCGTTACGGTCTGATATTTCGCCAGATCGGTATTGACGTGCTCGGGATCACCGTAAATCACCACGGCTTCTCCAAGCGCGCTGGCTTTGCCGTTGGCGGTCTCGCGCTCAAGCAATTTCGAGGTGAGAAAGCGGGTCTTCGCTTTGTCGAGCTCGGCCTGGGTCACCCCATTCTTTAGGACATCGTTAATCTGGTCGGTGAGTGATTTCCGCGCGAGCTCCATTGATTTTCCGCTGGCCAGAACCGCGCGGAAAACGAGCAACCCGAGGTCTTCATGCAAGTCGGCGCTGCACGAGACTGCCTGCGCGACCTGCTGTTCGTAAACGAGGGCCTGGTAAAGCCGCGAGGAAGTGCCGCCCGACAGAATTTCCTCCGCCAGCTCCAGGGCCGGAGCGTCTTTGCTGCGCACGGACGGCGCGAGATAGGTAATCGCGAGCGCCGGCAACGGCGCCTTCGGGCTATATGATGTCTCGACTTTGTCCTCTTTCCGGGGTGGCTCCTTGGCGGTGACGCGGGGGATTTTTTCCGACGGTTTGACGACCGCACTGAAATATTTCTTTATCCATGCGTCGAGTTCTTCCTGTTTGAAATCGCCAACCACGATGAGGGTCGCGTTGTCCGGCCGGTAAAAGGTGGAATGAAAGGCGCGGATTTCCGGAAGCTTCGACGCGTCGAGTTCGGTGATGTTGCCAATCCCCGGTCGCTTATAGGGATGGACGGCGAACGACTTCCGGTCGATGTCGAGATAGAATTCCCCGTAGGGGTTCGCGAGAATCCTTTGCCGGTATTCCTCCTTCACCACATCGCGCTCCGAGGAAAAATTCTTATCGTTGAGGGCAAGCGACGACATCCGTTCCGCCTCCGCCCAGAGGATTGGCTCAAGATAATTCGAAGGAACCACTTCGTGATAAACAGTCACATCGTCCGCGGTATAGGCGTTGTTTTCTCCACCGATGTTTTCGGTCAAGTTGTCGAACGTATCGGTGGTAAGGTGCTCGTTGCCCTTAAACATCATGTGCTCGAAGAGATGCGCGAAACCGCTGCGCCCATTCGGGTCGTCTTTCGATCCAACGTGATACCAGACCTGGACGGCGACGGTCGGGCTTTTGTGATCTTCCGCCGTATAAACCTGCAGCCCGTTCTCCAAGGTCGCATGTTTGAAGGCGAGCGGCGCGACGGAAACCTTCGGGCTCGGAGACGGATTTTCCGCGCCGACGAGCACCCGGGAAAGTGCTAAACCAAACAGGACGAGGCCGAAGAAGATTTTCACGAAAGTCCGATACCGTAGCGAACTTCGGCGCGAGCGCGAACAGTTTCCCCGCGTAATCACGAAATCAGTCGAAAGTCTTGGGGCCCTTCCCGCGACCGGGCCGGCTCGGGATTTGGGGGGACCCCTAACTTTCCGTTGAGCGCGGCGATCAGATTGATAGCCTCTTGGTGCCATGGCCCAAAACATCGAGTCGCACCTCGTCGAGAACCGCGTCTTTAAACCGGCGCAGGGATTTGCGAAGCGCGCCCGCGTTCGAAGCCTCCAGCAATACCACCGGCTCTATCGCGAGTCGATCAAACGGCCGGAGAAATTCTGGGCGCGCGAAGCGGGCGAACTCGTCTGGCAAAAGCGATGGACGAAGGTCCTTGAATGGAAAGCGCCGTTCGCGCGCTGGTTCGTCGGCGGCAAACTGAACGTTTCCGAGAATTGCGTCGACCGGCACCTCACCGGCCCGAACCGAAACAAGGTGGCCATTCTTTGGGAAGGCGAGCCAGGCGAGAAACGGGCGCTCACTTATCAGCAATTGCACCGGGACGTCTGCCGGTTCGCCAACGTTCTGAAACGGAACAAGATTCGCAAAGGCGATCGCGTCATCATCTATTTGCCAACGATCCCCGAGACGGCCATCGCCATGCTCGCTTGCGCCCGGATCGGCGCGGTGCACTCAGTGGTTTTCGGCGGCTTCAGCGCCGAGAGCATCCGCGATCGAATCGCAGATTGCGGGGCGGTTGCAGTCATCACGGCCGATGGCGGATATCGCCGGGGCGCAATCGTTCCCCTGAAGAAGAACGTCGATGACGCGTTACGCGGCGGCACATCTGTCCGGCGGGTGATCGTTTTTCGACGCGCCGGCAACGACATTCACGTGGAAGAAGGCCGCGACGTCTGGTGGCATCGGGAGTTGGAATACGTGGACGCGCATTGTCCGCCGGTGCCCCTGGATAGCGAGCATCCTCTCTACATTCTCTATACGAGTGGCTCGACCGGAAAACCGAAAGGCATCCTGCACACGACCGGAGGGTACCTCACCGGTATCTATGCCACGGCAAAATACGTCTTCGACGTTCGGGACGACGATGTCTTCTGGTGCACGGCGGATGTCGGGTGGGTGACCGGCCACAGCTATGTCGTCTATGGTCCCCTCGCCAATGGCTCGACCACGCTCATGTATGAAGGCGCGCCGAACTGGCCCGAGCCCGATCGTTTCTGGCGGATCGTGGAAGAGTACGGCGTAAATGTTCTCTACACCGCGCCGACGGCGATTCGGGCTTTCATTCGCTGGGGCGACCAATGGCTCAAGAAGCACGACCTTTCCTCGCTGCGTTTGCTGGGGTCGGTGGGCGAACCGATCAATCCGGAGGCGTGGATGTGGTACAAAGAAAAGGTCGGAGGTGGCCGCTGCCCGGTGGTGGATACCTGGTGGCAAACCGAAACCGGCGCGATCATGATCACGCCATTGCCGGGCGCGATTCCGACCAAGCCGGGGAGCGCCACCCTCCCGTTTTTCGGCATCGACGCCGCGATCGTTGATGAAGCTGGAAAAGAAGTCGGTCCAAATGTGGGCGGGAAATTGATTATTCGCAGGCCGTGGCCATCGATGTTGCGCACGATCTACGGCGACAAGGCGCGGTACAAAAAGCAGTACTGGACCGAGTTTAAAGGGAACTATCTCACGGGAGACGGCGCGCGCCGGGACAAGGATGGATACTTCTGGATCGTGGGCCGGATCGACGATGTCCTCAACGTTGCGGGGCACCGGCTCGGGACTTCTGAAATCGAAAGCGCTCTTGTCAGCCACGCGAATGTGGCGGAAGCCGCCGTGGTCGGCCGTCCGGACGAACTGAAGGGCCAGGGCGTCGTCGCATTCGTTACCCTGAAGGGTGGAGTCACGGCCAGTGATTCGTTGAAAAAGGAATTGCGCGAACACGTGAGCCTCCACATCGGGGCGATCGCCAAGCCGGACGAAGTCCGCTTTGCCGAGGCGCTGCCGAAGACGCGCAGCGGAAAGATCATGCGACGCTTGCTAAAGGAAGTGGCTAGCGGCCAGACGGTTACCGGGGATACCACCACGCTGGAGGACCTGAGCGTACTGGCAACGCTGTCCGGAGCGGAAGAATGAAAACGGTCGCCTACCCACTAAGGAGAGGCGGTTTTCTCACCGCCTGCAATTCCTGACGGCTATTGGAAAACCGCCGCTCCTTGGAAGAGGAGCTTGGCACAAGCGCCTCCCCACGTAGCCTTACCCCGTGAGTTTCATTCTAACAGGCGTGCGCGAGATCGGGTTGAAGATCCGCCGGCAAAAAACGCGGATCGCGTTGCGCCACGAAAAGCGCGCCCTGCAAAAAAGCGAAATCAATCTCGGACGCGAGGGTTGTTCGCAGGCGGTCAATTTTCCCGAGGTCCGCAACGAGATCGTTGCGCTGAAAAAACTCGAGCAGGAGCAAAAGGAAGTCGCGCTGCGCATCGCGCAAATCGAAGAGAGCATCCGAAAGATCGAGCTGCAACGGGCCCAAAACGCTAAGGAACAAAACGAAGCGCTGGCCAAACTCGAGGAGGAAAAGAAACCAATCTTGGAGCGACGAAATGAAGCCAAGGCGTCGGCCGATCTGTGCGACCGTGAGTTAGCGGGCGTGGAGCGCCGGCTCCAGGAAAACGATGCCGCCGACCGGGACCTCTTGAAAAAACTGGCCGAGTTGCAGGCCCAAATTCCCCCACCGGAGGATCTCGACGCCCAAATGACCTCGATCAGCGCCCGCCGGGTTCGTCTTCCGGAGGAACGGGCGGAGGTAATGCGCGCCCGGCTCGGCAGCGCCGAAGCCTGCCGGCAGGCCCGGGAGAAACTGGCGAGGCAGGACGGCGAACTCGCCGTTGTTGATAAAAATATCGCTCGGGTCCGGGATGAGTTTGAAGCGCGCGATCGCGTTCTGAACGAAAGCAGCCGCGCCCAGCAGGACGCTCTCAAGGAAGCGCGGGGACAACACGAGACAGTCGAAGAGAAGAAGAATCCGGCCTATCTCAACATCGGCCGTCATCTCGCGTCGCAGGGAATCGCTCCACCAAATGCCCCTCATTTGTTGCCAGAGGTGCAGAAACATCGGGGCGCCGTGGATCGGCATTTGGAGCACACCGCCGAACTGGCGGTTCTCTCCAGCCAGATCGATAAGCAGGAGCTTCGGAAGTTCTACTTCAGCATCGTGTCCCTGTTGGTCTTGCTGGCCATCATTCAAAAGAGAATGGTTGCCGCAGGAGACCGAAGCGATTCTCTCAGTCAACACAGAACAAATCGAGCGGGACGATTTGCCCAAACGCTGGCGCAAAGACCAATCGACCGAATGGCAAAATGTCTGGTCCGGGCTCAATGGAAACGCGGAGAAAACGCCGGTTCTGAATTTGGCCCGGGACGCCGTCCGGGTGACGCGAGCCATGACGACCGACGCCGGCGCGACCCGCGAGTTTGTCCTGGTGGAGTCGCGCGGTGACGTCACCCAGGTCATTCGCTCGATCGAGAAGGACAAGACCTTCGAAAAACGGGTGATCAGCGGCCTGCCGATCTGGGTGGGACCTGACTTCGCCGTCGCTCGCGTTGGACCGAAAACATTGGCCGTCGGTTCCGCGGCCGAAGTGGAGGAATTGGTTCGTGTCCGTTTGGGGATCAAACCCGATCTGAAAATTACCGGCCAGCTCTTCGATCGCTTCCAGTCCCTGAACCAGGGCAACGCCCTTCGTCTCATTTCCCAGGACCCGCCCAAGCTCGAGAAAATGTTTCATCCCATTTTCACCCACGAGTTGCTCGAGGCGTCGCAACTGCTCGGCCTTTCGCTTACCTTGCAAAACCCGGTGAAGGCGCGGCTCGTCCTGCGGTGCAAATCCGCCTCTGAAGCCGATGAATTCGCTCGCCAGATCAAGAACGAACCTCAGCGCTGGCTCCGGATGCAGGAGCCTGGTCTGCTGCTGCTCTACACGCAGCCTCCGGAAGTCGAGGTCGACGGCAGCGAGCTCCAGTTGCGGTTCGATGTTCCGGAGAAAACCGCTCGACTTCTCCTGCAGCGTATCGCTAAGACAGACGTTCCGCCGACCCTGGCAGGGAACTGACCCAGCGCCCCAACTGCGATCGACGCTCTGCTTTGAATATCCGGACGCTTCCTGCATACCTTCTTTTGGGGACTCTGCTCGTCGCGTTTTGCGTTCCCAGCGCCACGCACGCTCAGGGCCCGGTGCCGGCGACCAACAGCGATTTCGTTGAGATTAAACGGATCGATCCAAGCATCGTGATCGATTTGCGTTATGCCGGCTCCAATAATTTTACCCGCAAGCCTCTCTATCCGCCGGGAATGCCCGCGCTGATCCGATATGGCGTGGCGCAGCGTTTAATCGCTGCGCAGAAATACCTCAAGGCTCACGGTCTTGGCTTGAAAGTTTGGGACGCTTACCGGCCAAAAACCGCGCAGGAACAACTGTGGGAGGCCACGAAGAACAATTCCTATGTAGCGGACCCCAAAGACGGTATCGGCTCCATGCACATGCGTGGCGCCGCAGTGGACGTGACCCTGGTCGACCAAAAGGGCAATGAAGTCCCGATGCCGACCGCGTTCGATAATTTCACCCCGGCCGCGATGATCACTTACCAGGGACCGAATCTTGTCGTCCGGTCTAACCTGCTGCTCTTGCAAAAAGCCATGGCGCGGGCCGGCTTCTACGGACTGCGGACTGAGTGGTGGCATTTTTGCGCTGGGGATTGGACGCTTTATCCACCGGTAGCTGAGATTCAGGTTCAGGCCCAAACGCGTTCGAACTGATGATGGAAGCAATTCTGCGCGATCTTCACCAGCCGGAGTATCTGCATGTCCTGCTCAATCCCCTGCCAGTTTACGGCCTGGCCATAGCTTTGCTTGGCTTGATCGCCGCAACTTATTTGGGAACTCGCGGGGGCCAGGTGACCGCGCTTGTCCTTATTTTCGCCTGCGCCGCGGCAGCCTGGCCGGTCGCTCATTATGGCGAGGCGGCGGAAACGAATGTCGTAGC
>QHMY01000231.1 GCA_003218305.1 Verrucomicrobiota bacterium
CAAAAGCAGCTCGTTCAGGAATATGGCCGTGAGCCCACCCCGGAAGAGGTGGCCGAGGAAATTCTGCTCCCGGTCGACCGGGTTCGCGCCGTTCTAAAAATGGCGCAACAGCCTATTTCCCTGCAATCGCCCGTAGGCGAAAGCGAAGAAACGAATTTCGGCGACTTCATCGAGGACAAAGGGGCGGAAAACCCCAGCGACATGACCGCGATCGTGCTCTTAAAGGAGAAGATCAAGGATGTCCTGGAGACGTTGACAGAACGCGAACGGCAAGTGCTCGAGCAGCGTTTTGGGCTCGTGGATGGCTACAGCCGGACGCTCGAAGAAGTCGGTCGCCAATTCCGGGTTACGCGCGAACGGATTCGACAGATCGAAGCCAAGGCCCTTCGTAAGATGCGGCACCCGACCCGTATCCGGCAGCTGGAAGGTTTCCTCGAAGCCGCGGAAACGTAAGAGCGGGCGCGGCTTCGCTTCGCGCGCAACTTTCACCCCCCCCCGGAGTTTAATCCGCGACTCATGAAACGCGACGACGATCAGGAACTCTGGGATCTTCTCGGGCAGGCGCCCGAGTCCAAGGTTTCTCCCTTTTTCGCGCGTAACGTCTTGCGGGAAATCCGGGAACCCAGCGATTGGGCAACTTTGCGGGGCTGGCTCAATCCTCGAAGGTTGGTTCCCGCTCTCGGCGCCGCCACGGCCCTCGTTGCGGTGGTCTTCATGCGGATGCAGACTTCGATCGCTCCTCTGGCGGCTCCGTCCGACACGCTAGCAAGTATCGACGCCCAGGATTACGAAGTGATTGCCGATCTGGATGACCTTCTGGCCTCAGACGACAATAATTCGTTGGACGAGAGCGTTCTCCTCTAAAAACGCGAGGTCTCCCGTCTACGACGGTAACGGCGCCTGGGCGCCCGCCGAAATCACCAACGGCTTAGTAGTGCCGATAATAGTGATGGCGTCGGGGATGATAATAGACGCGCCGGCCATGGTGCCAGTAGTACCTGGGCGCCACGTAAACCACTGGCCGGTAGCCGTAATAGCTCCCGTAGCCATAACCATACGGGTAATACGGCGCCGGATAGTAACCGTATCCGTATCCGGGAAATCCAAATCCAATCCCGACCGAAACTCCGGCCTCTGCCTTGGGTGTCGGCGCTAATGCGAAACCGGCAACGGCCAGACCAATTAGAAGAAACTTTTTCCAATTCATATCCAAACCCTCCTTTTAACGTTAATAATGTAACACCATTTGAGACGTAAAGTTGCCAAAATTTATTCGGAGAATATCGCCCCCTGTTTTGGATAACCGATCACACACATGTCGGATCCGATCCGCTCGTATCGGATCCGCTCGAGCCGCACAGCTTGTTCTGTCGACCCAGCGCCCGTCCCAGGGAAGGCAACGACGGGACCTCCGGTGAAGACCGGCCCAAGGTAAAGCTGAACCTTATCCACGAGGCGTTGATCCAGCGCCTGGCCCAGGATCTCGCCACCGCCTTCCAGAAGCACGCTGGTAATTTCTCGTGCGCCCAGCTCACGCAAGACCTCATCCAGACTCTGTTCGCCGTAGACTACCGTTTGCGCCGCGAAGCGATCGGCGAAAATCCGGGCGTCGCGAGGCAGTTTGCCGGATCGCGAGAGCACGATCCGCCACGGTTGTTTCGCGCCCGGTAACCGAACGGTGAGATGCGGATTGTCGGTCCGCACTGTTTCTGCACCGATGAGAATCGCGTCGACTTCCGCGCGCAATCGCCGAGCATGCCGGCGCGACGCGGCGCTGGTGATCCACTGCGCTTCGCCGGGCGGAGCGGACAGCCGGCCGTCCAGCGTCATCCCGCATTTGGCGATGACGAAGGGACGCCGCGTCTGGATCCATTTGTTGAACGCTTCATTGAGCGCAGCACATTCGTCCGCCAACATTCCTGCCTGGACCTCGAGGCCGGCGTCCTTCAGAATTGCGATTCCGCGTGCGGCATGTGCGGGATTGGGATCGGTGGCGCCAATCACGATTCGCTTCACTCCCGCAGCGATGATTTGGTCGGTGCAGGGTCCGGTCCGACCCGTCGTCGAACAAGGCTCGAGCGTTACGTACAACACGGAGCGTTTCGGGATTGGCTTCTTGAAATTTCGGAGGCATTCGATTTCCGCGTGCGGGAGCCCAGAGCGTTTGTGGTGGCCCTTGGCCACGATTTGCCCATCTACCACCAGAACCGCTCCGACTGCGGGGTTGGGGCTTGTTTGTCCCGCGCCTTTTCTCGCCTCGGCCAGAGCCGCGTGCATGAAAGACTCGTCCTGCAGGCCAATAGTCACACGCAGAGATATCTCGCCTATTGGCCTCAGGCAAATCAGCTGCGGATTATTAGAATGTGGAATGAGCTGGAAGAGGGAATTAATGTCTCACTAGAAGCCCCCATATTGCTTCCGAACATGCGCCAGTATGTGACACATGTATCTCGCGCCGCTTGCCAGCCGTTATTTATAAATAACTGAAATTTAATTGGTTACAAAATTGAATCCTGCACCTGAACTGTCTGGCACTTCTTTCGCTTTAACCGGAGCAGCTTTCAATCAACCAATTCAATTCAAGAAAGGAAACATATGAGCTTAATTCGTTATCAAACTCCAAATTCCGGAATGTGGCCGTCGCTTGATCGCTGGGCGAGCCTTCGGAACGATCTCGATAGTCTCCTCGAGATGCCCTTCTGGGGCGCGTCCGGTCGCCAGTCGCAGCTTTTCAGCGGCTGGACTCCTGCGCTCGATCTGTATCAGAACAACGACAACATCGTTGCGGTGGTCGAGTTGCCGGGCATGCGGAAGGAGGACATCGAACTTTCGCTGCACGACGGAACGCTGACCATCAGCGGCGAGCGGAAAGAAGAGGCTAGCCAGGAGAATGGCAATGCCACGCGCACCGAACGCAGCACCGGCAAGTTCCGCCGCAGCATCACGCTTCCGACTCAGGTCGACGTGAACAAAATCACCGCCTCCTACAAAGATGGCATTCTAACGGTGACGCTCCCGAAAGCAGAGGAAGCGAAGCCCCGGCAGATTCAAATCAATCTTAACTAAGCAACCTCTCAGGAAAGGAAAACTCTATGAATACTTTGGTTCGTGAAAATCGCAGCAGCAACGGCGACCGGCCGACGCCAGAACAATTCGTCGCGCCGGCGGCGACGGTCCTCGAAAACAACGACGGCTACACGCTGGAAGTGGAAATGCCCGGTGTGAACAAGGAGAGCCTTGAAATGTGGGTCGAAAATAATGAGCTCACCATTCTGGGCCGGCGTTCCATGCCCGTCATCGAGGGCACTCGCCTCCACCAGGAGTCGCGTCCGGAGAATTTCCGACGCTCATTCGAGCTCGATCCGTCGATCGACGCGGGCAAGATCAGCGCGAAGATCGAGCAAGGCGTGGTGACTTTGACTCTGCCTAAAGCCGAGCGGGTCAAGCCGCGCAAGATCGCTGTGGCGTAAGCAACAATCGTTTATTTGGTTGGTCGCGCAGGCCGCAAGCCGTGAGGTTTGCGGCCTGTCGTCATTTTCCGACGGGCCGCGAAGCTTTTCTGCTTGGCGAAGCTCATGACCGCACGTACTTAAGAGGCCCCCTCTTATGGCTACTAAAACTGAAGAAAAATCTACCGAAGACAAAGTCACCGCCGCCCGCAACAAGAACCTCGATCTCGCGCTCCAGCAGATTGCCAAGGACTACGGCGACGGCGCCATCATGCGGCTCGGAGACGCGACGATTGTCGACATCGACGTCATTCCTACCGGCAACATCCTGATCGATCGCGCGCTCGGAGTTGGCGGATTTCCGCGAGGTCGCGTGGTCGAAGTTTACGGACCCGAATCCTCAGGTAAAACCACTTTAACGCTTACCGTCATCGCCCAAGCTCAGAAGCGCGGGGGCTTGGCGGCGTTCATTGATGTCGAGCACGCGCTCGACCCGCAATACGCGCGTCGGCTCGGCGTCAACATGGACGACTTGCTCGTCTCGCAGCCGAGCTCCGGTGAAGAAGCGTTGCGGATTGTCGAGACGCTGGTGCGTTCAAACGCGCTCGATGTCATCGTCCTCGATTCCGTCGCGGCTTTGGTCACCAAACAGGAGCTTGAGGGTGAGATCGGCGATTCCACCGTCGGGGCGCAGGCGCGCCTGATGAGCGCCGCGATGCGCAAGTTGACCTCGCTGATTTCCAAGGCGCGGACCTGCTGCATTTTTACCAATCAAATCCGCGAAAAGATCGGTGTCATGTTCGGCAATCCGGAGACGACGCCTGGTGGTAAGGCGCTAAAATTCTACGCCAGCGTCCGCATCGACATTCGCCGCATCGGCGCAATCAAACAAACGGACGGTGTGGTGACGGGCAACCGCACGCGGGTAAAGGTCGTGAAGAACAAAGTCGCGCCGCCCTTCACCGAGGCCGAATTCGACATCATGTACAACGAAGGGATTTCTTCCACCGGCGCGCTCCTGGATCTGGCGCTCGAAAAGCAGATCATCGAGAAACGCGGCTCGTGGTTGAGCTACAAGGGGACGCAGCTGGCACAGGGTCGCGACGCGGGGAAAGAGGCGTTGAAAAACGACC
>QHMY01000205.1:0-15568 GCA_003218305.1 Verrucomicrobiota bacterium
TCATTGCGGTGACCGAGTCGAATAATGTCTACGCGCTCAACGCGATCACGGGAGCGATTATCTGGCAGCGTAACCTGGGCACGCCCGCGCCGGGGATGGGACTGATCACGGGAGGCGTTGGCATCACCGGCACACCGGTAATCGATCTGGTCTCACGCTCTCTCATTCTGGTCGCCGTTATCAGCGGTCCTAACAATATGGTTTACTCCCTGAACGTCGATACGGGTGCGACCAATCTCGGTTTTCCCATCGACATCAACGCCAGTTTCCCAGGCTTCAGCTCGTCGCTCCATATGCAGCGCGGCGCGCTCGCGCTTCTCGGGAATAAAGTTTATATCCCCTACGGTGGATATGCGGATGTAGGCAATTATCAGGGACGCGTGCTGGGCGTCTCGCTGGACGGCTCACAACTCGGCTCGTGGGTCACCACTTCGCTCAAGTCTGGAATCTGGAACCCCGGCGGGCTCGCGAGTGACGGCACGAGCATCTTCGCCGTGACCGGCAACGCCCCCGGCGGGACCACTCCCTGGGGAGGCAGTGAGGCGGTCATCCGCCTTCAGCCAGGACCGGTTTTCAGTGCATCGACCACAGATTTTTGGGCGCCGACAAATTGGCAGTCGCTCGACAGCGGCGACGTCGATCTGGGCGGGTCTAATGCAATCATTCTCGATGTTCCGGGCGCGACGCCTTCAGCGCTGGTGCTCGCGATTGGCAAAGATCGAAACGGTTACCTGCTTAATCGCGCCAATCTCGGCGGCATTATCGCGCCGGTCGCGCAAGCAGTTGTCGCTCCCGGACAAGTCATCAATTCATCGGTAACCTATCGGACAATCCAGGGCACCTTCGTTGTGGTGCGGTCCAGTGGAATATTGACCGCGTCCAAGATAACGGCCACCAATCCGCCGACGATTACGACCGGTTGGAGCGTGAGCTCGACCGGGCGCACGTCGCCCTTTGTCACATCCACCGATGGCGCGAGCAACCCGATCGTGTGGGCATATGGAAACGGCACGGGCCAGCGCCTGTTTGGATATAACGGCGAAACCGGTGCGGTGATTTTCAATGGCGGCGGCGCCAACGATACGATCAGCGGCACGCGCACTTTCAATACCGGTATCGCCGCGCGCGGCCGAATTTACATTGCGGGGGACAACAAGGTCTACGCGTTCGCGGTGCCCGCTGGGCCAACACCGACCCCGGGGCCAACCACGCCTACCCCCACGACGACACCAGCAACTCCCACTCCTACTGCGACGGCGACCGCAACGGCTACAGCCACTGCGACTGCGACAGTTACCGCCACCATTCCACCGATACCATCACCAACATTGTCTCCCGGGACAACACCGTCGCCAACGCCCACCGCGACAGCGACAATTGCACCACCAACGCCCACTCCCGGCGTTACGCCATCTCCTGCGCCAACTGTCACTCCATCCGCTACGCCGGCCCAAGCCCTCAATCTCTCCACCCGGATGAACATTCTGACCGGCGGTAACGTTGGCATCGGCGGCTTCATCATCACAGGAACAGGTCCCAAACATTTGCTCCTCCGCGCCATCGGCCCATCCCTGACTCAGGTAGGCGTCGCCAACGCCCTGGCCGACCCGGTGATGCAGCTGCACGGCCCAGGTGGATTCGCCACCATCACCAACGACAACTGGCAAGACGACCCCGTGCAGGCAGCAGCAATTATCGCCACCGGTATTCCTCCCACCAATAATCTCGAGTCCGCGATCGACGTCACCCTGCTTCCGGGCGCCTACACCGCCATCGTCAGCGGCAAGAACAACACCACCGGGGTCGGCCTCGTCGAAGTCTACGATCTGAGTCAGGGCGTGCCGGCGAAGCTGGCCAATATCAGCACGCGAGCCTTTGTCGGAACCGGCAGCGATATCGTGATTGCGGGCTTCATCCTCGGTGGCAACAACGGCGGTGACCGGATCATCGTGCGCGGGATTGGTCCCAGCCTGACGCCGCTCGGCGTACCTCAGGCCCTCGCTGATCCAACCCTGGAAGTGCGGGACAGCAATGGCGCGGTCGTGATCGGCAATAACGACTGGCAGGACAATGCCGCCCAGGCCTCCGAATTGACCGCCGCGGGTCTGGCGCCAACAAATCAGTTGGAATCCGGTCTGGCCGCAACGCTGTCACCTGGCCCTTACACGGCGCTGCTGGCGGGATTGAACAACGGCACCGGTGTCGGCCTGGTCGAAGTCTACGACCGCGGGGCGCCATAAGATCACGATAGAACATCGGCCTTGCGCGAAACATGGCGCACCCGTGAAGATTCGAACTTCAAACCTTCTGATCCGTAGTCAGATGCTCTATCCAGTTGAGCTACGGGTGCGACGCGGATGCTAATTAGCGGATGAAGCTTGGCCCGTCAAATGACGGGCCGCTCCCCTTGAGCAGAACGCGAGACGGACGAATCTCTGCCTGTGACGATCTTTCTCGGCTGCGGCTTTGCTGCAAAATATCCTGAGGGCGGCGGTAATTTTTCCGTACCGCTTCAGTGGATGCTGGGCTTGCGCCGCCTCGGCCTCGACGCAGTCTGGCTCGAGTTATTGCCGGCAACGGCGGACGCTCGTGAAGACGAAGCACGTATTCGCAATTTTCAACGGCGCCTGCGGGAACATGGGCTCCAAGGGCGTTATTGCCTGCTTCACCAGAAGCCGGCCGGTGACCTGCACGACCTGGGGGAAATGCGTTGTATTGGGATGTCGCAACGTGAGCTGCGGGAGCGCCTGGCGGGACCGAATGCGTTGCTCAATCTCAGTTATTCGCTGCATCCTCCATTTCTCCTGGAGTTCGAGCGCCGAATTTTTTGCGATCTCGATCCGAGCGAAATCTTTTTCTGGATGACGAAAATGGAGATGGGCCAGTCGTATCACCACGAGTTTTGGACAATCGGTCTCAATGTCCACGCGACGGATTGCGGCCTGCCACAATCGTCCCCTGTAGCCGCTCCGCTGCGCGCAGCGAATTCGAGGAGCGACCTCGCCAAGCCCTCCGATGCGCTGCCCGCCAGTCACCGGCTACAGTGGCGGACATTTTATCCATTGGTAGACACGGAGCTTCTTCAGCCGCAGCCGCACCCGCAAACAGCGAAATTCTCGACCATCGGGCAGTGGTATTGGGGAGGGGGCGTCGAGGTGGAAGGTAACTTCCCCGATCTCTCGAAAAAGTTCGCGTTCGAACAGTATCTGGATTTGCCGCGCCGCGTCCCTGAAGCCCGCTTTGAACTGGCCATGAATTTGAATCCGGACGACCCCGAGATCACGCGATTGCGCGAGCGCGGCTGGCGCCTGGTTTCTCCGCATCGCGTCGTGCGGACCCCGCGGGGGTATCGGCGCTATCTGGCGGGCGCATCAGGGGAATTTACCGCGATCAAGGGCGTCGACGTGGCCTGGCGTACGGGGTGGGTGAGCGATCGGGCCGCGGCATTTCTTGCGCTTGGCCGTCCGGTAATCACCGAGGACACGGGGGCTGGGAAATATCTGCCGCGAAAGAGCGGATTCCGCTTCATAAGCGACGTCGCTCAGGCGGAAGCAGCCGTCCGGGAAGTGCTGGCGAACTGGACCCGTCTTTCGAGGGAAGCGCGCGATTGCGCGGGCGAAGTCTTTGATTCGGCGAAAAATCTCAGGCGGATCCTCGAGATGGAAGGTGGATCGCCCCGCGTGCGCTCATAATAAGCTCGAACGACGGAGGCATTTCCCAAGGCTCGCGCGAGGGAATGCACGATTCACCGCCCCTGCCAGCCACCCCTTCAAAAGAGAGTTGATTCCCCATTGCAAAACGGTTTGGGGATGTTACTCATTCCCGGTTATGGCTGATTTGCTCAAAGCGGACGCGGCGAAAGCGCGCCTGAAAAAGATCCCGGAATGGGAGCTGGAGAAGAAACATATCGAACGCACTTTCGAGTTCGACGACTTCTCCGAATCAATCGATTTTGTAAACGGAGTCGCGGAAGTGGCGGAGGATGAGGAACATCATCCCGATATCGACATTCGCTACAACAAGGTGCGTCTGATTCTTTCCACGCACAGCAAAGGCGGCCTGACCGAGCTCGATTTCAACCTGGCGGAACGAATCGACACGCTCTCGGAATAGTTCTCGATGTCCACCGTGCCCGGCACGCAGGGGATCTCGTCGCGCGGAAGAACCATCTTTGCGAGCGCGGTCGTCGTGTTAACCGTTTTCGGCGTCTGGAAATTTATCGACTACCGCACGGAGCCGCCTCCTCCGCCAGCCGTAGCCGCGCCGCGTTGAGGCAGACCGATGGTTGCAGCGGCTAGGGGCCGCGGACAATTACGCGGCCTTCATCGGCGTCGATGAATTCAAACATCGTTCGGATTTCCGAACGCCCCGCCATACCGGCTTCTTTCTTGCGGCGGGTCAACGTTTCGGAAAGATCGTCGTTCCAACCCCGCTTGCGCAGGAATTCATTCCAAATGTGGATCTCGCTTTCCGAAGGTCTCCGCCCCCTGGAGTAGCTCCAGTAGAGAATATCCTGATCGGTGCCACCTTCCTTCACCCGCCAAACCAGCGAGTCGTAATCGATTCGCAGAAAATCGACACAGGCGGCGTCAAAACCCCGGCCCAGGTTGAGTTGATATTCGCCGGGCAGCTCGCCTTTTGCATGCATTCGGATCTTATCGAGCATCCGGCCGAAATAAACGAGCCCCTCCACTTTTGCGCCCGGGCTCCGAATGGCGAAGTCTTTCATGGTCGTTAGGCAGGTGGTTTGCCTGCTCGGGGCCGGAAACTCAAGCGGAATTTAAGCATTTGAGCAATCCGGCGATTGGATGATTTTCTCTTGCCAGTTCGCTGGCTGCCAGCGCCAAAACAAAAATCGATGGATCGCGTCGCCGGGATTGAAACGGAATACGGTTGCCTCGTCAGCGGAGAGGAAGGCCGCGGGCATACCGACGCCTGGCCGGTCAAAGTGAAGAACTTCCTGTTTCGGAAAGCGCAGGCCGGCGCCGTGGATCTGCACTACCGGGACTACGAGGAACCGCCGGGCAACGGCGGCTTTCTCCTCAACGGAGGCCGCCTTTATCTCGACATGGGCCACATCGAGTACGCCTCGCCGGAGTGCCTGCACCTGCGTGACGTCGTGACCTACGACGTGGCCGGCGACCAGTTGCTCCAATCCGCCCTGGAGTCGCTCAATGCGGCGGACCGGGTTTCGTTCATCAAGAACAATATCGATCACAACACCGGCGCCACCTTCGGCTGCCACGAGAATTACTTGATGAAGCGGGAGGCGCAATTCACCCCACCGGTGCTCGGCACGCTGCTGGCCTTTCTGGCGACACGGCAAATTTTTACCGGCGCGGGCCGGGTGGGGCAGGCCAACCCGCTGGCGTTCGATTTCCAGCTCCCGGAGCCGGAGGTCCACGTCGATTTCCAGCTCAGCCAGCGGGCGGACCACATCGTGAACGACATCTATCAGTGGGTCCAATTCAACCGCGCGATCATCAACGCGCGCGACGAACCGCTCGCCGATTATCGCAAGTACCGCCGGCTTCACCTCCTCATCGGCGATTCCAACATGAGTCCGTTTGCGACGGCGCTGAAAATCGGGACCACGGCTTGCGTTTTGTCTCTGCTCGAAGACGGACGTCTGCCCAAGAACCTGAGTTTGAGCGATGCCGTGCAAAGTACTCGCGATATTTCACGCGATCCGACGGGGGCTTGGATCGTGCGGCTCGAAAACGGCAAAACCATCGGCGCTCTCGAGATCCAATGGCAGTTCTACAATCTGGCGCACAAACATCTGGGAGGCACTAGCGAGGAAACGGATTGGCTGCTTGAGAGTTGGAGTTTCACCCTTGAGGCGCTGGGCAACAAACCGGAATCGCTTATCGGCGGGGTGGATTGGATCACGAAGAAATGGCTCTTGGAAGCGTTCATGGAGTCGGAGGGGCTCAACTGGGACGATCCCTGGCTCCAAAGCCTGGATCTCGAATATCACAACATCGATCCGGAGAAGGGACTGTTTTTCGGAGTGAACCCGGCGAAACGAATCGGCGAGTGGAACAATAGCGTGCGCCGGAACGAGGCGAGTTATCATCCTCCGGCCAACACCCGCGCGGCTGGGCGCGCACAGGCAGTCGCCTGGTTTCAAAAAAACGATCAACCTTATGTGATCAATTGGGATTCGATCGCTTGCGATAACCGCGATTTTCTAGTCATGGGAAATCCGTTTGCAGACTATACCGCGGAGGTCGCGAAATTTTTGGCCCAACCTCGGACGAAGCGGACCCTTGAGGCTCCAGCAGCGAGAATGGATGATGGAGGATAGAGGATCGCATCATTCCGAAGCAGATGAGGATGGAGGATGGAGAATAGAGGATGGCGGAGATAAGGAGCTTCAGGGACCTCAACGTCTACCAGAAGGCGAGAGACGCGGCCCACACGATTTTCAAGCTCACCAAAGCGTTTCCGAAAGAGGAGCGCTATGCGCTGACGGACCAGGTTCGACGCTCTTCCAGAGCGGTCGCGGCAATGATCGCAGAAGCTTGGGCAAAGCGCCGATATGAAGCCGCATTCGTAAGCAAGCTGAACGATGCTCTCGGCGAAGCAATGGACGCAGTCGTGGCTAGATCACGCGCGTGATTCTGACTACATCACCGCTGCACAGTTCGCGCAGCTCGACGCGTCCTGGCAGCAGATCGGCGGAATGCTCAACAGGATGACCGAACGCTCAAGTGACTTCTGCAAAGTCCCAAAACGGTGACCGGCGCTGAGGATGGCGCAGTCCCGCCATCTTCTATCCTCAATCCTCCATTCTCGCTTCGACTCACTCCAACCGTTGCAGAGCCGGGAGACTGTAGTTCTGCTGTAGGATGACCGAACGCTCTAGCGATTTCTGCAAAGCTCCAAGGCAGTGAGCGACGCCAAGAGATGGCGCGCTGTCGCCATTCTCTATCCGCCATCCTCCATCCTCGCTCCGCCTTACTCCAAGCGCTGCAGAGCCGGCAAACTGTAATTCTGCTGCAAAGCCTCCGACTCCGCCGCGACTTCGGCTGCGTCCAGCTCGATCTGTTTCGGGTCTTCTTCCGTCTCGACTTTGATAAACCCGTCCAGCGGTTGCTTCACGGCTTCGGCCAGGTCCGCCAGCGATTTAACTTCCTTGTTATTAATTTTTGTCACCGTCAGATAGGCGATGTCGTCATAGCCGATCGTGTTATTTGCCGGCAGAACCTGAGTCAGAACTACGACCCGGCGATTTCCTTCCGGATAAAGTTCCGATTGAAATCGATCCTTATAAACGAAGCGCTGCGGCGCGTCTTTCAGCCAGTTAGCGCCCCATTCCCGAAGATACTGGCGGGACAATTCCTGAAAAACCAAGCCTCCGAGAATATAGTAACGGGGCGCCCGATCGATGGTGTAGGGCGGAATCACTGACTCGTTCGCGTCGCGATGGTCCATCGCAAGAGTTAACTGCATGGCTTTGCCTTCTCGCTGAATCTGTATCGGCATGGTGTCTCCGACATAAACCCGCGCCGTGAGCAGGTTCGTGAACTCGATTTTCCCATAGAGCGGATCGACGTAATTCCCGTTTGGATCGATCTCGTTGTTTCCGACGCTGACGACAATATCGCCGACTTTGAGGCCGGCCTTCGCGGCCGGCGTTTCCGCTTCGACGCTGGTCACATAAACACCGGCCGGTTTACCCGTTTGGCCCGCGAAAGTACGCAGCTGCGGATCGCGCGTCGGGAAAAACCCGAACCCGGCGAAAGGGAAACCACGATATTGCTGCGACTCCGCATCCTTAAGGAAATGAGCGATGATTGGTGCTGGAATCGCGTCGAGGACCTGCGTCCTCGGGTCAAAGCGCAGAAGCAACCCAGCGAGCTTGTTGTTCTTGACCAGCGGAACGGTGTAGCTGTTGTCGCGATACTGCATCGAAATGCTGATGCGGTAGGTCAGGAACTGGCCCAAATCAGCCGGGTAACGGGTCATCTGGATTGTGGTGACGAGCCCTTCGGTGCCCACCAGGGCGCCGGTAGACTCGAGCTGCCAGGCGGCGAGGCGGTCGCCGACAACAGTGTCGAGTGCCAGCTGCAGGGGGGTGAGGCCGTTGAGAAACTTCTTATCCGTCGGTTCCAGCAGGGCCAGGTTTGCCTCGTAATCAGCCACCACCACAGTGGCTCCCGTCTTTTCGCCGGACTCCGCTCGCTCCAGCTCCACGTAATTCTGGTTCGCGACCAGGTCTGCGGTCACAAGGACGCGGCCTTGCGCCAGGACGGCTCCCAGAGCGCGCTTCTGAAACGGTGCTCGCTTCTGCCAGGGGCGAATGTAGTCGTAGGCCTGGCCCGTGACGTTGACGCGCACCAGTGAAAGCTCCTTTGGCTTAACCACGGTTTCGGGGCCTGGTTCCTTCTTGGGCGATGCCGCCGGCAAGCCAAGCGGAACGAGGACAATCCCAAGCAGGGCAAGAATGAAGGGACGGACGCGCATCATGTTTTGTCCTGATCGGCAGGCGTCGGCTTGGCCGCCTGTTCTTCGAGATTTTGCTCCGACACGACATTGTAGCGGGTCTTGATTCTCTCCCGCGCGGACTCAACCTCCTTCGGATCGAGCACCAGCGGCGGGCCGTCACCGATCATGCGAATGACAAAACGGTCCGGCGTTTCAGAAAAAGCCTTGGCCAGGTCGGCCAAGGTTCGAACCTTCTGGCCATTGATTTCGTCCACGATGCTCAAGCGATAGGCCGATAGATAGGTGTTCGTTGGATCAGGCAGAATGTTGGTGAGAACGATCACTTCCGGATGCTCCAGATAAATCTGTTCGGTCACGAAATAATCGAAATAGTGCCGGAGCCGAATATCGGTCGGCTGATAAGCCTCTACCAGGTCGAGGGTGAGCGGCTGAAACAACAGGCCGCCGTAGACGATGTAACGCGGCCTGACGTCATACCCGTGGGCGAGGAAGCCGTAGGGCCAGACGGATCCGAGCTCGAGCGTCACTGTGAGCGGTTTCTTGTCGCGCAGGATGTCGAGCTTCACCGAGTCGCCCTTGAATTTCCGCTCGACCACTTCCGGCATGTCGACGCGCTCACCCTCCAGCTCCACGGTTCCATCACTGGCAATGGGATGGTCATCGATGGCGAGGAGCACATCCCCTTCCTTCACTCCCTTGGCCGATGGACCGGCAGCGATCACCGTTCCCACGAGCACTCCGCGGTCATCGTCCTTTAATCCGAGAAAACGACGCTGGGCAGGATTCTGCAGCTTGATGGGGGTGAGCCCGAGATCGACGTATTTGTCGTAGTGGCCGTCTTTGATGTCGCTCAGGAAGCGCCGGATCACCGGCGTGGGGATCATATAGGCAACTCCCTGCGCAATATCTCCACTGTATCCCTGGAAAGCTACGCCAACCACTTTGGTGTTTTGCATGACGGGGCCACCGCTGTTGCCGGGATTGATCTGCGCGCTGATCTGGATCGCGAGGTGCTGATCGATGGACGAATGCGTGTAGAGCTGGAAATCGATTCGCGAAACAATACCGGTCGTGACGGACATCCGGTCGCCCCCGAGAGGATAGCCGTAGGCGGAGACGACTGACTCAAGCTCCGGAATTCCGCCGAGGGTCAGGGGGACCATGTTCTTGAAAAAATCGGGTGACGAAACTTTGAGCACAGCCAAGTCACAGTCGTGGGCGACAAAAAGGACGGTGGCCGGATATTTGTTCGGATCGCCGTCGCGTTCGACGGTGAGGTAGCGGGAGTTGCTGACGACGTGCGCATTCGTCATGATGCGATTGCCGTCGATGACGAAGCCCGCGCCGATCCCCCGCTGAATGACTCCGGAATTCCAGGGCGCTCGATAATCAGGTTCGACTTCGGTCGCCGTGATGCGGACCAGGCTTTTCTGAATCTTGCCGTTCGGGCGCGGCGCGACCACAGGCGCGGGGAGGGGGTTCTGCACCGGCGTCGGTGTAATCAGGGGGGTTTCTCCCGGTGGCGGCGGGACGGTCCTCTGCTGCGCCTGGATGCTCTCCCCATTCAAGCAGAGCAAAACGGACAATAAGAATGCGTAACGCCTCATCGGAAGTCGAGAAGATCAAACAGATGACTCGGAAATCAAATCATTGTGATTTCCACACAGTCGCACGGGCGCGGGGCGCAGTTTCCAGGAGCGCTGCGCCCAGGCCTACGCGACCGCGGCATGCTCGCGCGCGTGCTGACGTCGCTGCTCTTGCGCGACGAACGCCGGAGCGGACGGCGTGTGAAACATCTCCAGGTCTTCTGTGTCGTGATCGGTGACCGGTGTCAGCGCGACGTCCATGTATTTGAACCGTTTCGGGTCGGCCTTAATCCGCTTGTAGATCCGCCGGATGCGGCCGTACAAGATTGCGAGACGTGCGAGTTTGACGACCGACTCAGTCCAGTAACGCGGGTAAAATTTCCAGACGGGCTCGCGGGGCAGACCGGGCCGGCGGTTACGCCGGGATTTGAGGCGAAAGACGCCGCTCTCGAGCGGATGAACGCCTTCGAGATGGATAGCGCTCATGAACCACATCATGAGGATGATGGCGTTAGCCGCCGGGCCTTTTTTGGCGATAAGGCGGCGCAGAATGGTCTCGATATGCTCGAGGGTGTAGTAGGTTTTCCACGCCGTGAGATACGCATGCTCCCACTCCTTCTTCGACATTCTTGAGTGGGCGGTGCAGACGTGATTCAAGTCGTATTTGTTCAGGTCGGGATCAACGGGCACGCCGGCTTGGACGAGTTTCTGGTGATCTTCGGACCCAGGCAGAGGGGTAAGGAAGAAGAATTCAAGAACGTCGAGCGGCAATTCCTTCTTCACGATCTCGACGTCCCGGATGATCGATTCCGCCGTGTCGTTCGGGAAGCCGGTGATGTAACCGCAGTAGGTGATGATTCTGGCCGCCTTCCATGCCAGGAGCATCTTGCGATACTCGGTGATCTTGTTCTGGCGTTTGTGGGCAGCGGCGAGGTTATCGGGATTGATATTTTCCAGCCCGATGAACACGCGTCGCACACCGGCACGGGCGCATTTTTCGATGAAGTTCGGAAGCTTGTGGCAAAGCGTGTCCACTTGGATGAGGAACCCGATCTTCAGCTTTTCGACCTCACGCAGGTGAATGATGCGATCGAGGATCGCTTCCCAATCCTTGTTGCGGGCAAAATTGTCGTCGGTGATGAAGAAGCTGCGCAACCCTTGCGCGACGTTCTCGCGGATAATGAGTTCGACGTCGTCCGGGGTGCGGCGGCGCGATTTGCGGCCTTGCACGTTGATGATCGTGCAGAAGGAGCATTGGAAGGGACAGCCGCGTCCGGCGTCGAAACTTGTTACATGACCGGCGGTGCGTTGCGCGCGAACGGAGCTGATGAGCGGGATCGGCATTCCATCGATGTTCGGCAGGTCCGCCATGAAATTGTAGAGCGGCTTGAGCTTCTTCGCGTAAGCATCCTGCAAGACCATTTCGAGTCGGCCTTCCGCTTCGCCCGCGAAGAGCGAGATGCCCATGGCTTTGGCGCGATGAATATCCGGGTCGTTGCCGCCGAGCATGCTCATCGTGCCTGAGACATGGAACCCGCCGACGGCGACCTGGATGCCGTGATCGAGCAGCGGCTTCGCCAGGTCAAGGGTGTGGGGAAATTGATTCGACTGCACGCCGACGAACATCACCATGCCGTCGCCTGCTTCCCTGATCATTTCGACGAGCCGTTTCGGGCGAATCCGGCTGTTGGTTTCGTCGTAGGGATGGATCTCGATCTCCACATCCTCTCCGAGGACGTGGCGCTGCCGGCAATCGCGCGCCAAGCCGTAGAGCGCGGCGAGTGAATTGGAGGGGATGGTCGAGCGCAGCCACTGGATCACGTAGCCGTCATCGTCGTAGTGGGACGGCTTGAGCAGGATGAGACAGAAGCGTCGCGTCGGGGCTGCGGTTGGAGTTTCCATCAGGTGAGATCGAACCCGCGTATGATACACAATTACCCGTTCTACGCACGAACAACTATCGGGATGGAACCAAGGGGCTTGCTTTGCTTACCCGGTAAACACAACATCAGCCGCTATGAACAACGCTGACGAGATCAAGTCATTCGTTTCTACGTTTGCGGTGTATCTGCCGCGAGTCATTATCTGCCTGCTCGCGTGCATCGTCGTCGTCGTCAGGTGGCGAGAGGCGCGCGGTGGTGCGCTTTGGGCGCTTCTGGGTTTCGGTCTCGCTTTGATTCTTTGCTTCGTCCTGCCTGTCGGCCAGACCATGCTCCAGCATTGGGTGTTTGAGGACGGCGACCGGGCCAGCCGGATGTGGGCGTTTAGCGCGTTCGGTATGTTTGGTTCGATAATGCAATCAGTCATCTATCTCTTCCTATTGCTGGCCATATTCACAGGACGCTCGAAAACGGACACCGCCTAACGTTTCGCCACGCCACCAGGAACCCTCCGCATGGAGACGCTGAACCATCTTTTCGAGAGCAACCGGGCTTGGGCCGGTCGCATCCGGCAACAGGATCCGGAGTTTTTCCCGAAACTTTCCCGGCAACAATCGCCCAGCTATCTCTGGATTGGTTGCTCGGACAGCCGCGTGCCCGCGAACGAGATCGTCGGCCTTCTGCCCGGCGAGTTGTTCGTCCATCGGAACGTGGCTAATCTCGTCGTCCATACGGACCTGAACTGTTTATCCGTCCTGCAATTTGCGGTCGATCTGCTCAAGGTTCGCCACGTCATCGTGTGTGGGCATTATGGATGCAGCGGCGTCCAGGCTGCGCTCCGGCGAGAAAAGCTTGGCCTGAGCGACAACTGGCTGCGTCACATTGAGGACGTGCGGGAAAAACATCAGAGCCGTTTGGGAGACGGAAGCGATACCGAAACGTCCAACCATCTTTGCGAATTGAACGTGATCGAGCAGGTGGTCAACGTCTGCCACACCACCATCGCCCGCGACGCATGGGATCGAGGCCAGGAGCTGACCGTGCACGGCTGGATTTACGGGCTCCACGACGGATTGCTGCGTGACCTGAATATCAACGTGGCCGATTTTCTGGCAACTCGGCCGGCCTACAGCGCTGCGGTTTCAGCTCTCAGCTGATTGGTGGTGGGATTAGCGGAAATACTCGTCGCGAGGCGATCGGCACAGAACGTTTCTTAAAGCGTCCGCGAGCATGCCACTGCAATCGCGTTCGCCTCTCGCCGGTCTACTTGCTTTGCCTCTTTAGAATCTTGAATCTGAAACGGATCTTCCGCTTCTCCAGAAGGCAGCGCCAATCGACGAAGAGAAAGGCGCCAATGACGAACAGACCTGCGAGAACGGTGACGAGCGTCTTCCACGAAGCTTGTCCGTGAAGCATTTGTAAAAGACTAGCCGACGCGTACTTGCCTGAGAAAACCAGCACCCCGTCGGTAATCAGCCGGCCCACGAAGAACGGCGGCAGGATGTGCCAGGGATTAATTCGGGCCGTGGCGACCGCCGTAAAGAGCGCAGTCGTGGAGAGCGGTGTGAGTGTGTAGAGGAAGACAAAGACGGCGCCGGACCATTTGGCCCGGCCGAGCTTGCTTCCGATGTAACGCAGGTTTTCGTCCTCGCGCCGGTTGATTAAGGACGAAGAAACTCTGGGAATTACCGGGTAAGAAGGTACCGGCCAATGGTCGAACCTGTGACGCCAACGACGACAACCGCCCACGGATTAAGATGGAACTTAACCAGGAGGAAAACCAAGAGGATCCAGGCTGGCGGCGCGAAAACGGGGATGGTGTCAACGGCCAGCGCGGCGAGGAAGACAAGAAGGTAGGCCCACATGGTCCAAACAGAGCGTGTTTCAATATTAGGTGGGGCTCAACCTCCGAAATCGATCCCTCAACATTGCTCGATATAAAAGAGACCCTGGCTGCCGAGCGCCCCAGCGAAGGAGGCTTATATGCCGGCGTGATCCAGGAGGGAGCGGAGCACTTTTTCGGCTTCGAAAAATTCGCGAGCAACGGCTCGGGCCCCGCGCGAATGCCGGGCGTAGTCGGCGTTGATCGTTTTCACCGCTTCGGGGATTTCGCGCAGGGACGTAAAGCCGAAGAGGCCGTCGTGCTTGCCGAAGATTTTGCTGAAGCCGGTCTCCTGGGTGATGACGGGGCGGCCGGCGGCGAGGTAGCAACCGCTCCGGTCGCTGAACCAGCCGGTATTAAGGCGAACGTATTGATCCTTGGCCACGGTGAATTCGCCTTTGGATCGGCGGATGTATTGGCGATAGAGGCTATAGTTGGCGCTGAGATCGTCGGGGCTTCGAAAGCGCCAATCGTTGCGGTCGAACTTAGTGCGGGTGGGAGCATCCTTGATATTGGTCGCCAGCTCGAAGTGTTCGCCGGACTTCTTCGGCGCGGCGACAAATCGGAGAAACTCGCGCGACTTACTCCAGAGATATTTTTCTCCGCGCCATTCAATATCTTTCAATCCGCTGGTGGACCAGTTGGCAACGGAGGTGAAAACGGCGGCGGATGAGGGAACGCGGCTCGTTTTCCAAAGATCGGTCACGATCGGTTGCCGGGTGGAAAGCCATTTCAATTTGTGAGTAGGCACCGGAAAATTTTCGGTCCCGACATTCTCGCCGAAGGTGAAGAGAGCGTGATGGCGGCGCAGATATTTGATGGTCGGTTTTGACCCTTGATCGACCTTGATCTGCTCCACCCCGGGATCGCTTTCGATATAGAGAATGCGATCGCTCTTCAACAGGTCGTCGTTGAATTCCTGGGTGCCGCAAACATTCAGGATGGCGTCGGCTTCGCGGTAGAGCTCGCGAATCCTTTTTAGCGGAAGACCGACCGTCGGGTTGCCGGGAAGGTAGCGGGCGCAAAAACCCCAGCGACGCTTGAAATCGAACTCGGTCGCCAGCTGGTCCAGGATTTTCGCGGCGTAATCGAACCCATTGTTCACCTCCATCGTCTCGGGGTTGTAAGGGAGCCGTGCAGAATCCTCGATGTAGAAGACGTCGTGCCCGAGTCTTTGCAGGCCCACGATGTAATGAATGTGCTGCCAGATCACGCCGGCGATGGGACAGGAACCCATGAAGCCCATGACGATGAGACGCTTTCGTTTCATGTTGGGATGCGGGAAGAAGAGAGAAACGCCCAACGCCCAACACCCAACGCCCAATGTCCAATTAGGAAATGAGCGAGCACTTCTCTCTCTGAAGTTGGGCGTTGGGCGTTGGACGTTGGATGTTGGGCGTTTCTCAAGACGGCGGAGTTCAGGCTAAGTCGTCGAGCTTCTTTATGACGATGGCTGGGTTACCCGCTACCACCACATTCGCGGGGACACTCTTTGTCACGACCGCGCCAGCGGCGACCACGGAGTTTTCCCCGATCGTTACGCCTTTTAAAATCGTGGCGTTCATTCCGATCCAGACATTGTCGGCGATGATGACTGGCATCGTCCGCAGCTTCGGTCGCGGAGGCCGGCCTTCGAAAAAAGGAGCGAGCGCCTGGGCATCGATGAGTCGCTGGGCGGGCTCAAGCGGGTGAAAATCGGAATCGGCGATGCCGACATTCCAGGAGATAAGGCAATACGAGCCGATCTCGATCCGTTCTTCGGCCAT
>QHMY01000205.1:15665-29696 GCA_003218305.1 Verrucomicrobiota bacterium
GCGGTGGTGTGCATGTGGCGGAAAATCTGCGCGGTCTCGCAGTAAAATCCCTCGCCGAAGATAACGTTGGGAGGGATCGGTTTGGCCCACCAGTCACCTTCCACCCGGCGTTGGCTGTTAATGTTGGTCATTTTGTTGGATAATTTCCGGCGGCATACAAGGTCGCGTAGGCTCCGCGTTTGGTCAGTAACTCGGCACCCGAACCTTGCTCCACCATGCGGCCATGCTCGAGCACGACAATTCGGTCGACGCCGTGAATGGTAGCGAGCCGATGCGTGACAATGAGCGTGGTCCGTCCGTGCATGAGGTCCTTAATCGTTTCCATAATGGCAGCTTCAGTCGTGGGATCGAGCGCCGACGTAGGTTCGTCCAAAAGCAGGATGGGCGCGTTCTTCAGAAAAGCACGCGCGATCCCGATTCGCTGGCGCTGGCCCACGCTGAGATGACCGCCCCGTTCGCCGACCGGGCTATTGTACCCGGCAGGCAGGCGGCTGATGAATTCATCCGCTTGAGCGCGATCTGCGGCTTCACGAATTTCGGCTTCGGTCGCGTCCGGCCGTCCATAAGCGATGTTCTCGCGGATCGTGGTCGAAAAAAGAAGCGTGTCCTGGAGGACGATCGCAATTTTGTCGCGCAGCGACTTCTTGGTGATCTGTCGCAGGTCGCAGTCGTCGAGAGTAACGCGTCCCTGATTCGGATCGTAAAAACGCGGCACCAGGCTCAGAAGCGTGCTTTTCCCTGCACCGGTTCCCCCGACCAGAGCGACAATTTGATTCGGCGCGATGGATAAATCGATGTCCTGCAGGACGGGCTGATCGGGGGCGTAGCCGAAGCTGACATTGTGAAAGCCAATCGCACCGGCGGTCTCGGTAATTTCCCGGGCGTCGGGAGCGTCAATTACATCATCCTCGCGGTCGAGCACCTCGAAGCAGCGTTTTGCGCCCGCGGTGGCGCCTTCCATTGCCCACGCTGTGTAGGTGAGAGATTCGAGCGGCTGGTAAAGCATGAGGAGGTACGCGCTGAACACGAGGAGCGAACCCAGCGTGAGAGTGCCGGCCAGGACATGCAGGGTACCGAGGTAATACATCGCAGCGGTCCCGAGGACCATCAGCGTGCTAATCACGAGAGCGCTGTTTACGTTCGTGAGGGTCAGGCGCAGATTCGCGTGAAGACTTTGCTGCGCCTGCAAATGAAACTGGCGGACTTCCCATTCCTCCCGGCCGAACGCGTGCACCATCCGGACCGCGCTCAAACCTTCCTGCGCCTGGGCAAGGAGAGCGCTGTCCTGCTCTTGAATTGAGGTCGACTCGCGTCGGATCCGATTCGCGAAAAAGTAAATCGCGATCACGATCAGCGGAACCACGGCGAGAGAAAGCAGGGTCAGTTGCCAGTCAATCCGAATCATGACCAGGAAAGCCCCCACCAGCGTAATGACGGAGCCAAAGATATTTGTGAAGCCTTTGTTGTAGATCGTCTGGATCGATTGCGAATCGTAGGCGACGCGAAAGCTGGAATCGCTCGAGCGCCGGGCGTCATGATATTTGAGCGAGAGCGATTGCAGGTAGGCGTAAAGATCCGTGCGCAGTTTCAGGAGCGCCTGCAAACCGGCCTTCACGAAAATGTAATTGCTGGCGAGATTGGTCAGTCCCCACAAAACCTGAATGCCGACCAAGGACAGGCAGAGTAGGGGAATGAGGTCAGGCGACGTACCGAACCGGGCGTGCGGATTTCCCGGCAGGATATCGTCAACGATGTACTTGAACGGCCAGGGCTTGAGCAGATTCAGCGCGATTCCGCAGAGCGAAAGGAGGAGGCCGAGGAGAGTCTGCGGGAGGAACGGCCGATAGTATTGGAGCACGCGGCGGTAAATCGACATGACAAAAATTAAGATTGCGGAGTAGACATTTCCGATTGAACTACCGGCGCGCCGCCGACCGGGTCAGGCTAGTTCCGAAATCGAAACTTCAAAATCCCAAATCTGATACTTTCTCATGCATCATCTTATTGAAGTCTGGTTCCACTGGGTGCAAACCGGCGGATATGCGGCTGTCTTTTGGCTTATGGCCCTAGAGAGCACTGTCGTTCCAATTCCGAGCGAGGTGGTGATTCCGCCGGCCGCGATCGTGGCTGCCACGCAGCAGGGGTCGGGAATGTCGCTCATTGGCGTGGTCATAGCGGGGACGCTTGGATCCTGGTTCGGATCCGCCATCATGTATCTGGTGGCCCGATGGCTCGGCCGGGCGGCAATGCTCCGCTGGGGCAAGTATTTCCTGGTGCCGCCCGATAAGTTCGCCCGGGCCGAGGTCTTTATGCGCCGCTACGAAGCGGGAGGGATTTTCTTTGCGCGGCTGCTGCCGGTCATTCGCCACCTGATCTCCATTCCAGCCGGCATTATCCGGATGGGATTCGTGAAATTCAGTGTGCTTACGCTCGTCGGCGCCGGCGTCTGGTGTTCCGTTTTGGCGTGGTTGGGCGGGCGCGTGGGTGCCAAACTGACGCAGGCCCAACTGCAAGACGCCGAGGCAATCATCAAGGCCACGAAATCTGAGTCGTTTCCGATCATTGGCGCGGTCCTGCTGGTCTGCGTGCTCTATTTCATCGGGATGAGGCTGACCGCCCCGAGGCCGGCGTCGGCCAAGTAAGGACGAGCGCCCGTCACCCCCTCGATACACGCAGAGTGTTCGAAACTTTGACACAAGTGTCAGGCGGGTGTCGCGCCCAGTCGTGTTGCCGGCCGCCGCGGGGCAGAATTACCCCCGTATTCGGCTCCAAAATGCCTCTGGCATCCATATTGCTTAAAGCTGAG
This sequence comes from Verrucomicrobiota bacterium, assembly GCA_003218305.1. GTDB lineage: Bacteria > Verrucomicrobiota > Verrucomicrobiia > Chthoniobacterales > UBA10450 > AV80. The sequence goes on from QHMY01000205.1 coordinate 18,472, forward strand.
GCACAACTCCTATGAAAAAGACCGATCAAGTCCTCAAGTCACGTCAACGCCTCTCTTTGGGCGATCTCATTCTTGCTGTCAGCTCATGCACCACGAGCACAAAGGAAACTGTGGCGGCTGTAGCCGACCTTCTCGGTTCGGGCCAGGTGCGCATCGAAAACAACGGCCGCTTTACCCGAGCGCAGGTTTGCTAATTACAACTTTCTAACGCTTCAAAAGCGTCGCTTCTGCGGCCGTTCCGCCGAAGCGGCGCTTTTTTGCGTACAAAACGCTTTCCGTTTCGCCGCGCGCTTTTATCTTCACCGGGTGATTGATCGTTATTCCCGGCCGGCGATGCGCGAGCTTTGGTCGGATAAGCGCAAGTTCGAGATCTGGCTGGAAATCGAAACGCTGGCCTGCGAGGCGATGGCCGAGCAGGGGCAGATCCCGAAGGCCGATGCGGCGGAGATTCGAAAGCGGGCTCGTTTTTCGATTCCTGAGATAGCCGAGATCGAGAGGCGGACGAACCACGACGTTATCGCTTTCCTGGAGAACGTCGCATCGTCTGTCGGCCCGGCCGCCCGTTGGATCCACCAGGGACTTACCTCCTCGGACATCCTCGATACGACGCTGGCGGTCCAATTAAACGAGGCCTCTCAAATTCTCGCCCAGGATCTGGCTGAATTGCGAACGGCAATCGCTGCGCAGGCGCGCCGATTCAAGATGACGCCGATGATTGGCCGCAGCCACGGCATTCACGCGGAGCCGATCACGTTCGGGCTGAAGCTGGCCCTGATGTTCGACGAATTTGGTCGGGCCGAGGAGCGATTGGCGCAAACCAGGGAACGGATTCGCGTGGGCAAACTCAGCGGCGCGGTCGGCACCCATGCACATCTGGATCCGGCAATCGAACGTACCGTCTGTGAAAGACTCGGGTTGAAGGCGGCGAACATCTCGACTCAAATCATTCAGCGTGATCGCCACGCAGAGTTTTCCACCACGCTGGCGCTGATTGCATCGAGCATCGATCGCTGGGCCACGGAGTTTCGTCATCTTCAGCGGACGGAAGTGCTCGAAGTGGAGGAATTTTTCGCCGAAGGCCAGAAAGGCAGCTCGGCTATGCCTCACAAACGAAATCCGATTACAGGCGAACGCCTGAGTGGGCTGGCGCGGGTCATCCGGGGCAATGCCGTGGTGGCACTGGAAAACGTCGCGCTTTGGCATGAACGAGACATTAGTCATTCCAGCGCCGAGCGAATTATTCTGCCCGACTCCTGTACGTTGCTGGACTACATGCTGGTCAAGCTGCGGGAGTTGGTTGCCGGCCTCCAGGTTTACCCGGAGCGGATGCAACAAAACCTCGAGCTGAGCAAAGGGCTGTACTTCAGTCAGTCAATTTTACTGGCTTTGACCCGGGCAGGCGCCGAACGAAAGGACGCCTACGAGGCGGTCCAGCGGGCCGCAATGCGCACCTGGAAAGGCGAGGACTCATTCGCCAAGAACGCAAAAAACGAACCTGAGATTACCGCGCGCCTTTCGGAAGCAGAGATTGACGCGCTCTGCTCGCTCGATACGCACTTACGCCACGTGGACGCGACGTTCCGGCTGGTCGGTTTGGATTGAGCTCAAAACGAACTCTCCGATGCGAGCCGAGGCGTCGAGACGCACGCCGATTGTTTCGAACTCGGTGCCGGCGGCCCCGCCTGGCTGTGGATCGAGCGTGACCCGCACCCGGTTGCCTTCCGGTTGCAGGACCAGTTGTGCCACTTCGAAGCGGTCGGACAACTCAACGCCAGCTACTCTAAATATCGCGACCAACCGCATGGTCATCGGGACGGACATTCCCGCGTTAAACTGGATACAGGCGGCTTCATTCACCAGTCTCACGTCATTAATATCAAAGCCGGCGTGAGTGTGGACGGTCTCAGCCGGTTTCCGGGTGGGCTGCACTCGCAGAGTCTTGATGCGTCCATCGGGGCCGAGCTCCACCGGGCCGAGCTCGAATCCGGCTTCCAGAAGCTTCTGCGCCTCAGAGGATGCCAACAGGGGCGTGAGTGACAATGTTGTCGCGGCAGGTCTGGCGCGAATGGTGCCAATCTGAAACCGCGGCGTAAACTGCACGGAGACCACTTCCATTCCCAAGCCCAGCACGATTCCGCCGCCTACATTTCCCGTTACCCTCGCAGGCCGGGTGGAAGGCATGGATGGCAGTTCATACAGGCTCGGCTCGGTGGGACGGATGTCGCGCGCGATCACGAGCGGTGGAGGAGCAACTGGAGGCATCACGACCGGCTCCACAACTTCCATCGAGGGCGGGTGGACCGGAGGGGGAAGTGGCGCCGAGGCTATCGGAGCTACGTCCGGGGTTGGCACTTCCGGAAGTTCCTTGCTCTCACTTTTGGTCGGGGCCGCTTTCCTGGCCGGCTTCTTTCCGTTGCCCTGGCTGACGGGTTTGGGCTCGACTATTGCCGGACCGGCTGAAGGCTCGACGACCGCCGGGGTCGCGACCGTTTCTGGTGGCAGCGCAATTGGCAACGACCCTTTAGCCAAAGTTTGATTCACGAGTCGTAGGAGCGCTTCCGACATGAAGGGCTTCTCGATCGTCGCTACTACGTTGGGGTAGCGTTCAGCCGTCGCCATCATTTCCGGGACGTGGCCGGACATCATCACAATAGGGATTCGCTCGGTCGGACTGTTTTGAAGAAGCCGTTCACAGACCTGATCGCCGCACAGATCCGGCAGGCTGTAATCGAGCAAGACCAGATCGGGAATGATCGCCTCAACTTGTCTGGCCCCTTCGGCGCCAGTGGAAGCAGTGACAATTTGGAGGCTCGGATCGCCGAGGGACAGGCTGTCCTCGACGAAGATCAGTAACATTTCGGTGTCGTCGATTAGAACGATCTTCTTGCCACTTTTCGCCGGCTTGGGCGATGACGGCTGGGTTATGGGCGGCTCTTCGGAGTGAGATATTGCAGGGGCGGGAGCTGGCGCCTCCTCGGCGCTTGGTTTCGATTTACGTAGCGCCTCGAGAAAGACATGGAGCCACGGCCCTTGGATGGTGCGTGGACTATCGAGGGGTCTCTCGGCCTCAATCGCACGCACATTGGCCCAGCGCATTATCTCATTCAGCGCGGCAACGCCGCTTAGGCCGGGCATGCCCGCGTGACAGATGTGGCCATCGAGGAAGTGGATTTCCCCTGTGCGCTGGTCCGCCGCGATGTTTAAAATCGCCGAGGCTCCACCAATACACTCCAGCGGCACCAGGTCCCGCAAATTAAGATCGCGCAGCGTTCCGCGTGAATCCCCTGACTTTGCCTCAGTCCAAGGCCCCAGGAGCGCCTGCACCGCCGCCCCAAATTCGGCAAGCTCGAAGGGTTTTTCGACAAACTGGATCGCGTTCGGGCCGTAGCGTTCCGAGGTGAATTCGGGCGAAATACCGGACCCGATCACAAGGACGCGGGTGTCTGGATGCGCGGGGCAGATTCGGTTGAGGAACTCGACCGCATTGGGGTGGGGTGGGTCGAAGTCGATGACGAGAAGCTGCGGCCGTTTCCTGGCCATCGCCGCTTCGGCTTCCCCCAGGGATTCGACCACGTGAACCCGGTGCCGCGGGGCAAATTTTTTGAGTGCGGACGTGATCGCCGCAGCCAGCGCGTCATACTCCTCGACTAGAAGAACGCTAGGCGCTGTCCCGGTGGGAGTTTCTTGGGATGCAGGCACGGCGGTAACGAGTGAGAGATGCGAGGATAGTGGCGGCGATGCGCATGTCAAAACAATGCAAGCGCAAGTTGCGTGCCCCCAGCACCGCGAGAGGAGGGGTTTGCCCGCTTACTCGAACCGGAGCGCTTCGATTGGGTCCAGCCGGGCGGCGCGGTACGCCGGATAAAACCCGAAGCCAACGCCAATTCCTGAGCACACGACCAAGCCAGCCAGCGCCCAGCCGAAAGGAAAGATAAGATCGGCCTGGAGCCACATCGCCAGGAGATCGCCGCCAACGACCCCCAGAATGATTCCGATGATTCCGCCCGCTTCGGAGATGAAAACCGCCTCCGTCAGGAATTGCCGCAGGATATCACGGCTCCGCGCGCCGATTGATTTGCGGATGCCGATCTCCTTCGTTCGCTCGGTCACGCTTACCAGCATGATGTTCATGATCCCGATGCCCGCCGCAACCAGCGCAATCAAGCTGATAACGAACGCTCCGATTCGCACTACCCCGGCGATGGCCGTGAACGCGCTCTTGAGCGAGTCATTCGAGTAGAGTTCGAAATCGTTTTCCTGCTCCGCGCGGAGGCCCCGGGCAATGCGCATGGCGCCCATGCCTTTGTCGAGCGTGGTGTTGTATGTCTCCTGCGAGAACGATTGTGTCGCGATATTTACCGTCCGATTTGATTCGCCGAAGTTTTCGAAAAATCGCGTGATCGGGATGACGCAAATATCGTCCTGACTCTGGCCGAAGGCCGTTCCTTTTGCGTCGAGCGTCCCAATGATGGTGAAAGTGTGGCCATTGAGCCGGATCGTCTTGCCGATGGGGGTTTCATGGGGGAAAAGACGCTTTTCAATCATCTTCCCGATGACGATGACACTTCGGGAAAAGGCCACGTCCTCGTCGTTGAGATTCCGTCCGTAGGCGAGGGTGTAGGAGTTGGCGGTCAGAAAACTCTTGTTGGAACCGGCCACGGTCAGGCTCGGCGTTGTTTTCAGTCCTTTGTAAACGGCCTGTCCCTTGAAATCGAAACTCTTCAGGCAAATCTCACGCGCTTCTCCCTCCATCAGCTGATAATATTTTAGCGCCTGGCGGTAGGTGATGTTGTGGCGGTTTTCGTACTTCTTTTGGTTTCGCCCGCCGGCGTTCACGTTCGCCGGATACTTTGCGAACTGAAAAATGTTTGAGCCGAGAAAGCTGATCCCGCTTTCGATCGAACTCTGAAGGGCTCCAATCGCGGTCATCACCGAGATCACCGAAAATACACCGATGGTGATCCCGGTCATGGTGAGGGCGGAGCGCAGTTTATTTGCCCCCAGCGAACTCAGGGCCATGACAACTATTTCGCGAAAGCGCATTTTCGTTATTGGCCGGTCGTCCTCATTCGTAACGCAACGCTGTAACCGGATCGAGGCGCGAAGCCGACCAGGCCGGCGCGAATCCCGAGACGAGCCCGGTCAGGACGGAAACGATCATGCTGGTGACGACCAGACCGAACGAGATTTCAATAGGAAAAGAGGGCAATGCCTTCCCGATCGCGAGACACATGAAGAAGGCAAACGTCAGCCCAATCAGTCCGCCCACCAAACAAAGCGCGGTCGACTCGATCAGGAACTGCAGCAGGATGGTGCGCCGCCGCGCGCCGAGCGCTTTGCGGGTGCCGATCTCTTTCGTCCGCTCTTTCACGCTGACGAAGGTGATGTTCATGATGCCGATCGCCCCGACGAAGAGAGAGAGTCCGGTGATGAATAAGCCCGCGATGGCAATTGAGTTTTTGATCGGATCCAGAGTGCTTTTGAAGGCCTGCTGCTCGTTCAGCGCAAAGTCGTTTTCCTTCTCCGGAGGCAAACCTCGCACTCGCCGCATATAGCCGGTCAATTCGTCCTTGGACTCCGGAAGTTTGGTCTTGTCCTTCACCTTGACCCGAATTTCCGTTTCGCTTTTCGCGCTGAAATATCTTTTGAACGCGGGCAGCGGAATGGCCACCATGGAATCCCAGCTGAACAGACCGAGGAAGGTACCCTGCCGCGTATTTACACCGATGACCTTGAAGGGCTGGCCATTGATCAGCACCGATTTGTCGATTGGATCGTCGGTAGGGAAAAGCGCATCCGCCACGTCGTAACCGATGACGATGACGTTCGCGCCGCCGCGGGACTCGATTTCGTTGAAAAAGCGACCCTTCACGCAATCCACCGTCGAGATGGCGATGAAATCGGACGTGGTGCCCATCGTGTAAACGTTGTTCACTTGGTTCTCGCCGTACTTAACGCTGCGGAACCAGCTACAGACGGGGACGGCCAGGAGCAGATTCGATTTTTCGCTTGCGCTGATCATGCGATTGATCGCATCCGCGTACTCGGTCTTGATCTTTTTCCGGCTCCGGAAATTCCACCAGTCGTCCTTCCGGATCCAGGGTTGTTGATCGACATAAAGGACGTCGTCGCCTAGGACGGCCATACTCTTGTCGAATCCGGTGGAGATGCCGTTTATCGCGGTGCCCATGAGAGTGACGGCAACGATGCCGATAATTACACCGAGCGCGGTCAACATCGAACGGGTCTTGTTCGCGTGCATCTGGGCCGCGGCGATCTTCCAGCTTTCCGTCAGCTCGTAGATGAAACGTTTCATCGGGAACGCGCTTCGACCTAGGTGAACGCGAGCGTCTGAATTCCGGGGGGCTCCGAAAGGGCGTCGCTCTCGATCAAACCGTCACGCAAAAAGACCGTCCGACGGGCGTGCCGGGCGATATCCGCTTCATGCGTCACCAGGATAATGGTGTTGCCGGCCTGATACAGGTTTTCGAGCAGGGCCATGATTTCTTCGCCCGTTTTTGAATCCAGGTTGCCGGTGGGCTCGTCGGCCAGGATGATCGACGGATTGTTGACCAGGGCCCGCGCGATGGCCACGCGCTGACGCTGCCCGCCAGATAATTCGTTAGGCTTGTGCTGGAGGCGCTCGCCCAGACCGACATCGCGCAGAGCCTGCTCCGCGCGCGCCTCGCGGGTGGCCGGGTCAAGCCCGGCGTAAATCAGGGGGAGCTCGACGTTGCGCAGGCTGGTAGAGCGGGGGAGAAGGTTGAAAGTTTGAAAAACGAAGCCGATCTCGCGATTGCGGATCGCGGCCAATTCATCGTCGTCCATGGCCGAGACATCCTTGCCTCCGAACTCGTAACGTCCGGAGCTTGGGGTATCCAGGCAGCCGAGCATATTCATGAGGGTCGATTTGCCGCTGCCGCTCGGACCCATGATCGCGAGATATTCATTGCGATGAATCTGGAGGGTGACCCCACGCAGAGCATGGACGGTTTCTTCGCCCATGACGTAATGCTTCGTGATATTCTCGATGTCGATGACGATCGGGCCGCGCGGTCGCATCGTATCGGTGTTCAGCATATTTCCTCGGAAGGTTCAGCGAAAAAGCCGGCGAAGCGGGGAGCAGAATGCCACTTACTTCGTCGTTTCTTTGTCGATGGCGACCTTCGCTCCGTCCTTCAGTTTTCGGCTGATTGCACTGTAGCTTCCGGAGATCACTTCGTCGCCCTCCTTGATGCCACTCTTGATTTCCATGGAAGTGTCATCGGCGATTCCCGTTGTCACTTTGACCATCTTCGCCTTGCCTCCGTCTTTCACGAAAACAACCTTCGACAGTTTCTCGCGATCAAGTTTTTGCGTCACCTTTTCCTGGCGATCGCTTGAAACCTCGGCGTTGTTGTCGCCCTGGTCCCGGGCCGCGATCTTCTGCTTTCGCTTCTCAATTTCTTCCGGACTGAGATTGCTGTCGCCCGTGCGAATGGTGACGCTTTGCATCGGCACGGCCACCGCATTCGTGACCATGTTCGTCTCGATGTCGGCGGTGCAGCTGAGGCTGGGACGAAGCGCGACATCGCGTTCATCGATCCGAATTTTCACCTCGAAATTTGTCACTTCCTCCTGCGTTCCGGCGCCGGTGGTTTTGCCGGTATTCGCGATCTGTTGTACGGTCCCTTTGAATTTGCGCTCGCTGTAGGCATCGATCGTGACCGTGGCTTTCTGGCCCACCTTAATATTGACCACGTCGTTCTCGTTCACATCCACCCGTGCCTCCATGTGGCTGAGGTCGGCTACGCGCATCACTTCGGTCCCGGCGAATTGATTCGTCGCCACGACTCGTTCGCCCAGCTTGCTGTTGAGCACGGTGATGGTTCCATCGATTGGCGAATAAATGGTCGTCTTGGACAACTGATCGCGCGCCTGGCTCGAGCCGGCCTCCGCCCGCTCAATCTCGTGTTGGGAACTTTCCAAAGTCGACTTCGCCACATCCCGCGCGGTCTGCGCGACCGTCATCTCGGACTCGGAAATCATCTTCTTGCTGAACAAATCCTGGGCGCGCTTCAGATCGGATTCTGTTTTCGCGAGCGTGGCTTTCTGCTGCAGATTGACGGCGCGGGCGCCGCTAATGGCGGCTTCCTGGGCTTCGACCAGGGCTTTGTATGAATCCGGCTTGATCTTGATCAGGAGGTCGCCCTTTTTCACCGGCATGCCGTCCACTACCGGCAGTTCGATAATCTCCCCGGCAACCTCCGGCGAAATCTTTACTTCTACTTCAGGCTGGACTTTGCCCGTGGCGGAAACCGTCTGAAGGATCGTTTTGCGAACGGCCTTCTCGGTTGTAACCGGGATCGGTTGTTCCCGTTTTCCGAGAAGCATCGAGACGATGATCCAGAGGAGCAGCAGGCCGCCAACAATGGTGTACCACCTGCGCCAAATAGGCGTCTTCCTCTTCTTTTTCAGAGGAGCCGGGGTAGTGACGACTTGATGCATTCTCTCAAAGGGGGGTTGTTCGGGCAGAGACAAATAGTGTCTTTTTAGACTTTGGAAAGCAAATCTCGTTCACAATATTACCGGTCCCGAGTGGTGAAGGGGATTTCACGCGTTTTCCTTCATTGAAAGGCTTCCTGAATAGGATGCGCCCCGAGTGCCGGGTGGATTCAAGATTCCGCAGCGAGGTCATGGGGCACCGGAGGGAAGGTGGGAAAACGCTCGAAAATACGGTCGATCGCCCAAGTCGCATGCTCCGCGATAAGAGGTTCGACGTCCGAGGCTGCTCTATGGAGCGCCGGCAGATCGGCGCGATTCCCCACGTTGCCCAGGGCGACACAAACATTTCTAAGAAAGCCCCGGCGCTTGATGCGTTTGATAGGCGAGCCGCGGAAAAGCGCGCGAAATTGCTGGTCGTCGAGGGCGAGATACTCCCGGAGGGGCATTTGTGAGGCCGGTTTCGCGGCAAAGGCCGCTTCCCGAGAAATTGAAGCGAACCGATTCCATGGGCACGCGTCCAGACAATCGTCGCAACCATAAATCCGATCGCCAATAAGACTTCGCAGTTCCAACGGGATTGAGCCTTTGAGTTCGATAGTCAGATAGGAGATGCATCGCCGTGCATCCAGACGATGCGGCTCGGTAATCGCGCCAGTCGGGCAAGCGGTAATACAGCGATTGCAAGAGCCACAGCGGGGCGTTTGGGGCGCGTCGGGAGGCAAGACGAGAGTCGTCAGGATTTCACCCAGGAAAAACCAGGTGCCGAGTCGCGGATCGATCAGCATGGTGCTTTTTCCGTGCCACCCGATTCCCGCCTCCGCAGCGAAGTCGCGCTCGAGGATCGGCCCCGTGTCGACGTAGCATTTTTGTATGCCGCCGCGCGTTTGGAGAAATTTGTCCAGCTGTTCCAACTTTCCCAGCATCACTTCGTGGTAGTCGTCGCCCCAGGCGTAACGGGCAATTCTCCCCATGGCGCTGGAAGTATCTGACGACGCGGTGGGTGCATCGCCCTGCCAGTAGTTTAACGCCACGACGATCACTGATCGCGCACCCGTCAGGACCTTTTGTGGGTCGCGCCGCTTTTCTTCGCCGCGGCCTAACCATTCCATTTCGCCAGCAGCTCCCTCGCCGAGCCAGGCAGTAAATTCCGGGCCGTGCGGGGGCGGAGCTGCTGTTGCGATTCGGCACGAGTCAAAACCAAGAGCGTTGGCGCGCGCGACGACTTCCCATTTCAGTTCATCGAGGGTTCGATCCTTGGAAAGAGGCGACTCCACGAGGCCTTCACCCTTTCGTTGCAGCTTCGCGGTTGATGATGTCGCGATCACAGTTTCTCAATGCCACTCAGGATAGCATTCGCCACTTCGTCGTGCGTCAGGGTTGACGTATCTACTCGCAAATCGGCCGCCGCGCGGTAAAGCGGGTCGCGCAGCCGCAGCAGTTCCACGACGGTTGCGTGCGGGTTCGCTGTCCGCAGGAGAGGGCGGGTCGCGCGTCGGAAGATCCTGCTGAACAGGGTTTCAACGTCGGCCTCCAGGCTCACCAATCGGCCAAGCGACCGCAGCATCCTGACGTTATCCGGGCGAAGGACGATCCCGCCACCGGTTACAATAATGGCTGAGCCGGTTCCCGCCAGTTGCCGCACCGCCTCCGTTTCCGCGTTACGAAATTCCTCTTCCCCGAGACGGGTGAAAATCTCCGTGACCGATAGACCGAATCTTGTTGAAACCATTTCATCCGTGTCCAGACAGGGGAGGCCCGTTTGACGCGCCAGCGCTTTGCCGACGGAAGATTTTCCCGTCCCCATGAATCCGATGAGGACAATGGCTGAGCCACGCGCAGTCATGGGGAAATGTAGAGGCGCTTGGGCCAAGCGCCTACCGAAACAAGAGACGCCTGGCCCAAGCGCCTCTTCAACGAAAAAAGCCCTTTACAAAGCGGCTGGTTTTGGGAACTGGGGATCATGCCTGAAACAGATTCTTCCGCCTCACTCGTCGCCATCATCATGGGTAGCAAATCGGATTGGGAAACGATGCGACAGGCGGTGGAAACGCTTGATGAGCTGGGCGTGCCCAATGAAGCGCACGTCCTCTCCGCGCATCGCACACCGGAGGCGACCACCGAGTTCGCCCGAAAGGCGGCCGATCGTGGCATCCGCGTGGTCATTGCCGCCGCCGGTGGTGCCGCGCATTTGGCTGGAGTGATTGCCGCTCATACCTGGCTCCCGGTTCTGGGCGTGCCCATGACTTCCGCGCTCAACGGCCTGGATTCGCTCCTCTCGACCGCGCAAATGCCGGGGGGTATTCCGGTCGGGACACTGGCTATCGGAAAGGCCGGCGCCAAGAACGCCGCGTTGCTCGCCGCCAGTATTATCGGGCTCAACGACGAGAAGGTGCGTGAAAAGCTCCTGGCCTTTCGCAAGAAACAGACCGAGACGGTGCTGGCGCAGCGCCTTCCATGACCGTAGTTCTTCCTGCGCGCACGGCCGAAGAGCGCGCGCAGGCCGTGGCCGGCGCCACCGCCTCGCTGCGAGGCGGGAACCCGGTGGCGTTGCCGACGGAGACAGTCTACGGCCTCGCAGCCAATGCCCTCGATCAGCCAGCCGTTGCCGGAATCTTCGAGGCAAAGGAACGACCGCGCTTCGATCCGCTCATCGTTCATCTTCCCCGCCCGGATTGGCTGGAACGCGTCGCGCGGATCGACCACGACTCCCGCGGCTTGATCGAGAAGCTGACTGCGCAATT
>QHMY01000205.1:29710-46299 GCA_003218305.1 Verrucomicrobiota bacterium
CTGGTTCTGCCGCGGCAGGAAATAGTTCCCGACATTACGACCGCCGGTCTCGATACAGTCGCGGTTCGAATTAGTGCGCACCCGGTCTTCTCCGAAATCATCCGGGAAGTCGATTTCCCGCTGGCGGCGCCGAGCGCAAATCGTTTTGGCCGCGTCAGTCCTACCACCGCGCAGCATGTTCTCGATGAACTCGGGGGACGAATTCCACTCATCGTCGATGCCGGACCCACCCTGCATGGAATTGAGTCGACGATCGTGGCGGTACGTAACGGCCGTATGGAATTGCTTCGGCGAGGGCCCATCACGACCGAGCAGCTGGCCGTATTTGGTCACATTGTTTTCACGGAGGCTGGGTCGCGTCCGGTAGTCCCGGGCCAGCTTCCGTCGCACTATGCCCCTGCCACTCGTCTCGTTCTCGTGGACGATCCGACGTCCTTTGAAGCGCGCTCTGGAGAAAAGTGTGGGCTTCTCGCGTGGCGCTCGAGCGCGGGAGCGAGTCAATTTGTCGAGACGAGATTATTGAGCTCGCGCCAGGATCTGCGGGAAGCCGCCGCTAATCTGTTCCGCTACCTGCGCGAGTTGGATCAACTGAATCTCGATCTCATCGTTGCCGAAAAACTTCCCGAGGAGGGTCTGGGCGCGGCCATCATGGATCGATTGGTGCGCGCGTCCTCTGCAGGGAAAGCTCGCTGACCCCGCGGAAGCGCGACTCGGGCTCCTAGCTTTTGTGTTCCAGACAAGCCTGGACGAACGCCTTGAATAGCGGATGCGGTTTGTTCGGCTTGCTTTGGAATTCAGGGTGATACTGGCAGGCGAGAAAGTACGGGTGCCCGCGCAATTCAATTAGTTCGGCGAGCGCTCCGTCCGGAGAAGTTCCCGAGATGGTGAACCCTTTGTCACTCATCTGTTCGCGATACTTCATGTTGAACTCGTAGCGGTGACGGTGCCGTTCCAGCACCTCGCGGTCGCCGTAGATTTTTTCCGCGACGGTTCCCTTCGCAATCTTGGTTGGCCAGGTTCCGAGACGCATGCTCGCGCCTTTAGTTTTCACGTCGCGCTGCTCTTCGAGCAGACAAATGACCGGATCCGCGGCGTCCTGATCGAATTCCGTGCTGTTCGCGTTCTCCAAGCCGCAGACGTTTCGGGCGAACTCGATCGTCGCCACCTGCATCCCGAGGCAGAGCCCGAGGTATGGCACTTTGTTCTCCCGGGCGAAACGCGCCGCGTTGATTTTTCCTTCCACGCCACGTTCGCCGAAACCGCCGGGAATAAGAACGCCCGCCACGTCTTTAAGCTGTCCATCGACGCCATTCATGAGCGATTCCGCATCGATCAGCTTCAAGTCGATTCCGCAATCCTGGCTCGCGGCGGCGTGAGTGAGCGATTCGTAAATGCTTTTATAGGCATCCTGTAAATCGATATATTTTCCGACTACCGCGATCTTCACCTCGTTTTTCGGGCTGACGACGCGCTCGACGAACTTGCGCCAGTTCGTCAGATCAGGCGGCGGCGCATCGACGTGCAGCAGCTCGCAGACGAGATCGTCCAGACCCTCTGCGTTGAGCATGAGGGGCATCTCGTAAATCGTGTGTTTCACATCGCGCGCTTCGATTACGCCCCGGGGCGAGACGTTGCAAAACATCGAGAGCTTCTGCCGCAATTCGGCGTCGAGGGGATGTTCGGTGCGACAAAGCAGAACCTGGGGTTGCAGGCCGATCTCGCGCAGTTTGGAGACACTTTGCTGGGTCGGCTTTGTTTTGAGTTCGCCCGCCGCCTTGATGTAGGGAACCAGCGTGACGTGCACATTCACGACATTCTGGGCGCCGACTTCGAGAATGAACTGCCGGATCGCCTCCAGAAAGGGCAAGCCCTCGATATCTCCGGTCGTGCCTCCGATTTCGGTGATGACCACATCGGCTTTGCTTTCGTCCGAGACTTCGCGAATGCGATTCTTGATCTCGTCCGTCACATGCGGAATCACCTGGACCGTTTTCCCGAGATAATCGCCGCGGCGCTCCCGCGAGATCACGTTTTCGTAAACCTGACCGCTCGTGAGATTATTGTGCCGCGAGAGCACGCAATTGGTGAAGCGCTCGTAATGGCCCAGGTCGAGATCGGTCTCAGCACCATCATTGAGCACATAAACCTCGCCATGCTGAAAGGGATTCATCGTCCCCGGATCGACATTCAGATAGGGATCGAATTTTTGGAACACCACGCGCAAACCGCGGAGCTCGAGCAACGTCCCCAACGAAGCCGCCGCCAGGCCTTTGCCCAACGAACTCACCACTCCGCCTGTAACAAAAATATATTTCATCGCTGCTTTAGTCGCTTGCGGTCAGAGGATCGCGTCCTCTCGGAAATCATCAGCCGCTCCAACCTTACCCGCTGTCGGTCATGACCACTTTGATTCTTACCCCATTCTCCAGCGCGCGCAATTGCTCGAGCGATTCTGCGCGCTCCAGCGGCGACATTTTCCAGCGCACGAACCGCAGCAGAAGATCGCGAGAGTAACCGTAAATGCCCTGATGACGGAAATACTGTGATAGCCCTCCCGCGTCGCGCGTGAAAGGAATCACCGCCCGGGAGAAATACAGCGCCTCATTTCTTAAGTTCAGAACGACCTTTACCTGGTGCGGCGATTCAGCTTCCCGGGGATCAGCGAAGGGGTGCGCCGCGGTCACCATTTCTAGTTTGCGATTCCGCTGTAATTCCCGCACCAAACGATCGATCAACTTTGGGTCGATCATCGGTTCGTCGCCCTGGATATTGATGACATGCGCGAACGGCTTCGTTTTCGCGGCGACTTCGGCGATACGGTCGGTGCCGCTCACGTGATCAGACGATGTCATGGCGACCTCAGCGCCCCAGCCGAATGCCGCCTCGGCAATCCGAAAGTCGTCGGTCGCCACGATCAAGTGGTCCAATTTCTTCGCTCGCTGGCATCGTTCCCACACGTGTCGGAGCAACGGTTTTCCGGCGATAAGATGAAGCGCCTTTCCAGGGAAGCGCGTTGATCCCCAGCGGGCCGGAATGATGCCAAGGGCCTTGCTCATATTCAGGGATGAAAGGTCACAAACGGAAGGAAACGCCTGTCATCCCGAGCCGCGCAGACGGCGCGGGACCTCGCCACTGCAATGGCCGCCTCCCTCTTTAGAGCGTAACGCAATTTGCAACTGAGAGGTCCCTCGCCGTCTGCGCGGCTCGGGATGACACAGCTCCTTTTCATCGACTCGTTCTCAAAATGATCGCCACCGCCTCCGTAAGATCGCGTGCAGTCCAATCGGCGCCGCAATCGCCTGCCAGAGCGCCGTAGCCTGTTTGCACGAGGATCGTTCGCACGCCGGCGTTGCGTCCGCATTCAATATCGCTCGTTTTGTCGCCGATAAAGTAGGACCGCGCCAGGTCGAGGTGGTGAGCGCGTTCCGCCTCCAGGATCATTCCGGGGGCTGGCTTGCGCCGTGAGGAATTCGCGTCGGGCAGGTCGGCGCAGTAGAACGTAGCATCGATCAAATCGCCTCCCAGTTGCCGAAGGAATTCCTGCTCGACCGCGCGATACTCATCCTCAGTGAAATAACCCCGCCCAATGCCGCTTTGGTTGGTGATGACAATCAGCTTGTAGCCTGAGCTCTTCAGTTGCCGCAAAGCGCTGGCCGCTCCGGCGAAGACTTCGACCAGACCCGGGTCGCCGCAGTAATCGACGTCTCGCATGAGCGTTCCGTCGCGATCCAGGAAAACCGCCGGATGCGTCTCGCTAGACGAGACCGTCATTGTCAAAACTGGCGACAAGCTCGTCGTGGGTCACAGTGGCGGTGCCGAGTTTACCCACCACAACTGCGCTGGCGTGATTGGCAATTTCCGCGGCTTCCACCGGCGTCGCTTCGCAGCAAAGCGCGAGCGTAAAGAGAGCAATCGCGGTGTCGCCTGCGCCGGAAACGTCGAATACCTGTCTTGCTTTTGTGGGAATATAATGAGGCCGATCTCCCTTTTGAAACAGCATCATGCCCTGTTCGCCCAGGGTGATGAGGAGGAATTTCGTGTCCCACTTGCCGAGCAGGATTTCGCCGGCCCGCAAGAGAGCCTGGTCTTTATCCGCCGGCTCGACCGGCTCGCTCCAGGGCAATCCCGCGGCGAGAAATGCCTCGTTTCGGTTCGGCTTCACCGCGGTGATGTTCTGCCACTCGAACAGATGGCGCGGGTTCGGATCTCCTGAAACAATCTTGCCCGCGGCAATCGCATCCCGGCAGATCGGGCCAACCAGTTCAGGCGTAAGCAATCCTTTGCCGTAATCTTCGAAGATAATGGCGTCGGTCTGGGCGAGAAGGGCGCGCGCACTCTCGGTCAGGCGGGAGACTTGGGTCGGGGTGGGGGGGCGAACCTGCTCGCGGTCCACCCGAACGATCTGTTGGTTGCGCGCGATGATGCGTGTTTTTACGATCGTTCGAAAGTCGGCGTCTTCGATTACGTCTGCGGTATCGATCTCTTGTTTCGCCAAAAGCTCACGGAGTTGCCGTCCGCTGCGGTCCGCTCCAATTACGCCGAGAACAGACACATGGGCGACAAATTCACGTAAATTGCGGGCCACATTGGCCGCGCCCCCAGGGTAAAGACTCTCGCCCGTGACCTCAACCACCGGCACGGGAGCCTCCGGCGAGATTCGGCCCACCTTGCCCCAAACGAACTCGTCCAGCATCAAATCTCCGATGACAACAACACGTTTCGTCGTCGCGAGGGCCAAAATCTGCTGCAAACGGCGAGTGTTCATGGTTGCCAATTCCTCCGGAAAAGGAGAAATCTCAGCGGATGCCGCCAAGCGGCAAGGTTCCTTCGATTTAGAATCAAAATTACTACCGGGTCAAATTTGTGCGTGACAGACTTCTGCCTAAAGTGACTCATTAATCCTGAATACGAAGGCGAAATCAACAGTCGAAGCTACCGATGATCCTATTTGTTAAAATTTGCAGACTGAGCGTGACCTTGGTGGCGGGCCTGGCCTTGGGCGCGAACGCAGCCGAAACGCCGAAGCCAGTTAAAGAGGTCGCGAAGCCCGTTAAAGAGGTCGACAAGCAGGTCGACATAAAACAACTGTCGAAAAAGGTCGATGACGTAGTTGTGCCGCTGCCCAACGAAGTCTTCGGCGCGCTGAACAAGCTCGGCGGAGTGAACTGGCGTGAATACGTTCGAAACGAAAAGGTGAGTAATTTCACCGAGCGGCCCCGGATTGCTCTTCTCCTTGGCGCGGTGATTGCCGATGGCTTCATCGCCGTGCAGGCGGAGGACGCGCCGACGGTGAAAGAGATTGGCCAAAGGGTGCTGGCTCTGGCAAAGGGTATCGGCGTGGGCAATTCGATTACGCCGCACGCCAAGGCGATTACAGAAGCGGCGGACAAACGGAATTGGGTCAGTGTTCGCCAGGAACTCGATCGCACCCAGAACAGCGTGCAGCAGGCGATGAACGAAGTGCACGACGAGAAACTCTCGCAATTGGTGAGCCTGGGAGGATGGCTTCGCGGCACGGAGGTTTTGACCGCGGTGGTGAACAAGCGCTATTCGGAGGAGGGCGCCGAACTTCTTCACCAGCCGGATTTGCTCGTTTACTTCGAAAGCCGTTTGCAATCGATGCCGGAATATAACCTGAAGTTGCTCCAGGACATCCAGGGCGCGTTGACCGAGGTGCGGCCTCTAATCGATGTGGGCAACGCTCATATTTCGCCGGCTTCGGTCAAAAGGATAAACGAGATCACCACGAAGCTGGGCGATGCGATCACCAAGAAATCCTAAACACCGATGAGTGCCTCCTTGAAATCAGTCCTGCGCCTCAGCCTGATCGCGTGTTTGCTCGGGTTTGCGCCGGGCGGGCGTGCCTCCGTGGACGACGCTCAGTCATTTGCCCTCCAAGCCGCCGAGCCCTACGTCAAAGAGGGTTTCCAAGTGCGCGAAGATTATTGGGGCGGCGACCTCGCGGCCGGAGAGAAGAAGGCGGTGCGTCAGCAATTATTCAAGGGCAACGAATACTGGTTCTGGCTCGGGACCGAAGTCGAGACGGCCAAGGTTTCCGTCCACGTTTACGATGCCGAAGGGAAACTGGTGGAGCAGTCGGACGGCTGGCAAAAGGGCCATTTTGCCGGGGCGCACGTGGTTCCGAAGAGCACCGGCAGCTATTTTGTCATCGTAGAAATTGAGCAGTCCCCCGAGGAACGGACTCACTGGGCTCTCGTTTACGGATTCCGCTAATCTTTCTACCATGGGCCGGTGCCCTCGCAGCGGTGGTTTGACACGTCGACCCTCCGCGCTACTCTCAGCGCCCTTTTGGGTCGCGCCAAAATGACTGAAACTCGCACCCTGCAATTCGAAAGCGCACGCGCGGTCCAGTCACTTTACGCGAACGACCTGAAACTCTTGAAGACGCTGGAAGATTCGCTCGGGGTTAAAGTCACTACCCGGGAAGGCTGGATAAAATTGGAAGGCGAAGCAGAACGCGTCGACCAGGCGGAGCGGGTCTTCGGCCAGTTGGAACAGGCGCGGCAAAAGGGAGTGGAAATTCACAAACATGAGTTTAACTACGCCCTGAATTCCGTGACCGAATCGCGCCCCGACAATCTCAGTGACGTGGTGGACATGAAGATTGCCACCTCCTCGCGCAAGCCGCCGATCGTGCCACGGACGCTCGGCCAGCGGAACTACGTCGACGCGATTCAAAAACATGACATCGTTTTCGGCATCGGCCCCGCGGGGACGGGCAAGACTTATCTCGCGGTGGCCATGGCCGTCGCGGCGTTGAAGAAAGAACAGGTCAGCCGCATTATTCTGACTCGGCCGGCGGTGGAGGCGGGAGAGGCTCTCGGGTTTTTGCCCGGCGATTTGCAGGAGAAAATTACGCCTTATCTTCGGCCGCTTTATGATTCGCTGCGGGATATGCTCGATCCGGAGGAAATCGAACGGGCTGTGGCGCGCCAAACGATCGAAGTCGCGCCGCTCGCCTATATGCGGGGACGCACCCTCAGCAACGCGTTCGTTATTTTGGACGAAGCCCAAAACACGACCACGGAACAAATGTTTATGTTGCTTACGCGCATCGGGCCAAATTCAAAATGCGTTGTCACTGGCGATGTCACTCAAATCGATCTCCCGTCCAACAAACGCTCGGGATTGGTCGAAGCGCTCCAGGCCCTGAAGACCGTTCCCGGCATTTCGTTTGTTTATTTTAATGAACGCGACGTGGTCCGGCACGAACTGGTTCGCGCGGTTATCAACGCCTACCAGCTGCACCGATCTCCAGCAGGGGCCGGGGGAAATTCAGCGCGTAAATAATTAACATGTTCGACTTCCTCAAACGCAGCCGACTCGTAAAGCGCGGACTCGCCTCGCGCAAAACGCGCCGACGCCGCCCGGCGAATGAATTACTCCGCAGCCTCGAATACGCCACCTATGTAAAGTGGCTGATCTTCGCGGCCTTTATCGCGGGCATCGCGTTTCTCATCTTCAGCGGCCAGCAGCCGGAGCCGACCAAGAACTTCGTCATCGCGCTCCTCTTTTTCGCCACCGCCCTAACCCAGCTCTGGATTAATCAGCCGCTGACGTTCGTGCGCAGCTCCCGGCTGTTGCTCGTCTTCGGCGTGATCTTCGTCCAGCTCGCCGCGACAAAACTCGTCCTCATCCTTTGCAATAGCGGGAATTATTCTTTCTTGCGGCCGGAGACAGCGGGATTGATCGCGCCCTACGCTTTCGCGCCGCTTCTCCTGAGTGTGCTGCTCGGGCGCAATCACGGTCTTTATGCTTCCGTTTTCGTCAGCCTTTGGAGCAGCATTCTCTTCGGCAAGGTGGACGCTCCGTTGCTGGTCTGCGGATTGATCAGTGGATTCACCGCCGTTTATCTTACCCTGCAGGTTCGTCAGCGGAGCCGACTGATTCGCGCGGGTTTCGGAGTGGGCCTGGCCATCTGGCTCCTGTCGCTCACTTTTGGCATCATCGGTCCGCTCGATCTTCTCTCACCCGGCGTAAACGATTGGCGGATGATCGGCATTCAAAGCGCGCTGGCAATCGGAAACGGCATCCTCACGGCCACCATCGTGGGTGGCATCCTCCCGCTCTTCGAGAACCTCTTTCAGATCACGACGGACATCTCCTGGCTTGAAGCATCGGATCTCAATCATCCTTTACTGCGCCGGATGACGATTGAGGCCCCGGGTACCTATCATCACAGCCTGGTCGTGGCGAACCTCGCGGAATCCGCTGCCGAGGCGATCGGCGCCAACGCGACGCTCTGCCGCGTTTGCTCCTATTTTCACGACGTCGGGAAGCTGGTGAAGCCGGAGTACTATACCGAGAACATGAATTTCGAGCGCAATCCGCATGACGATCTCGCCCCGACCATGAGCGCTCTCATCATCATTGCTCACGTGAAAGAGGGAGTCGATCTCGCGCTCAAGCACGGTTTGAATCGGCGCATCGTCGACATCATCCAGGAGCATCACGGCACATCGCTGGTCTTTTATTTCTACAAGCGCGCCTTGCAGCAACAAGAGGACGCCCGCACCGGAGGCAAAATCATGAACCTCCGGGACGAGGACGTTCCGGAGGTGCGTGAGGAAACTTTCCGTTATCCCGGCCCAAAACCGCAGTCCAAGGAGAGCGCGATCATTAGTCTGGCTGATATGGTGGAAAGCGCCTCCCGCAGTCTGGACAAACCGACGCCGCAGAAAATCGAACAGTTGGTCAGCGAGCTAATCGGCCAGCGGATCGCGGATGGCCAACTGGTGGAATGCGACCTGACTCTGGCGGACTTGAACATGATCGCCGAACGCTTTCGGTTTACGCTGATGACGATGCTGCATACCCGCATCGCTTATCCCAAGCAGGACGCGAAAATCACCATGCTTCGGGACGATGGCGCGCAGCCTGATGTGATGGCGGAGACGAGGAAACCGGAATCCGCGCCCCCGGTTTCGGCGGCTTAGTCGAAAGCGTTTCTACGGCCGGATTTCGATGGGTGTTCCATCGGGAACTGCGCGCCAGATTTCTTCGATCTCGAAGTCGGTCACCGCGATGCAGCCAGCGGTCCAATCCTTGCGACGGTGGAAAGCTCCAATCCACCCACGCCCGTTCGGGAGACCGTGAATCATGATGTCGCTGCCGGCTGAAAGACCTTCGGCAGCGGCGCGATCGATGTCGTGCTGTTCCGGATAAGAGATATGCAAAGCGAGATGGTAATCGCTGTCCGATTTATGGAAATCGATTCGGTAAATTCCTTCCGGAGTGCGCTGGTCGCCTTCGTATTCTTTCGCGCCCACCGGAGCGCGGCCCAGTGCAACGTGATAGGTCTTGAGTGATGCGCCCTCGCGCATAAGGGTCAGGCGCCTCGCTGCTTTTTCAACGAGAACTCGGTCAGCCGTGATGTTTTGGGGGAGGGGATGAAAGTTGAAATGGGTACCGATCAAAACGCCAAGAGCGAGCAGACCAAGAAGGACAAAGACGAAGAGCAGCACTTTGAGCATGGAGTCCGAAAGCGGTGGCGGATTTCTGTCCCAGGGAGCGGCGATTTACAAACCGCCGTCTTTGCCGGAAGGCGGTCTTCGCGCCCTGGGTTCCCGATCCTTGGTCGTCGCCGTGCTGGGAGAGGTCACAAAGGGCCCGCCTTCCAGCGGAGCGGCTGAGGTGAACGCGACATCGGGCATGTCGCTCGGCAAACCTTCCAAGGGAAATTCTTTGCGCAGCGGAAAGTAGGGGTACCCATCCCACATCAGGATTCGGCGCAAATCGGGGTGCCCGGCAAATTTTAAGCCCATCATGTCGTAGATCTCGCGTTCATGCCAGTTGGCGGTGGGCCAAATGTCCGAGACCGTCTCGACCGCGCCTTCGTCTTCGGAAACCCGCAGCTTGAGGCGCAGATGAACGCCGAGCGTCATGGAATAAAGTTCGTAAACGATCTCGAAGCGCGGCTCCTCGCCAAAATTATCCACGCTCGTGATGTCGAGAAGGTAATCGAAAGAGAGATCGTCCCGGCAGAATTTTGCCACTTCGCGCAGATCGCTCGCGTGAATCGTGAAAGTGGTTTCCCCTCGAAACTCCACTTTTTCCAGGATCTTCGCTCCCAGGAATTGGCCGAGAGAGGCGAGAAGTTCAGGCCCCGTCATCCCAGGACATCCTCGAGTTGTTGGACGAGATCGCGCTTCTGTTCCAGGAACGACTTCGTTCCCGAAATCTTCGCCTGCAACTTCATGAGACCTTCGAGGAGCGCTTCCGGCCGCGGCGGACATCCCGAAACGTAAACGTCCACCGGCAAGAGTTGATCGATTCCCTGCAAGACTGCGTACGATCGGTACATGCCCCCGGTCGAGGCGCAGGCGCCCATCGCAATCACCCATTTCGGCTCCGGCATTTGTTCGTAAATCCGTTTAACGGCCAGGGCCATTTTGTAGGTGACGGTTCCAGCCACGATCATCACATCGCATTGGCGCGGCGAGAAGCGCATCACTTCCGCGCCAAAGCGGGAGATATCGAAACGGGCGGACGCCGTCGCCATCAGCTCGATGGCGCAGCAGGCGAGGCCCATCGGCATGGGCCAGAGAGAGTTCTTGCGCGTCCAGTTCAGCGCCGCGTCGAGGCGGGTGAAAATGATGTTGCCTTCGATCTTCGAGTCGTAAGCGGCAGGCCGCACTTCGCGCATGGCGAAATACTAAAGTCGCCGCTCAGCACCGCAAGGGAGTTCTTGGGGGGGTGGTTAACGCTGGGGGCCGAAAGGCGAGCTACCCGATCGCCTGCATCGGGTAATCGGCCATCAGATGGACGTTACTGGAGTCAATTACGTCGTGCACGATCCTGCCAAGCTCCGCGGCTTCATAGGGCTTGGCAATTACGCCGCGGAATCCGTAATCCTGATATCGGCTCATCGTCGCATCCATCGCGTAACCGCTGGAAACGATCGCGTTCACCGTCGGATCGATCTCGATCAATCGCTTCAGGGCTTCTTTGCCGCCCATTCCACCCGGCAAAGTCAGATCGAGAATGACGAGGTCGAAGCGCTCGCCCGCTTCGAGTTTCTGGCGGTAGAGATCCACGCCCTCGAGTGCGCTCTCCGCCTGGGTAACTTGATAGCCGAGCCGTTCGAGCGTGAACTCGACCAAGGCGCGAATCGCTTCCTCATCATCCACGATGAGAATGCGCCCCGTGCCGGTGATGACCTCGTTGAGCTGGCGGGGGGCCTCGACCGGAATTTCCTGATGCTTCGACGCAGGCAGATAGAGGGTGAACGTGGATCCGTAATGGACCTGTGAGTCCACTGTAATAAGGCCGTTATGATTCTTGATGATTGAATAGGTCGTCGCGAGCCCTAGGCCGTTGCCTTTCGCTTTCGTCGTGAAGTAAGGATCGAAGATGCGTTTAAGGGTGTTTTCCGGGATGCCCACGCCTTCGTCGCGGATTGCGATCCGGATATAGTCGCCGGGCATCAGGTCAGGCACGGTAGACTCGGCGTCGGGGCCGTAGGTAAAGTTGTCGCAGCTAACTCGGAGCGTTCCGCCGTTCGGCATGGCTTGATCTGCATTTACGACAAGGTTCGCCACCACCTGACTGATCTGTCCCGGATCAATTTCAGCCGGCCAGAGATTCTCGCCAAACAAGAACTCGCTCCGGCTGTGCGTGCCGCGGAGCGAGAAGCTGACCGTGTCCTGGATGAGTTTCCCGATCGACGCCGTCTTCTTAATCGGCGCACCGCCTCGGGCGAAGGTGAGGAGTTGCTGGGCGAGATCGCGGGCCCGGAGTGAGGCATTCTTGGCGTCGTTCAGGCGCGTTGCCATCTCGGCGTCCGGAGGCAGAATCAGGGAGGCGAGTGAGATATTTCCGATAATCGCCGTCAGAAGATTGTTGAAATCGTGCGCAATTCCGCCGGCGAGCAAGCCGAGCTGTTCCAGGGTCTCGGCTTTGCGTCGCTCGGCTTCATTGCGCTGACGTTCGGTGATGTCGCGGAAAACCAGCACCACGCCGGCGACTTCGTTTTTAGCGTCGCGAATGGGGGAGGCGACCTGCTCAATAATGTGTTCGGCACCCTCACGCGAACGCAACGTCGCGTTCTCTGGCATGGTCAGGAGGATCGAATGCGCCTCGTTGCGATAGCCGCTTTTTTGCGCGCGCGCCTGCGCAGCCAGATCGATGGCAATGTTGAAAACGGATTTCAGCGGCTGTCCAATCGCCTCGCGGGAGGACCAGCCGGTGAGGTTTTCGCCCGCCTTATTGATCATGATGATCTTGCCCTGCACGTCGGTCGTGATAACGCCGTCTTCGATCGAACGCAGCGTCACGGCGAGGCTTTCCTTATCCGCGGCGATTTCCATCTCGAAGCGCTTGCGCTCGGTCACATCGCGGATCATGGCGACATACAGCTTTTGTTTGTCGACCACCATTTCACTCAGGGAAATTTCAACCGGGAACGTCGCGTGGCGGCGGGTGCGGCCAACAGCGAGGGTGGTACTGCCAGTTTGCTTGGCCAGATCATCCCAGGCGCAGGCGATCTGCTGGCTATCGGCCCCGTACGATTTCGGAACTAGCTTCGTGAATTTGTGGCCGACCATCTCATTATTGATGCAGCCGAACATTTTTTCCGCGGAGGGATTCATCGAGCAAATCACGCCCTGTTCGTCGACCGTGATCATGCCGTCGAGAATGTTTTCGATGATGGAGCGAATGCGGGTCTCGACCCCTTCCAGTTTGGCCAACTGGCGTCGCACCAGGACAAAGCTGTAACTGTTCGAAACAATGAGCAGGCCCACCGCGAACACGCAAAGGATTGCCAGCGCCGTTGTCTTGATGATGCGCTCGCGGGTGGCGGAACTCGACCTCACCTCATAGACGCTGACCTCGTTCCCTTCAAAGGCCTTTAGCATCTCGCTAATATCGGTCATTAATTGCTCGCCCTTATTGCCTGCCGCAACCGCAGCCACGTTTTTCCCAGTGCGTTTGGCATCTATTTCCGGAACGGCAGCCGAGGTGATCCATTTTTCCACCGCCTTGCGGATGTTCGAAAGGGACTCCGACTGTTCCGGAGAATTGGCGATGAGAATGGAGAGGTAGCCGTGATAGGTATAAAAGTCCGTCGTCGCGCGCTTGTAGCCGTCCACGAAGCTGTTGTCGCCCGTTAGGAGAAAACCTCGTTTTTCCTTCTGCATTTCGATTAAGGACCGCTCGAGCTTGCGGAGGAGGTCGAGAATCTGGGTCGATTGCGAGGCCCATTCCTGGTCCTGCATGCGTTGATTGAGCACGATTTGCTCTTCGTTTTGGAGCGATTGCAGGATTTCCCGGGCTTGATCGAGAAATGAACCGCCGAGCACTGTGGCAGGGTTTGCCACGGGTTCAGTGAAGACCGTTGCGCCTTTAGTCCGCGCAGTTATCTGAGGTAAAGCTGTGGTATCGAGCCAAGTCTGCACGATTTCCTGTAATTTCATTACACGCTTACGCTGGCGTGGACTGTCCAGAATCAGGACCGTCAGGCTTTCCACCCGGTGTTTGAGCATCTCGCGACGACCTTCAAAGGATTCCAGGAAGGACTTGTCGCCGGTCAGGAGATAGCCGCGGTGCCCGGTTTCGAGCGCAGCGAGGTCGTTTTCGATCACACTGGCCAGCCGCATAACTTCGAGCGTATGCGCGCGCAGAGTTCCCTGATGATGATTGCGCAGGGTGACGAAGAGGAACAGTCCGGCCAGAAAGGTGATGACCACAATGCCAACGGCGGTGCCCGACAGCAGCTTGAAATGGAAATGCTTGGGACTAAAAAGCCAGGAGAGACATCGCCCGTAAATCCCTCGGCGAACCGTTGTGGTTGAAGTAGGGGCGTCGCTTTGTGTCATTAAAATAAATTATAATTTCTAGAAAGCAGCTAACCTGCCATGCTACTTGAGCGCGTGGTCCGCCCCAGTATGCGGGGTAGAAAGCAAATTCAGTACCGGACGCGAACGAGAAACAGTCCGTCCGCCGGTGCCGCGGTGCGCCCGCGAGAAATTGCGCTGCGTGGAGGGGACTGGAGTCGCGCTTTGATTTCGCGCGCTGACGACTCATTGACGCCGATCCGCTCTAGCGCTCCAACCATCATGCGCACCATCTTGTAAAGGAAGCCATCGCCCTCGACGTCAATCGAAATACAAGGGCCCGCGCGCCGGACTCGTACCGCACGAATGGTTCGGATGGTGTTTGATTCCGGAGTCCCTCGATTGGCTGAAAACGCCCTGAAATCGTGTTCACCGTGGAACTCCTGGGCTGCGGCCGCGATGCGATCGAAGTCGAGCGATCTCACCACATGCCAGGCGCGGCCGCTTTCGAGAGGTGGGAGCACCGCGGCATTCCAAATCCGATAACGATAAACCTTCCCCCTGGCGGAGAAGCGCGCATGAAACTCCTGGGACACAAACCGGCACTGCATGACGCGGATGGCGGAAGGCAGGAGGCCGTTGAGCGCCGAAACCCAGCGATCAGGCGTATACCGGCGAGCAGGCAAGTCCGCATGCGCGCATTGCGCCAGGGCATGGACACCAGCGTCGGTTCGTCCGGCACCATGGACGCGAATCGGCTCGGAACAGATGCGCTCGAAGGCGGTTTCCAACCGATCCTGAATCGTGCTGCGGTTCGCCTGGCTCTGCCAACCGGAGAACGTCGCCCCATCGTAGGAAACGATCAGCTTGAGGCGCGACCGCATCTAGTTGCCCGGGGGAACTTCTCGACCGCTCTGCTCCGCGCCTTGAATACCGTCGAGATACCCTTGCAGGATCATTTGCGCGGCGACCTGATCGACAACGTTTCTGGAATCACGGGCCGTCCGACCGCCGTCGCGCAAAGCACGAGTCGCTGCGATCGTAGTGAGACGCTCATCCCAGGTCAGGATTTCGCACGCAAGGAGCTTGCGCAATTTTTCCGCGAAGGCGAGCACTTCGCCCGCGGCTTCGCCCACGCTCCCATTCATATGGCGCGGCAAGCCAATCACCACTCGTTCCACATTCTTTTCGCGCGCGATCTCCGCGATCTGTTTTGCCGCATCGCGCGATGCGGGGATGGTTTTCACCGGGTGAGCCAGGAGGCCGAGCTCATCCGAAACGGCGATACCGATTCGCGCGCGGCCAAAATCCACGCCCAGGATGCGTCGCCGAATCGACAAATTGCTCACTGAAGGGCCTCGGGAAGTTTGCCGACCAGGTTCTTGATTTTCTCGGCCTGATGGCGATGGCAAATCAAAATGGCGTCCGCCGTTCGGACCACAATGAGGTTGTGCACTCCGAGCAGCGCGATGTTGGTGCCGTCAGGGTTGAAGACGATATTGTTCGTTGAATCCAGCGTCGTGATTTCGCAATTGGCCGCATTGCCCTTCGCGTCGCTTTCAAAATACTTCGCAACCGCGGGCCAGCTCCCGACGTCATCCCAGTCAAAGGTCGCCTCGACCACCAGGACGCGGTCGGCCTTTTCCATAATGGCGTAATCGAAAGAAATCTTCGGCAGCTTCGCGAACCGCTCCCGCACCGTTTTTTCAAAGTTGTCCCGGGCGCGCACCTGAGAGATGAAGCTGGCCAGCTCAGGCGTGTGCCGATTGAATTCGCTCAGGACCGACGGCACCGACCAGACAAACATGCCGGCGTTCCAGCGAAAATTCCCCTTGCGCACGAACGATTCGGCAAGGTCAGCGTTCGGTTTTTCACGAAAACGAACGACCTGATGAACCGCAGCGTCGGTAGCGCTATTTCGGAGGCGGATCGTTTTCCCCAGTTCGATATAACCATACCCGGGACAGGCCCAGGTCGGCTTGAGGCCGATCGTCACGAGCGCGCCCGTTTCTTCAGCCGCGGCCGCGGCCGTCGTCAAAGTTTTCTGGAAGGCTGCGCCATCATTGATGACGTGGTCCGCCGGCAAGACGATCATCGTCGCCGAATGATCTCGGAGGGCGACCCAACCGACGCCGAGAGCGACTGCCGCCGCCGTGTCTCGCTTGGCTGGCTCGGCCACAATGTTCTCTTTCGGCAAATCGGACAGCAGCTCGCGGACGGCGGCTTCCTGATCGACATTCGTCAAGATCAAGATGCGCTCGCGAGGGACCAGGCCATCGAGCCGGGCCACCGTTTGCTCCAGGAGCGTTTGTTTCGCGACGAGACGCAGAAGTTGCTTCGGGCGACTCCGGCGGCTCAGCGGCCAGAAACGCTCGCCGCTCCCTCCGGCGAGGATGAGCGCATAGATCGGATTGGACATGATTGATAGTGCGAAACGGCCGCCGATACCCGTTCAAGCCGGGTCGTGAGATTCCCGTTTCCTTTTTCAAAACGAGACGTATAAGGGTATGCGATGTCTCTCTCGATATCCATTCCAAAAACGGCGGAACAGATTCCGCTCGATGGATTACTTGCCCTGACCCGGACGGCGATTGGACTCGGCGTCGGGATACTCGTGGCGGATAAGATCCGCCGCCCTCTTCGTCAAGCCACGGCCATCGCCCTCGTCTCAGTCGGCGCCATCGCTGCGGTTCCACTCCTGGTCAAGATTGCCTTGGAAAGAATTAATCGGCCCGAATCCGAGCGAGGCAGCCGGAATCGATTGCGTTCGATCCGGGGAGATTCGGGCTATCC
>QHMY01000232.1 GCA_003218305.1 Verrucomicrobiota bacterium
TAGGTCTGGTAAGCGGGGGTCATCCGGTCTTCGTTGATTCCGGACAGAAAGAAGCCGCAGATATTGATCGAGTGCGACTTGCCCACCATCGCCCCCAGGATACAGCTTCGTTTCGCGCCGCCGGAGAACCCGGCAAAGGCGAAAGGCCACCTGGCTGTTTGGGGCCATTCTTTGCGCAATGCTTCCAACGCGGCACCCAGCATGCCGAGGCGCCACGGCGTCGAATCGTGCAGCGGCTTGATCGTTGCGTCGGAGGCAAGAATCATCCATCCCTCGGCGTCTGCGGGCGGGCGATACCATTCCGCGTCCATCGGACTCGTCCGATTAAAGTCCGTCGTGGAAGTCACGATCAGGACGGGCCAGCGCCGGGCTGGGTCGAAACCGGGTGGAAAGGTCAGGACGGCACGACCCGTTTCGACGCGCGGATTCCCGCCCTGCGCGGCGATGTCCTGGAAATACTTCGAGACCGGGAAATGAATCTCCACCGCTTTCCCAGTTTGCACTTGCTGACCCGCAATAGTCGCAGCCCCGATCCCAGCTGCCGGCAAACAGATCCAAATCAGCGCCGGAACGACAGCCAGCCTTCGGAATTTCTTCACGCCGCAATCAATCGAATCCCAGCGCGATTGTCCACCGCGGAAAATCATTCCCCGCCAAACGTGCTTTTCAGCCAATCGCCCAGGAAACGGAAGACCAGCGCGAGAAAATCGCCCGGCGATTCCTTCAAAGCTTCGATGATCCGCGGGCTGAGATCCTGTCCTGGCTGCTCGATGGTTCCTGACAGGTGCACCGTGGTCCAGAGATAGCCGCCCCGCTCCTTCGCGAAGACTTCTTCCGGCCGCGGCAGCCATTCTAGGAATTCGCGCGCCACGCCAAGCTGGAGCGCGCCCCCTAACGACTTCTCCCGGACCGAGACCAAACCTTCCAGGCGAAACTTCCCTTTGTCCTCGATCGCGATTTTCCTGATCTCCAGCTTCGGGCTTTCCCAATGGACCTCGGCGGTGCACTCGTTCAGTTCCAGGTTTTCGATCGATTTTTTTCCAGTAATCGACGCCAGCTTTTCCAGAAACGGCAGATTGCGGACGCGCCCCTCCCGCACCTCTAACGAGCCCTCAATCGAGGCCGTCTCGAGCTTCGGATTCTTCCCTTTCCAATGAAGGTCCCCAACCGCGGTCCCGGCAACGTGGTTCTTCCAACTTGCCGGCAACCAGTCGCGCACCGGCAACTTGTCGAACGTTAATTTGAAATCGACGCTCTTGTCCTCACCCGTTCCGGCCGTTCCCTCGGCATGAACGGCGCCACCACCTTCCGGCCCCGCGGCGAGATCGAGCGTGTAGAGCGTCAGCAGCTTCTTCGTGATCAGCAGGCGGGTGTGGCGCAGGGGCAGATCGGGAATGAGCGCTGATTTCAACGTGCCGCCGTTCGCCTGGTAGACGAAATCACGGCCATGCGGCGTAATGAGCAGACGGGTTCCGAAGAAACCGCCCTTTTTATTTCGAAAACGCCAGGTCACATCGGCGGGCTCCGACCAGACCTGCCGAAGATAAACGCGATTTGGTAAGAAAATGTGATACCACGGCTTGGAAGGCGAGGGTTCCGGTTTCGGCTCGTAGGTCTGGATGCCGACTTCGCCGGATTGAATTCGGACGCTATCCAGTTGCCATCGTCGGAAGAGCACGCCCAGCGGATTAAAGGTCGCCGTGATCCCGTGCGCATCCATCGAGGTCAACGCTTTGCGGCCATTTTGCGCCCGGAAACTCTCGCTCGACGCCGTCAGGAACCCCGTTCGCCGAATTGGCCCGTACGTTCCCGCCGGGAAATGCAATCCGTGCGCCGTTTGCTTTTCCAGCTCCGCCCGGAACGCGTCACTCTCTATGTAGCGGGTGAGCCGCGGATTCAGGACAAAGAGCGTAAGTGTGCCGGCGAGCGCCACGACACCAGCCACCGCCGCAGGAATCCGCCATCGGGTGCGCTTCCGGCTTGCCATCGAGCGTTATCATCACCGCACTGCCGGATTTTCGCGAAGCAAATGTGGCCGACGCAGCCGACCGCGGTTCTTGATTTCCGCTGGGCGTTGGAGGGACGAGCGCCTGCGAGCCCGCGGAAGACCCGTGGCGTCGCGGGAACTCCGCCCTCCAGTGGACTCAGTTGCCGCTTGCCTCTGCTCCAAAATGTATGCATCGGTAGAGTTGAGTAATGAAAACTGTTTTTGCGCTTCTCGTTGCGGCTTTCGCGCTTCTCCTAGGTGGGTGCGCGGATCGACCGTTGATGTCGGATCAAGATTATGACCGCACTCATCCCCCCGCTCCGCACTCATCAGACTACTCAGGCTCCGTCCTTCCGCAGCACAGTGAGCGGCCCGGCTGGGATTAGGAGTCGTTCGGGGTTGGGTAGCTCGTTTACTTGTTCGGGCCGGGGAAGCTGGTCACGAATTGGACTTTGAAATCAGGGAAGGAATCGACCATCTCGATTTTGTAATCGGGAAACGAATCGACGATCTGCCATTGACCCGGAGCCGTCGGGAAACTTTCCACCACCTGGACCCGGAGATCGGGAAAGCTGGTCACGGCCTGCACCTTGTAATCGGGGAAGCTCCTCACGTACTGGATGCGGCCGTGGATTTTTGAAACATCCACCTTCTTGTCGCCGGCGCGGACGCCGAGAAGAAGCAGCAGGAGAACAAGGGCGGCGATTGCGAATGGGAGCAATTTGCCGGGCTTCATACTTAAAGAGAGATGGGCGGCGGGGCGGGAATATTCAAACAATCTTCACCGAACCGGTGAGTCCGCCGGATACAGGACGCCGTTTTTCATCACGCTGTCGATGTCGGACGCGTGGGCAATATCTTCGAGCGGATTGGATTTCACGATGACGAGATCGGCAAAATTGCCCGGCGCGATCGTGCCGATTTTCGGAGAAGCTGACGAACGGAAGCTCGTCCCTCCGGTGGTGTCGAAGACACGGGCAGCGTTGACGGTCGCGCATTGAAGGATCTGCAGCGGAGTCAGGCCGGCCTCTTTCATGAGTTGGAACTCACGAAAAAGCGCGGGGCCGTGAATGGTGCCGATGTTCCCGGCGTCGGTGCCGGCCGCGATAATGACTCCGGCATCCTGGAGCGTCTTCAGGTTCTTGAGCGCGATCTCGTAGGTCTTGCGGATGCGATCGAGGACGGCATCGGGATTCGCCATCGCGCTCTTGAGCCGTTCCGGCATCTTGTCGGAAGGAATTTTGGTGACGTCGAGCGAGGCGATTACTTCCGGATTGCCCCACGCTTTCTCTTCGGGGGTGAAATTCAGCTTGTTCGCGAAGGTGCGGCCATACCGCTCGAAAACCACCAGGGTGGGCGTGAGAACCGTTCCTTTCTCCTTCATCAGCTTGACGAACGCGTCGTCGGCCAGCTTGTCGTTCACGCTGTGCACGAGCAGATCGGCGCCTTCTTCGACCGAGGCGCGGGCCGCCTCCAACTCGGTGGCATGAACTGCCACGCGCAGTTTCCGCGCATGGCTTTCTTCGATAACGGCGCGCACGATCGGGCGGAAGATCGCGGCACGTTCGGCGTCGGATTGGCCAGACACGGGTGCTGGCGATCCGGTTTCGCCAGGCTTCGGCGTGATACGTTCCGCACGTTGCGCCGGCGGAACGATGTACCAGATCTTGACGTAGTCGGGCTTTTGCGCGGCGAGCTTGCGCACCATTTCACGGCCCTGCTCGGGCGTGTCGATCTTGACGATGGGCGGATCTCCGAGATCGAGCTGCGGCCGCGAGACGCTGGAAATGAGCGGGCCGGCAGCGGCGACGCGAGGCGCCTTCTCGGTTGCGTTCGCAATCCTGCGTACCTCGAAATTCCACATCGGACCGCCGACATCGACTACGGACGTGATCCCGCAGCGGATGTAGCGCCCAAAGGTGTCGGGCAGGTTGCGTTTGATCCAGGCGACTTCGTCCTTATAGGGCCGGATGTTCGTCAGATCCACGGCGTCGGGGCGGGTGTAGATGTCGCCCGATTGGAAGAAGTGAACGTGGGTGTCGATGTATCCGGGCAGGATGAACTTGGCTTTGCAGTCGACGACCTGCGCGTCCTTGGGTGAGCCCGCCGTGGCCTGATCGCCGACGGCGCTGATGTGATCGCCTTCGATGATGACGAGCGCGTTTGCCACGGCTTTGCCCGTTCCTGGATTAATGAGGGTGCCGTTGACGAGCGCGATCTTATTTGGAGGCGCCGCGCCGAGCGACATGACGCCGATTACGAAAGCCAGGCAGGCGAGCAAACTGAAGCGCTTCATGAGCCAGAGGTTCTTCGACTTCGCCCGGAATGACAAAACAGATTTTCGCACGCGGCCCGATCTAAGGCACAACGACCGCGATCAGATAGAGCCGCTTAACAAGGCAGTCCGCAGTCCCTCGCCGTCTGCGCGGCTCGGGATGACAAGCGGCGAGAGCCTGCCGGCCGGTGCGCGCAATTACCGGATGACGGCGGTCTCGCCGAAATGCTTCG